>CAYZKQ010000015.1:0-27716 GCA_964478975.1 uncultured Vicinamibacterales bacterium | reverse complement strand
TCGTGGGCTACAGCTACGAGCGGTTCCGCCTGGCGGACTGGCAGCAGGAGACGACGCTGCCGTGGGTCGAGCCGGTCGGCAGCGAGTTCCTCCTGCGGGACACGTCGCGGTCACACCAGTGGGGGAACCGGCTGTTCAACCTTGGGAGTTATTTCGCCCCCAGCTACAGGGCCCACATCGGGTACGTCGCCTTCACCTATCGGTTCTGACGCGCGAGCGCGCTGAAGGCTTGCGCGCCCGGAGCGCGCACGGCGCCCGTCCTCGGTGCCCATCCTCCCCGGCACCGAGGCCGGCGCTGTCCGGTCGCGGGCCGTCGATCGGAGCGTGAGCGCCTGACCCGGACACTGCTCGACGCAGCGGCGGCACCCGTCGCACGCGAGCGGCCGGGCCAGGCGTGTCGCCGGAGCGAGCGAGTCCGCCTCTTCTCAGGACACGTGAACCGACCGCGCGGGGTCAACTGAAAAAAGGTTCACACCCCGTCTTCAGCGTGCGTTCAGCGGGGTCGGGGAAAGGATGGCGGCGGACCAGACGGGCGGCGGCCCGCGCCCGGCGGGGGTCGCCGGACGCAGGCCGCGCCGCGGCACGTCGCTACCAGTTGAGCCGCACCGACAGCATGCCCAGGCGGCCGCCCGGGTCGAAGGTGTTGCTGGGGTCGCGGTAGGCCGAGGTGGCCTGGAAGATCGTCGCCCCGCTGCCCGGGTTGGCCACGGGGTCGAAGTTGACGTTGTCGAACACGTTCATCACGTCCGCCTTCACCTCGAACGACAGCCGCTGGCCCAACGGGAACCGCTTGGTCAGGCCGACGTCGAAGCGCGTGAAGAACGGCGCCCGGATGAGCAGCGTGCGCGGGGCGCAGTCGCCGCTCTTGAGCTGGATGCAGCTCTCGCTGTTGGCCGGCGCGATGTACCGCCCCTCGGGCACGCCGAGGCCCGAGTAGCCCGTGGGCGAGGTCGTGCTGACGCTGAAAGCGCGGCGGGTGTTGAGAATGACATCCGCCGGCAACATGAACGGCGTGAGGAGCCCCGTGTCCGGGTTGACCCGCAGGTCGAACTTGTACATCTTCTGCAGGTCTTTCGCGGTCATGCCGACCAGCCGGACGTTTCCGAAGTTGAGCACCCGCGCCTGCACGCGCCCGACGCCGTTGAAGTCCCAGTTGCCCAGGATCGCGTTCAGGATCGGATGGAGGTTCGACCCGAACCGGCGCCCGCGTCCGACGGGGATGGACCAATCCCACTGGGTCTTGAACGCGTGGCGCACGTTCGCCGTCGGGTTCAGGACGCGGCCGTAGTGGAAGCCGAGGAAGGCCGACCCGCCCTCCTTCGCGTACGGCGGCGCCAGGACCGGCTCAAGCCCTCGATGGCACGAGCCGCTGGGGGAGGACGAGTGTTAGCCCCCGCACAACACGAGGCTGTTCGCTTCCGCGCTCGGAGGGCCCCGCTACTTCTTGGATTCGCCTTCGGTGGCCGGCGGTGCCGCCGGCGGGAGGTCGCTCGACCAGATGTGCACCTCGAACCGCCAGTTGTTGCCGGGCATGTTGCGCGCGATCCACACGAACTTTCCGCGGTCGCGGGACTCGGACCCACCCGGGGGCGCGAGGCGCAGGGTGTAGGTCCCGACGATGTAGGCGAGCGTCCCGCTGCCCTGGATCTCGCCCGGCTCCACCTGCAGATCGGTCGCGCCCTGCTGGTCGAAGCGGATCTGGTAGTACCCCTTGATCGACTCGGGCCCGTGGACGGCCGACGAATTCGGTGGCATCAACGTGGCCGCGCCCGAGAAATAGCTGGCCGCCTTGTCGGGGTCCTTCGCGTTGTAAGCCGCGACGAACCCGTCGATGAGTTGCCGGATGGCCGCCACGTCCTCGCGCCCGAACTGGCGCTCCCGGGATCCGCCCGCGCACGCGGCCACCGCCAGGCTCGTGACCACCACCGCCGCGCCGTATCCGACTGATCGCCCGATCATGACCCTCCTCGCTCCATGAGACCGGGACATTATACTCGGGCAGGAGCGAAGGCAAGCGCATGATCCTCTATCTCTCGCGCCGCGATGTCGAGCGGGTGGCCCCGGAGATGGCCACGGTCATCCGCCTGGTCGAAGACGCTTTCCGCGAGAAGGGCGCAGGCCGGGTCGAGATGCCGCCGAAGCCCGGCGTCCACCCGCGCCCCGACGCGTTCATTCACGCGATGCCGGCCTACCTCCCCGCGCGTCGTGCCGCCGGCCTCAAGTGGGTCAGCGGCTACCCGGCCAACCCCGCCCGCGGGCGACCCTACATCACCGGCCTCATCGTCCTGAACGACGACGAGACGGGAGAGCCGCTGGCGGTGATGGACGCCACGTGGATCACCGGAGCGCGGACGGGCGCTGCCACTGCGGTGGCGGCCCGGTACCTCGCGCGCCGCGACAGCGAGACGGCGGCGATCCTCGGCTGCGGCGTCCAGGGGCGGACGAACCTCGAAGCGCTGGCCGCCGAGTTCCGCCTGACACGCGTGTATGCGTACGACGTCTCGCGCGAGGCTGCCGAGCGGTTCGCCCGCGAGATGTCGGCGCGCCTCGCCATCGCCGTCGTCCCCGTCACCTCGCCCCGCGATGCGGTCGTGGCGGCCGACCTCGTCGTCACCGCCGGCCCCATCTTGAAGACGCCGCACGCGACGATCCGGGCGGGCTGGCTGCAGCGCGGCGCGTTCGCGAGCGCCGTGGACTTCGACAGCTACTGGGCGCCCGACGCCCTCGCCGAGATCGACACGCTCGCCACGGACGACCACGCGCAGTTCGCCTACTACCGGAGCCTCGGGTACTTTCAGCGGACCCCGACGCCGGACGCCTCGCTCGACGAGCTCGTGACGGGGGTCAAGCCGGGACGGGAGCGGGCCGAAGAACGGACGATGGCGATGAACCTGGGCCTGGCGATCGAAGACCTGACGGTGGCGCGGGAGATCTACGACCGCGCGGTCGCCGCGGGCGTCGGCACCCCGCTCGACCCCTGAGCGAGAGGCCGCGGCGGTCAGGGCGATCAGGAGGCGGGCGGCCGACCCCGCGCCGGGGCCCGCCGCAGGTCGATCTCCACGACCGACGTCGGGCTGGCGGCGTCCGGACAGCGCACGCGGACGCGCGTCAGGCCGCGCGCCGAGTCCAGGAGCTGCGCGCCACGCACCTCGCCCACGCGCTCGCCGAAGAGGCGCCACTCGTAGGTGCGCCCGGCGTCGCCTTCCACGGTGGCGCGCCAGCCGTCCTCGGCCGCCTCGAAGGCGAGAATGCGCAGGCCGTGACTCTGGTCGCCGGGAGCCGGCACCTCGACCGGGGCGTCGGGGACGAGTCCGCCCTGCCATGTTACCTCGACGGCGGTCGGCGCGTCCGACGCCGCGATCTCGACCGCTGGGTCGTCGCCCCGCGGGCTCCGGAATCGGATCGGCTGAACGCGCCGGCCGTCCACGGTCCACGCCACATCCCGTGCTCCGGCCGGCAGTGCCGGGGACACGAAAATCCGGATTCTTCTCCCGCGGGCCGCCACCGTGGCGCGCCAGCGACCGGGCGCTTGTTCGAAGGCGGCGTCCACACGCGTGTCGGCCGCCCGCAGCCCGCGCACCGCCGCACGCGCCCACGCGGGCGGAAGCTGCGGTGCCAGCACGGCGCGGCCGCGCGCCGCGTCCGGGTCCCAGCCGAACAGGCCGGAGAGGAGCGGCGTCACGAACATGGACGTGGCGAAGAACTGGTGCGGGACGGCGGTGTCGAGCGGCCGGTAGAACTCGCCCGAGAGCAGCTCCGGGTGGCGGCCGCGCGCGAAATCGAACGTCAGGCGGGCGACCGCCTGGACGAGCGGATAGCCCGCCCACGGGCGGCCGTACCGGTAGTGTGCCAGCGCCGCGAAACCGGTGACGAACGGCCAGACCGCGCCCATGTTGTACTCGAGCGGGCCGTAGAGCGGATGGTCCGCGGCCAGCATGCGGACGCCCCAGTCGGTCGTCAGGCGCCGGGCCGACAGCTGCGCGAGGGTGCGGCGGCCGCGCGAGGGATCCAGGAGCCCGAAGGCCAGGGCCGTCGCCGGCCACACCGTGAGCGCCTCGTTGACCCCACCGCCCGCCAGCACGCCGAAGGCGTAGTGACCGGCGGCCTCGAGCCAGTAGCGCTCCTCGAGCGCCGCCGTCGCGCGTGCCCAGCGATCCTTGGCGTCGCGAGCGAGCCCGCTGTCGCCGCGGACCGCGGCGAGCGCCTGCATGGCCTCGAGCGCCGCGACCCACACGGCTGCCAGGTAGATGTCCTGGTGCAGCCGCTCGCCGAGTGCACCGACCTCCACGGCGCCGAGCCCACCCGCCGTGTTCTCGATGAGCCCGTCGCCGTCGGTGTCGGTCGTGAGACACCACTGGTACGCGCGCTGCGCCGCCGGCCACAGCTCGCCGAGCAAGGGCTCGTCGGCCGTCGCGCGCCAGTAGCGCCAGAGCGCCACGAGAAAGTAGGGCGTGGTGTCCGCATGGTAGTACGCGTACGGGAACTCGGTGAACCATGGCAGCCGCGCCGCGGCCTGGGAAATCTCGTGAGGGATCTTGCCGTCGGCGCGTTGGTACCGGGCCAGCAAGCGCAGCCCCTGCGCCACGCCCTCCCCCAGGCCCGCGGCCGACATGGCGAGCGAGTTGATCGCCGCGTCGCCGCCGAAGAACCAGCCGAACCCCGGACGCGCGCTGCGGCCCGACGGCCCCCAGCCGGCCACGAGCCCGCAGCCGAGGTCGGGATTGCACACGGTCTGCTCGTCGAGATTCACCTTGGCCCATTCGAACGCCAGGTCGAGACGGGGGTCGGGGGTCTCGATCGCCGCGGCCTCGCGCTGCAGGCGCTCGGCGTGCGCGCGGCGTTCGGCATACAGGGCCTCGGCGCGCTCGAGTAGGCGCCGGTACGTCGCCAGGACCTCCGCGCGCGGCGCGATGCCCGCGGCCACGGCGATGGGGATGAACTCCCGCCGCGCGCGCTCGAGGTCGACCGGGATGCGGAAGACGTTCGGCGCGTCGGGCAGGGCGTGCGCCGGATGGCTGGAGGCCTCGACCGCCCACGGCGACCCGACGTAGGCGTTGCGCTGGCGCAAGCTCTCCGACAGGAGAAACGCGCGGCGCGACGGCTCCCAGGTCACATACTGCCCGCCGAAGGCACCGGGCCACGCGTACTGGAAGACCATCCGAAAACTCGCGACGATCTCCAGCGGGCGGACGGCCGCGACGTCGAGCAAAACGAGGAGCCCGGGCTCCTGGAGCGGCACCAGAATGTGCTGCCGGACGGTGAACGCCGCGTGGCTGTAGGTGATCGTGGTGAGCTCCGGCCGGACCTCGACCGTCCGCGCGACGTCGGCGCCGCGGATGAGGTCTTCGTACTCGGGGATCTTGAAGGCCAGCGCGAAGTCGCTCGCCAGCTCGAGCGGGTGCACCCACAGTTCGGCCTCGCCCGTCTCCCACCCGAGCCAGGCCGCGCGCCGGCCGACGACCCCGACGTACTGCCGCGGGCGCACGTCGCCGCGGAGCCCGATCAACGACGGGGCGACGGCAAACTTGGCAACCACCGGCAACCCGGGCGCAGGCTGAGGCGACGCCCCCGCCGCCCGCGCCAGGCACAGCGCGGCCGCCAGGCCGGCCGCGAGGGTGCTGGCTGAACGGCGGTCGGAGGGAATCCCCGGCATCTTCACGCGCTCACGAAATCGGGATAGCACCGGCGCGCGGGCGGCTCGACCCGCCCGTCGAAGGATCGGCGCAGCTCGGTCGTCATCCGATGGGCCAGGCGGATCGGCTCGGGCACGCGGAACCGCTCCGTAGCGCTCAGGACGATGCGGATGGCCGACGGGAGGTCGACACGGTGGCCGATCGAGACGTACATCGGCTGGACGCCCGGGCGGGTGCGGACGGCGGCGCCCACGATCTCGCCGCCGTCGACGAGCGGGGCCCACGCCCCGCGCGCCTCCCCCACCGCGGCGTGGGTGCCGACGAGGCGCGACTTGGCGCAGCCGATCGACGGCCGGTCGAGCAGCACCCCCGCGTGGCAGGCCAGCCCGAAGCGCCGCGGGTGTGCGAGGCCGTGGCCGTCGAAAAGCACGACGTCCGGCACCACCCGCAGGCGCTCGAAGGCGGCCGCGAGGGGCGGCAATTCCCGGAAGGTGAACAGGCCGGGAATGTAGGGAAAGCGCGCCAGGCGCACGGCCCGGGCGGTCGCCACGACCGCGAAGTCCGGGAGCTCGAGCACGACGACCGCCGCGTACATCCGGTGCGTGGCCGCCGAGTACGCCACGTCGGTGCCGGCCACCAGCCGCGGCGTCCCTTCGAACGCCTCCACCCGCACGCGCGCCCGCAGCTGCTGCTGGATGGCGACCGCCCGCGCGTAGGACACGCGCCACGGGTGCAGGCGTCGCACGCGCACGCGCCGGCTCTCCTTCCGACTCACCCGGGTGCGGCCGCCGGCGCGGCGGCGGGCGGTCGCGCGCCCGGGCGTGGCGTCCTCACGTTTCCCGGTAGATCCACCCGCCGACCAGCCCCGCCGCGACGAGCTCGGCGAGCCCCACGACCGCCCACACGACCAGCAGGCGTCCCGGAAACAGCCCCATCATCGCGTAGCCGACGAGCGCCAGCAGGGGACCGCCCGCCCAGAGGGCGACCGCCACCGTGGCCGCCGTGGCCGGCCCGGCGCCGAACCGCGGGCGCGCGGCGGCGTAGAAGAACACCAGCACCAGACCGGCCAGCCAGCTCATCGCGAGGCTCACCACGACCATCGCGGCGCTCATCGGCACGGCCAGACCATGCGCGTCCAGGGCGGCCTGCATGTCGCGCGCGTAGAGCAGGCTGGCCAGTCCCTCCAGCAACCAGATGACGAGGCCCGCCGCCAGGCCGCCCGCCAGCCACCGACCGAGATGGATGCCGCGCATGGTCCCCTCCGGCCGCCTCATCCTACCACGCGGCCCCGCGGGCGGCCGTCCTCCCCAGGGCTCCGATCGGGAACCGATGTGGTTGCGCCGGCCGCTGGCCCGTGCGATGCTGTGGCCCTCGACCGCGAGGGCTGGGGACGAGCGAGCAGATCGTCCGGCGCGGCCCGGGTCGAGACCGACGTGCTGACGATCGCGAGCGCCGACGCGTAGGTGTGGCGTCTCGGGTGGGCCGCGTCGGCCTGCCGGCCGATGCCCCGGCCACGGCGGTCAACGTGCACTGTACGGCGTACTTCGATCTGCTGGCATCCGATTCGGCGGTCCGCGCCGAGGATCAGCGGGCCGTCATCGGCGACTTCGCGCACTCGTGGCACATCGGCAACCGGGTCTTCGCCGCGGATCTCTTCGAAGCGATTCGCGGGGACCTCGAACAGGCCGCGGTGCCGACGAGAGAGCGCCTGCCGTCGGGCCGCCTGCAGTTGCGGCGCCCGCCGGCGCCGGCGGTCTCCGGCCCGCCCGCATGAGGCGGGAGGGCGGGGCGGGCGGCGCGGACCGCGGGGGCAGGGATGGCCGCGCGGCGGATCATCGTGGGCACGGCCGGCTGGAGCGTGCCGCGCGCCTACGCCGCTCGGTTCGCGGGCGGGGGTTCGCACCTGGAGCGCTACGCGCGCGTGCTGCCCGGCGTCGAAATCGACTCGTCGTTCTACCGCCCGCACCGGCGCGACACGTACGCCCGGTGGCGCGCGAGCGTGCCGCCGGGTTTTCGGTTCGCCGTCAAGATGCCCAGGACCATTTCGCACGTCGCGCGCCTGAAGGGCGCGCGCGCGCCGCTCGACGCGTTTCTCGCGGAGGTGGCCGGACTCGGCCGCGCGCGGGGCCCGCTCTTGCTGCAGCTCCCGCCGAGCCTGGCCTACGAGGCGCGGACCGCCGGCGCGTTCTTCGCGCTCCTCCGTCGCCGGTATCGGGGACCGGTCGTCTGCGAGCCGCGCCACGCGAGCTGGTTCGAGCCCGAGGCGAACGCGCTCCTCGCGCGGCTGCGCATCGCGCGCGTCGCGGCCGACCCGCCGGTCGTCGCCGGGGCGCTCGAGCCCGGCGGGTGGCCGCGCCTGGTCTACTACCGCCTGCACGGCTCGCCGCGCCTGTACTACTCGAGCTACCCGGAGCCGTTTCTCCAGGACCTGGCCGCCCGGCTCCGGACCGCGGCGCGGCGCGCCAGCGTGTGGTGCATCTTCGACAATACGGCGGCCGGGGCAGCCCTGGGCGACGCCCTGCGCCTCCTGGATCTGCTCCGATCTGCGGAGGCTCGCCCGCCGGACCCACGCCGCGGGTGACGCGCGGCGGGCGCGCCCCGTTCAGGCCCCCGACCTGAGCAGCGTGCGGAAGCGGGCGAGCCGGTAGGTATTGGCCACGTCCTTCGCCTCGCACCAGCCGCGGCGCGCCTGGTCCACGCCGTAGCGCATGTAGTCGAGCTCCTCGACGCGATGCGCGTCGGTCGAGATGACCAGCTTGACGCCGGCTTCCCGCGCCATCTGGACGGAGACGTCGTTCAGGTCGAGGCGGTCGGGTTGCGCGTTGATCTCGAGCATGACGCCGTGGTCGCGGGCGGCGCGCACGATCGCCTCCATATCCACGGCGTACGGCTCGCGGCGGCCGAGCAGCCGACCCGTGGGGTGGGCCAGGATGTGCACCCGCGGATGCTGGATCGCCTTGACGATCCGGCGGGTCATGGCCTCGCGGGACAGGTTGAACTTCGAGTGGACGGACACGACGACAAGATCCAGCGCGCCGAGGGTCTCCTCGTCCAGGTCCAGCCGTCCATCGTCAAGGATGTCCACCTCGGCACTCTTGAGGATCACGAGGTCGGTGACGGTCGCCTGGAGTTTCTCGATCTCGCGGAACTGCTTGCGGAAGCCCGCCTTGTCGAGGCCGCCGGCGACGCGGACGGCCCTGGTGTGGTCTGTGATCGCGATGTACTCGTACCCCTTCCGCCGGCAGGCCTGGACCATCTCGGCGAGCGTGGCCTTGCCGTCGGTGTAGGTCGTGTGCATCTGGAGGTCGCCGCGGATGTCGCGAAGCTCTACGAGGACCGGCAACCGCCCCTCGAGCGCGGCCTCGACCTCGCCGCGGTTCTCGCGCAGTTCGGGCGGGATCCACGGCAAGCCGATCGCGGCGAGCACCTCGGCCTCGGTCCGTCCGGCGATCGGCTTGTCGTTCCGGAACACGCCGTACTCGTTGACCTTGAGCTTCTTCTTGACGGCGAGGGTGCGCGTGGCGATGTTGTGGGCTTTCGAGCCGGTGAAGTAGTACAGCGCGGCGCCGTACGAGGCGGCCGGCACCACGCGCAGGTCGACCTGCAGCCCCGAGCGCAGGACGACCGAACATTTCGTGTCCCCGTGCGCCAGCACGTCCTTGACCTGCGGGTAGGCGACGAAGCGGTCCGCCACGGCCTGCGGCTTGGCGGCGGCCACCAGGATGTCCACGTCTCCCACGGTCTCCTGGCGCCGGCGAAAGCTGCCGGCCACCTCGATCTGCTCGAGCCCGGGCGCCCCGCGCAGATACTCGACGAACGGCGTAATGTAGGCTTCGGCCTCCGCCAGGCGGTGCCGCGCCGACCGGACCTTCTCGTCGGCGATCCCCTTGAGGATGTTCGCTTCGAGGGTCGGGCCGAAGCCCTTGATGGTGCGGAGCCGGCCCTCGCGCGCGGCGCGCTCCAGCTCGTCGAGCGTGGCGATCCCCAGCGTGTCGTAGACGAGCTTGGCGCGCTTGGGCCCGACGCCGGGCAGGTGCATCAAGCGGACGAGGCCCTCGGGCAGTTGCTGTTTGAGCTCCTCGAGCAGGCCCAGCTTGCCCGTCTCGACGATCTCGCGGATCTTGCCCGCCAGGTCCTTCCCGATCCCCGGCAGCGCGACGAGCGCCGCTTCCCCCCGCTCGCGCAGCAGCGCCGCCGCCGAGCCCGGCAGCGTCTCGACGAGGCGGGCGGCGTTCCGGTAGGCGCGCACCCGGAAGACGTTCGCCCCCTGGATCTCGAGCAGGTCGGCAACCTCGTTGAACACCCGCGCGATCTCGACGTTCTCCACCTACGCCTTCCCCCGCACGAGCCGCAAAAACTCCTGCTCGGTCAGGATGCGCACGCCGAGCTTCTGAGCCTTGGCGTACTTCGACCCCGGCTCGGTCCCCACAACGACGAAGTCGGTGGCCTGACTTACGCTGGACGAGGTGCGGCCGCCGTGCCGGCGCACCAGCTCTTCGGCTTCGGCCCGCGACATCGATTCCAGGCCCCCGGTGAACACGACCGTCTTGCCCGCCAGCGGGCCGGTCGTCCGGCGCGGCGGGGCCTGGATGGCGAGGCCCCGCTTCAGACAGGCTTCGATGATCCGCCGCGTCTCGGGCCGGCGGAAGAAGCCCGCGATGGCGGGCGCGACCGTCGGTCCGATGCCCGGGACCTCCTGCAACTGCTCCTCGGTCGCGGCCATCACGCCCTCGAGGCTCCCGAAGTGCGCCGCGAGGTCGCGCGCCGTCTGCACACCCACGTTCGGGACGCCGAGCGCATAGATGAACCGCCACAGCTCGGTCCGCTTCGCCCGCTCGATGGCCTGGACGAGGTTGCGGGCCGAGACCTCGGCGAACCCCTCGAGCCGCCTCAGGTCGACTTCGCGCAGCGTGAAGAGGTCGGCGACATTCTTGACGAGCTTCGCCTCGACGAGGGCTTCGGCCGTCTCGCGGCCCAACCCGCGGATGTCGAGCGCGTCCCGCGACCCGAAGTGCTGGATCGCCCCTTTGAGCTGCGCCGGGCACCCGAGCCCGTTCGGGCACCGGTCGAACGGTCCTTCCTGCACGACCGGTGTCCCGCACTCGGGGCACCGCTTCGGCATCTCGAAGGGCGGTCGGCGGCGCGCCCCCGGCACGGGCACCCGGGCCACGATGTCCGGGATCACGTCGCCGGCCCGCACGACGCGCACCGTGTCGCCGACGCGCACGTCGAGGCGCGCGATCTCCTCCCGGTTGTGCAGCGTGGCCCGCGTGACCGTGACCCCGCCGATGTTGACCGGCGCGAGCACGGCCACCGGCGTCAGGACGCCCGTCCGCCCCACCTGCACCACGATGTCCTCGATGACCGTCTCCTGCTCGCGCGGCGCGAACTTGAACGCCAGCGCCCACCGGGGGTGCCGCCCCGTCGCGCCCAGGCGACGCCGCGCGGCGAGGTCGTCCAGCTTGACCACGATGCCGTCGATCTCGTAGCCGAGGACGTCCCGACGCGCCTCCAGGTCGCGGTGGTAGGCGAGCACTTCCTCGACCGCCGTACACCGCTTCGCCAGGTCCGCCACGCGCAAGCCCCACTCCCGCAAGGCCGCGAGCGCTTCCCAGCCGGTCGCCGGCTCGGGCACGCCCTCCACCGCGAGAATGTCGTAGCAGACGACCGTGAGGTGCCGGCCCGCCGTGACCCGCGAGTCGAGCTGCCGGACGGAGCCCGCCGCCGCGTTGCGCGGGTTCGCGAAGACCGGCTTGCCTTCGGCGGCGAGCTTCTCGTTGAGAGCGTGGAAGTCTTTGAGGCGCATCAGCGCCTCGCCGCGCACGGCGAGCAGACGCGGCACCGGCCGCGTGTCGGCACGCAAGCGGAGCGGCACCGACCGGATCGTCTTGACGTTCTCGGTGACGCCTTCGCCCACCAGCCCGTCGCCCCGCGTCGACGCCCGCACGAGCACACCGTCCTCGTACACGATCTCGAGCGAGAGGCCGTCGAACTTGGGCTCCACCGTGTAAGCGGGCTCGCGCAGGCCGGCCTCCCGGCGCACCCGCTCGTCGAACCGGCGGACGGCCTCCGGGTCGGTCACCGACTCGAGACTCAAGAGCGGCGCGACGTGCGGCACCTCTGGAAACGCGTCGAGCACCGCCCCGGCCACCCGCTGCGTCGGCGAATCCGGGGTCACGAGCTGCGGGAACTGCCGCTCCAGCTCCAGCAGCTCCTGGAACAGCCGGTCGTACTCGGCGTCGCTGATGGTCGGCCGGTCGAGGATGTAATAGCGATAATCGTGCTGGCGGATCTCCGCCCGCAGCGTCTCCACCCGCTTGCGCGCTTCGGCGAGCGACGCGACAGGCGCCCGGCCCGAGGATTTCGGCGTGGGCTCCTCCACGAGTCCAGCTTACCGCAGTCCGCCGGGCCCGCCGCTGGGCTCGGAACCTCCCCGGACCCCACCCGGGACAGGCCTCCAGCGGAAAGCGAGGCGGTCGAACCGGCCTCCTTTCGCCTGGCCTTCCTGGGGTCCAGCGCCCCTCACCCGGGCGCTCCCCAGCGCCCCTGACGGGAGCGCCTTTCGCACACGCCATCGTCCGGTCGAGCACCCGCCACGACTGGACGCCGCGGGACAATCGGCTTACACTGACCCGCGCCGGGATGGCTGCGGCGAAGGGAGGCGACGATGCGCAACCTCTACTGGGCGTTGATCATTCTCGGAGCGCTCTGCTTGCTCGTCAGCCTGGCGGTCTCGACCGTGATGGCGCCGGTGCTCTTCCTGCCGGAAGGGTGGTGGCGCGGCGGCGTCGGCCTGCTCGTGCTGGCCATCGCCCTCCGCCTGGGCGAAGAGAAGAAGTAGCCAGCGGCCATCCCCCGACGGCCACGCTGAACCGGGTCTCCCGGTCAGGAGCGCGCCGCCGCCGCGAGCACCTGCTGCACGAACAGGGGCTCGGGGAGGGCGCCCTCGATGACGCCCGTCTCGTTGACGATCGTGCGCGGGACCGCGCGCACCTGGTAGCGGTGCGCGAGGTGGGGGAACTCGGTCGCCTCGACCATGTCCGCCGTCACGAGGTCGCTCTCGATGGCGAGCTGATGGGCCAGCCGCACCGCGGCCGGGCAGTACGGTCAAGTCGGGGTGACATAGACCTGGAGGTGCACCGGCTGCTGGATGGCGGCGAGCTGGGCCTTGGTTTCCGGGGCCAGCCCGGTCGCGCCCCGCCCCGCATCCTTGATCGCCTCGAGGAGCGCCGAGAATTCGTACCCGAGGGGAATGCCGTAGAAGCGGATCCCGTAGTCCTTCGCGCCCTCGACGACCACCGCAGGGATCTTGTCGATGCGGTACTTCGCGACCTGGTCCTTGTCGAGCTGGAAGTTGTAGACCTCGACCGCGAGGCGGTCCGACAGCTCGCCCAGCTCGCGGACGAGTTGCTCGGTCTCGCGGCAATAGTCGCACGCGAGCTCCTGGGTGAAATTGACGAGCCGGACGGGGCCCGCCAGATCCGCCAACATCGCCTGAATCTTCCGCCGGTCGCGATCACCAATCAGTGCCATACCTGCCCCTTCCCCGCCCGCACGCGCCGGGCCTTCTCCCTACCATAGATTCACGCCGGCGGGCGAGGTGACACCCGCCAGGTCCGCCACGACCGCCGTCAAGCCGCCCGTCAACCTGGCCATGCGGCCGTAGTCGAGTCGGTCCGGGGTGTCCGACGGCTGGTGGTAGTGGGCGTAGCGAAAGAGCGCCGTGTCGGTCACCATCAGGGCGGGATAGCCGTGGCGCCAGAACGCCCAGTGGTCCGACCATCCGACCCCCGCGATCCAGCCCGGCGCCGCGGCGGCCTCCGACGGCAGCGTGGCGCGGCGCCGGAAGGTTTCGACGACGCGCCGGACGAGCGCCCGCGAGCGCACGTTGGCGACGAAGCCGATGAAGTCGGCGCGCCGCGGATAGAAGAACGCCAGGGGCACGGGATACTGCTGGCTGCCTTTGACGTCGGAATACCACCCGAGACTCTCCAGCGAGAGCATGCCCACGATCCGCTCGCCCCGCGCGCGGGCCCGCCGGGCGTACTGATAGCTGCCCATCTGGTCGGTCTGGAAAAACGGCGGCTCCTCGTTCACGAACGCGACGAACCGCAAGGTGCGCGCCGGCCGGGCGGGCGCGAAACGCCGCGCCAGCTCGAGCAGTACCGCCACTCCGCTGGCGTTGTCGTCGGCGCCGGGACACCCCGGCACGGTGTCGTAGTGCGCCCCGATGACGACGATCTCGTCGGCGCGGTCCGAGCCCCGGCGTTCGGCCTCGAGGTTGCGCACCGGGCGGCCGTCGGCGGTGAACGGCTGGTCCGCGACGGCGTAGCCCGCCGAAGCGAGCGCGCCCTCGATGGCCGCGGCCGCGGCGGTCAGGCGCTCGTAGCGCCACACGTGCCGCTCCCCGATTTCCCCGGCCAGCCGCTCGACCTCGCGCCGCAAGCGGTCCGCCGCGGCGCGCTCCGCCTCGGCCAGGGGCGGCAGCGGGCCCCGGAACGACCGGCCGGGCATCGCGATCATGAAGGCTCCGCTCCCGACCAACCCGCCCACGACCGCGCCGTAGGCGACGACGCGGACCCAGACGGCGCGCCGGGTCCCGTGGCGCTGGCGGCGCACCGGCGGCGGCTCCCCACCGCCCTCACCGCGGCCGCTCGTGGTCGCCATCGCCCACGTGCCGCACCACCTCACCGGTGAATCGCCCGCCGGCGAATCCGCCCTGCGGGATGCCGCGCGTCACCAGACGGTCGCCCACGCGATAGTCCGAAAACATCAGCGGAATGCCTTCGCCGAAGAATGGACGCGGCGTGTCCTGCAGGTGCAGGTGCACGTGCGGCTCCGTGCTGCGACCCGAATTGCCCACCCGCGCGATCACCTGACCCGCCACGACCGGCTGGCCGGGGACGACCTGCACCGAGCCGGGCCGCAGGTGCGCCACGAAGAGGAACTCACCCGGGGCGACCTCGATCACGACGTAGTTCCCCAGCGCCCGCCGCCACAGCCCCCAGCGGCGTGCGCGCGGCGGTTCATCCGGTTCGCCGTCCCGGACGGCGCGCACAACGCCGGCCGCCGGCGCCCTCACCGGGCGGTCGTACACAAGATACTCCTCCACCCGCGTGCCGGAGCCCCGGTGGCTGCGCCCGTTGTCGGTCACGAGCAGGTCGTACGCCCAGCGCTGGTCCGGCAGCGACACATGATAGTTGGTCTCGGGCCGGTCGCCTCCCCACACGACCGTGACCGGCCCGTCGAGCGGGAGGCGGAACCGCACGTGACTCGGCCGGTGGTCGTGCGACGAGGGATAGGTCCGGTAGAACGGGACCAACCCGACCGCCGCGACGAGCGCGGCGAGCCCGACGAGCCGGGTGCCGTCCCACGTCGCCCGCGTCCGGACCGTGGCGAACAGCGCTGCGCCGAGCGCGGCGCAGGCGAGCAAGGCCAGGGCAGGCGGTCCGATGTACCAGAGGTACACGCCCGGCAGGCCCGGCCGGGCCTGGAGGGCGCCGATCAGGGCGCCGTGTGCCGCGAGGAGCGCGGGCCCGGCGGCGATCCAGCGCTCCCGCGGGCGGGGCGGGCCGGGTCGTGGGCGCGAGCGGTCGGGCATCGCCGGGGCTTGGCTGGACCGGTTGCGCGGCGGCGCCACCGGGCGTACTCTACGACAGGACGCATTCGGGGTGAGGGAGGCGCCATGCTGACGGCTTCGGAACTCCGTCCGGGGATGGCGGTGCGGATCGAAGGCACTCTGTACAAGATCATCGACGCGACTTACCACAGCGGGCAGGGGAAGATGGGGGGCGTCACCCACGCGAAGCTCCGGAATCTGGACACCGGGACCGTGCGGGAGTGGCGCTTTCGTTCCGACGAGCCGGTGGAGGACATCGCGCCGGAGCGGCAGAACCTGCAGTTCCTGTACCGCGACGAGCGCCTCAGCTACTTCATGCACCCGGAGACGTTCGAGCAGGTCGAGGTGGAAAACGCGCGTCTCGGGCGCGCGGTGGACTTTCTGCAGGAACAGATGCTCGTCCCGGTCGAGTTCGTCGACGGCCGTCCCATCGGCATCGTCTTCCCGGACATCGTGGAGGTGAAGGTGACGGACACGGCGCCTCCGGTCCACGCCCAGGGGACGACGAACGTGTGGAAGGAGGCGCGGCTCGAGAACGGCCTGACCCTCATGGTGCCGCCGTTTATCGCGCCGGGCGAAACGATCCGCGTGGACGTCGAGCGGCTCGCCTACGTCGAGCGCGCGAAAGCGGAGAAAGGCGAGAAGAAGAAGTAGGTGGCGCGCCTGACCGCCCGGGACCTCGAGCGCCGGGCGGCGACGGCCCGGCCGCCGCGGGTGCGCCGCCCCGCCGCCCCCGCCTCGGAAGCCCTGGCCATGTTGGCCCGGCGCGGGCTGAACCCCTCGCTGGCGCGCCCCGACCTGCCGTTCCCCCCCGACCTCGCCGGCGAGACGGCCGACCGGCTCGCCGAGCGACTCGGGCACTACGCCTTCCGGTTGTTTCTGCGGGGCGCGATCCAGCGGGCCGGCGGCTTCGCGCCCGAGGACGCGACGCGCTACGTACGGCCGGCCCAGGCGCGCGGCTTCGCCGAAGCGCTCGTCGAGCTCGGGTTGGCCGCGCCTGCCGGCCGCGATCGGTTCCGGCTGGTGCGCCCGGCCGACAGTTTCGGGGGGACGCTGGAGTGGTACGTCGGGCGGGAGCTGCGGCGCTGGCTGGGGTTCGATGTGGCGACCGGCGTCAAGTTCCACGCGCGCGGCGTCGGCGGCGACCTGGACGTCGTGGCGGCCGCTGAGGGCAAGCTGGTCTACCTGGAGCTCAAGTCGTCGCCGCCCAAGCACCTGAGCGACGGCGAGGTCCGGGCGTTCTTCGACCGGGTCGCGCTGCTCGGCCCGGACCTCACGCTGTTCGTCGTCGACACCGCGCTGCGGCTGTCGGACAAGGTCGTCCCGATGCTCGCCGGCGAGCTCGCCCGCCGGGCGGGCCGGCCCGTGTCGCCGCGCCGCCTCGAACGGGAGCTGTGGGTGGTCGATGCGCACCTCTACGCCGTCAACAGCAAGCCGGACCTCATGATGAACATCGGGCGGGCCATCGCCGACGGCTTGCGGCACCGGTCGCCCGTCACGCCGCCCGCCCGACGGGAATGAGGTAGAGCGGCACCTGCTCGGGCGGCAACCCGAGGATGCCCTTGACGCGCGCCGGGTCGAAGGCCGCGACGGGCACTGCCGCCAGCCCCAGCGCCACGACCTGGAGCAGCACGTTCTGGGCGCAATGGCCCACCTCGAAGTCGACGCAGAGGCGGCCGATGTCGGGATACTTGCGCGTGACGCGCTCGTAGACCGCCGCGATGGCCAGGACGAGCGGCGCCTCCATGCACGCCTGATCGAGGGCGGCCTTTCGGAGCGGACCGCGCACGTCCGTCTCGAGCGTGCGTTCCACCTGGTGGGTCCGCGGCAAGTAGTGGAAGACGCCGTCCGGCGTGGCGGCGTAGAGCTCGAGCGGATAGAGGGCGCCGGCCGACGGCGTGGTGCGCAGGCCCTCGGTCCGCTCCGTCACGCCCTGCGCGGCCCACAAGAGCTGGCCGATGGCATCCCAGCCGAGCGGCGCCGACGCCAGCGCGCGGACGGAGCGGCGCCTCGCCAGTGCCTCCTCGAGGCTGAGCGTGCCTCGGGCGCGCGGCGGCGGCAGTGTCACGACGTGAGCTGGGCGGGCGGCAGGCGCTCGCCTGACTGATCCTCCCATGTCTTCTGCCTCGTCTCCCGGCCGCCCCGGCCCATGGTAGCGCGGAACGCCGCGCGCGCTATAATCCCGCGCACATGCCCTTCCAGCTCGTCACGCGCTCGTCGCCGACCCCGCGTACCTACCCGCTGGACGACGGCGCGTCGGTCACGATCGGCCGGGCCCCGGACTGCACGATCGTGGTGGAAGACCAGGCGGCTTCCCGGCGGCACTGTGCGATCCAGGTATCCGGCGACCTCGTGACGGTCACGGACCTGCACTCCGCGAACGGGACGTTCGTCAACGAGCGCGCGGTCAGCTCGGCGCGGCTCCGGTCGGGCGACCTGCTGCGGGTCGGCACGTCCGTGTTCGAGTGCCGGGTGGTTCCCGCCGCCGGAACCGGTGCCTTCATGGTCGCGGGCGACGACGACGCGCTGCAGTCCGTGGTCAGCCGGTGCATCGACCCCGGCCAGTTGACGTGGCTCGGCACGGTGGAGGCGCCCAGCCACGAGCTGGCGCTGCTGCGCCGCGCCCAGCAGCACCTGGCCACGCTGCACGCGGTCTCCGAGCAGCTCGCCGAGGCGCGGGAGATCGCCGGGCTGTGCCGGAAGATTCTCCGGGCGGCGCTCGACCTCACCGGGGCGGACCGCGGCGCCGTGCTCGTCGTTCCGGTGGGCGGCTCGGCGGATGCGGTCGACGTGGTCGCCTCCGAGGTGCGCCACGACGGGGTCCAGATGCCCTTTGCGGTGAGCCGGACCATCGTGAAGGGGGTCATCGAACAGGGCCTGTCCACGTTTGCCTACGACGCCGCGGCTGACGCGCGCTATCGCGAAGGGCCGAGCGTCATTCTGCAGGGCATCCGGTCGGTCATGTGCGTGCCGCTGCGCACGTCCGAGCAGATCCTCGGGGCGTTGTATGTCGACACCCTGAGCGGGCCGGGACGGTTCACGGAAGCGGACCTCGAGCTGCTCGCGGCCGTCGGCAACCAGGCCGGCGTGGCGCTGCACCGCGTGCGGCTGCTGGGCGAGCTCGAGCGCCTGCTGCTCGACACCATCCGCGCCATCGCGGCGACGGTGGACGCGAAAGACGGCTACACGCACCGCCACTCCGAGCGCGTGGCCGGGATGGCGCGGCGTCTGGCGGCGCAGGTGGGGCTGTCCGAAGCGGACCAGGAATCCGTGGAGTTCGCGGGCCTGCTGCACGACCTGGGCAAGATCGCCGTGCCGGATTCGATCCTCAACAAGCCGGGACGCCTCAGCCCCGAAGAGTTCGAGGTCATGAAGCAGCACCCGGTCCACGGCGCGCGCATCCTGGCGAACATCCAGAGCCCGGCCATCGCCACCCTGATTCCGGGCGTGCGGCATCACCACGAGCGCTGGGACGGCACCGGCTACCCGGACGGGCTGAAGGGGGACGCCATCCCCGTGTCGGCACGGCTGCTCGGCGCCGCCGATTTTCTCGACGCGCTCACGTCGGCGCGCAGCTACCGGCCCGCGCGATCCCTGGCCGCCACGCTCCAGATGCTCCGCGAGGCTTCCGGCCGCCACTTCGACCCGGCCGTCGTCGAGGCGGTCTTCGCGGTGTACGCGCGCGGCGAGCTGTGAGGCCGCTCTACGCCGGGCGCCGCACCACCATCAGGGTGACATCGTCGGACGGGGCCGCGCCGGCGCAGAAGGCCGCGACGTCCTCGACGAGACGGTGCACGACGTCCCGCGCCTTCAAGTCGAGCTGCGCCGCCAGCCCCGCCAGGTGCGCGGCGAGCCGATCGGTTCCGTACTCCCTGCCGTCGCGGTCGCACGCTTCGGTGAGGCCGTCGGAGTACAGCACCAGCAGGTCGCCCGGCCCGAGGTGCACAGGCCGTGGTCGGTAGGCCGTATGGCAGAACATCCCGAGGGCGAGACCGTCGGAATCGAGCCGCTCGACCCGGCCACGGCGCACCAGGAGCGGCGGCCAGTGGCCCGCGTTCGCCAACCACCCGTCGCCCGAGGGCGCCAGGCGGCCGCAGACGAGCGTCGCGTAGTGGTCGGTCAACGTGCTCTGACAGAACAGCCGGTTCGCCCGCGCCATCATGTCCTCGATCGGCGATGGGCCCGCCGCGAGGCTGCGGAACGTCGCGTGCAGGTTCGACATGAGGATCGACGCCGCGACGCCTTTGCCGGACACGTCGCCCAGGAGGAACACGAACGTCCCGTCGCGCTCGCTCGGAATGAGGTCGCAGTAGTCGCCGCCGACGTGGCCGAACGGCTCGAAGTGGTACGCGACGTCCCACCCGGGCAGCTCCAGTTCCCGCGGCGGCAGGAGGGCGGCCTGGATGCGCGCGGCCAGCTCGAGGTCTTGCTCCAGTCCGCGCCGCGCCTCGGCGCTCAGGTGGTCGAGGCAGCGCCGCAGGAGCGGGTCGGCGAGCAACCGCTCGGGCTCGATCGGTTCTCCGCAGGCATCGCAGAGGCCGTAGGTTCCGGCGTCGAGGCGGGCCAGCGCCGCGTCGACTTCCGCCAGGAGCGCCTGGTACTCGCGCGCCGCCGGAGCGCGCCCGACGGCCTGCTCGAGCCGGACGCGCCGTGCCACGAGCTCCCGGCGCACGTGATCGCTGATGGCCATGGTCATGCGCGACTCCGCTTGCGCCACGCGTCCACCACGTCGCGCACGGCCCGGATGTGGTCGGGCGTCGTCCCGCAGCAGCCGCCCACAAGGGCCACGCCGACCTCCAGGAGCACAGCCGCCTGCGCCGCCATGAACGACGGGTCTTCAGGATAGACGATCCGGCCGGCCCGATGTTCCGGCACGCCGGCGTTGGGCCGAATCGCGACGGGACGATCCGACCGGCCGGCGAAAACCCGGGCGACCTCGACCATCACGGCGCTGCCGTGGCCGCAGTTCGACCCGACGATGTCGGCCCCGGCCCGGGCGAGGGCCGTCGCGGCTTCTTCGGCCGAGACGCCCATCACGGTGAAGAATCCCCGCGGCGTGGGGTCGAAGGTCATGGTCGCCATGACGGGCACCCCGGGCGCCGCACGGCGGGCGGCCCTGATGGCCGCCACCGCTTCCCGCACATCGGTCATGGTCTCGATGCAGAGCAGGTCGGGCCCCTCGCGGGCGAGCGCGCGGATCTGCTGCTCGAAGCTCGCCTCGACCGCGGCCGGGTCGGTGTCGCCGTAGGGCGCGAGCACGCGGCCGCTCGGGCCGACCGACGCGCCCACGTAAGCGCGGCCGGCGGCGGCCCGGCGCGCGATCTCGACGCCAAGGCGGTTGACGCGCTCGAGTTCGGCCGCCAGGCCGTGGGCGGCGAGGCGGAGCGGCGAGGCGCCGAAGGTATTGGTCGTCAGGATCTCGGCGCCCGCCTCCAGATACCGGTGCGCGACCGCTTCGACCACCTCCGGGCGGTGCAGCGTCATCCACTCGGGCGGTGCGCCGGGCTCGAGCCCGCGCCCCATGAGCATCGTGCCCCAGGCGCCGTCGGCGAGCACGACGTCGCCCGCAGCGAGGCGGTCGAGCAGCGGCACCATCAAGCCCGGGCCCCGACGAGCGCCCGCACGCGCTCGACGGCGTTCGCGGCGTCGTAGCCGTACGCGTCGGCGCCGATCTCGCGGGCGAAGCCTTCGGTCACCGGCGCGCCGCCGACGATGACCTTGACGCGGCCGGCGAGGCCCCGAGCGCGAACGAGATCCACGACGTCCTTCATGACCGGCATGGTCGTGGTCAGGAGCGCCGAGAGTCCGATGACCGGGGCGTCGTGGGCGACGGCCGCCTCGACGAAGCGCGCGGGCGGCACGTCGTGGCCCAGGTCGATCACCTCGAACCCGGCGCCGCGCAGCATGATGCCCACCAGGTTCTTCCCGATGTCGTGCAGGTCGCCCTGGACCGACCCCAGCACGACGCGGCCGGCCACCGGGACCTCCCGCTGGGCCAGCCGCGGCTTGAGCGGATCCAGCCCGGCGTACATGGCCCGCGCCGCGAGGAGCACGTCGGGCAAGAAGATCTCGCGGCGGCGGAACTGCTCGCCCACCACGCTCATGCCGGCGAGGAGTCCGCGGTCCAGGATGTCGAGGGCAGGCACGCCCGCGGCGAGGGCGCTGGTCACGAGGTCGCGGACCCGATCGTCTTCACCGCGCACCAGCGCGTCGGCGATGTCGTCGAGGAGAGCCATGGCGCATGCGCTCCAGACACGGTTTGTCGCGGCACCCGGCGCAGAACGGGAACGCCGGCCGGAACACGTGGATCGGCGCCGGGCCGGCCACGAGCACGCCGGAGACCGACTTGAGGGGCTCCATGAGACAGCTCGGGTTCAACACGATCCCGATCCTCTCGGGATGGAGGTAGGCAAACAGGGCGCGCTGGCCGGTCACGTCCCACCCGCAGTAGCCGGGGCTGTAGGGCACCACCTGCCACTCCGGCGCGCCTGTCTCCTCGCCTCGCTCCTGGAGATAGCGGCGGCCCGCGAGATCCGCCAGGTAGTCGGCGCCGGCCGACGCCACTGCGTCCAGCATAGCCGCCTGCGCCAGCTCGCGCCGGGCGAACAGCTCCCGGATGCGGGCCGTGATCGGGGCGCCGAGCGTCGCGGCGAACAAAGCGAGCCGTCCGGCGCGGGGATAGATGCCCTCGAGGGGTGTCTCGGGCGCGTTGGCGCCGTCGCCCCGGTAGACCTCCGCGAAGGCCGCCGCGGAGATGTCGGCCACGACCGCGCGCGGCGCGGCCAGCTTCCGGTACTCCGCCTCCGCCTCATCCACCAGCGCGGCGATGCGCGGGGGCAGGGGCCCATCGTCGGGCAGGCCCTGCAGGCGCCGGACCGCCGCGCGGGGAGGCAAGGTCTCTTCCGCCGTCCACTCGAACACGGTCGTCACGCCGCCTGCTCCGGCAGGGCCGCCATCCCGCAGCGCCGGGCTTCCGCCGCCATGCGCTCGGTGAGGGCGCGCTTGCGGTCCTCCGGCAAGCGCGACGGGATGTAGGCGGCCTCGAGCCGCGCGACTTCGCGCCGCGCCCGCGCCCCGAGCGTCAGGCCGCCTTCTTCCACCCACCGGGCGCGATGCGCGCGGTCGATGACGGGTCCCGGCCACGCAATCTCCTCCCGCAGGTAACGGCGCGTGTGTGTCGCGATGAGGAGATGGCCCTCGCGCAGTAGCTCCTCGAAGATCGGCCGCGCCGGAAAATCCTCGCGCGGCTCGATCCCCTGCACGAGACGCGCCGCCATGCCGCAGATCTCGTGGTCGACGACGAGCTTCTCCAGGCTCTGGCAGCTCTCGAAATCGAGCATGCCTGGACCCGAGACGCTGTTGATCCCGGAGAGCGCCGCGAGGATCGCCCCGATGCCCGTCTCCAGACCGGCCTGCGCATCGAGCTGTTTGGCGTCGCTCAGCGAGATGTACCCCTGGGTCGGCAGGCTCAGGAAGTGGCCGATCTCGCTCGCCGCGCAGTCGATCATCATGGTCTCGACGGCCCCCATCGGCGTCGTTTCGTACCGGATGTCGAAGATGGCGGGCGAGCCGCCCCAGAGGACCGGGGCCCCTGGACGCGCGAGCTGGCTGATGACCAGGCCGCTCAGCGTCTCCGCCGTGTGCTGGACGAGCGTGCCCACGAGCGTGACGGGCGCCACGAACCCGGCGAGGGGCATCGACACGAACTCGACCGGAATGCAGGCGCGGGCGCAGTCGACGACGTTCTGGCTCGTGACGTCGCTCCACTTCAGGGGCGCCGTGGGACAGCAGGAGAAGATCGCGAGCGGCTGGTCGGCCAGGGCCGCCTCGGACCCGCGCACGATCACCTGGAGGTCCCGCATCACCTCGAACCCCTCGACTGTGAAGGCGCCGGTCACGACAGGCTTCTCGCCGTAGAGCAGGCTGAGATACAGGCGATAGCTGTCGGAGAGGCGGCTGGGCACGTCGGCGGGAATGAACGCCGTACTCTGGGCCGCCAGGTGGGGCAAGCCGCTCACCACCTTCACGTACCGCACGTAGTCGGCGGTGGTCGGCTTGCGCATCTCGCCGGTCTCGCCGTCCAGGATGTGGATGGCAGCCGAGCCCGGGGTGAAGTACACGCGGTCGCCGCAGAGGTCGTGCGTCTCGCGGCCCAGCACGTCGTAGAGGCGGAACCCGGAGGGGGCCGCTTCGAGGGCCCGGTCGACGAGCGGGCCGGGCAGATACGCCCGGAGCGTTGACCGGTCGACGCGCGCGCCGTGGTCGGCGAGCAGGTCGAGTACGCCGGGATTGTGGACGGCGACCCCGAGCGTGTCCAGCACGTCCCGCGCCTCGCCGACGATGCGCTCGATCAAGGCGTCGTCGAGCAGCCTCAAGGTCGGTCGCATATCCCCTCACCTCGTCCCCGCGCAGCCGGGCGCCGCGTGGCCCCGGCGCCGCGCTTAGCGGCTCGCCAGCCCGCCGGCGGTCTCGCCGCCGTCGATGACGAAGGTCTGCCCGGTGATGAACGCCGCCTCGTCCGACGCGAGAAACGCGAAGAGCGCGGCGACTTCCTCCGGCCGGCCGTGACGCCCGAGGGGGATCTTGGCGTTCACCTCGCGCATCATGGCGGGCGTGTACTCCGCCTCTTGCATCGGCGTCAAGATGTAGCCGGGACACACGGCGTTCACGCGGATCGCCGGGGCCAGCTCGAGCGCCATCGCCCGCGTCAACGCCACCAGGCCGGCCTTCGACGCGTTGTAGTCCGCATACCAGGGGTACCCCGTGAGGGCGTTGGTCGACCCCATGTTGAGGATCACCCCGCCGCCACCGGCGCGCATGCGGCGCGCCGCCTGCTGCGCCACGTAGAAGGCGCCCTCGAGGTTCACGCGCAGCACTTCGCGCCACTCGGCGGGCGTGATGTCGACGAACGCGTGCCGGATCGAAATACCCGCGTTGTTGATGAGCACGTCGAGCCCGCCGAGCGTCCGGTCGACCTCGTCGAACGCCCGCGCGACCGCCTCGGGCTCGCCCACGTCGGCCGTCACGATCCCGGCGAGCCGGGGCCCCCGCTCGGCCAGGCGCCGGCAACCCGCCTCGTCGCGGTCGATCACCACGACGCGCGCCCCTTCGTCCAGGAAGCGGGCCGCGGTCGCGGCCCCGATGCCGCTCGCCCCGCCGGTCACGACCACCCGTTTGTCCACCAGCCCGCGCATGGCGCCCTCTCAGCCCGACCCGCCGCCACCCGTCCCCGCCGTTCCGCCGCCGTCGACGACGAGCGTCGTCCCGGTGACGAACGAGGACTCGTCGCTCGCCAGAAACAGGACCGCGCGGGCGATCTCGTCCGGCCGGCCGACCCGCCCGAGGGGCCGCCGCGCCGCGCCCGCCAGAAACGCGTCCACCGGTTCGCCGAGCTCGCGCGCTTCGGTCCGCAGCATCGGCGTGTCGGTGTCTCCGGGGCACACGCAGTTGACCCGGATCCCGTCGGCGGCATGGTCGACCGCCATCGCCCGCGTGAGTTGGACCACGGCGCCCTTCGACGCGCAGTACGCCGCCGCCCGGCGCCCCCCAACCAGCCCCCACGCCGACGCGACCGTGACGATCGCTCCACCGCCGGACGCGCGCATCGCCGGGATCGCATGGCGCGAGACGAGGAACACCGACTTGGCGTTGACCGCCATCAACCGGTCCCAATCCGCCTCGCTCGTCTCGAGTACCGTCGCCCGGCGGATGACGCCGGCACACGCCACCACGATGTCCAGCCGTCCCCCCCAGGCGAGCGCCGCGTCGACCGCCCGCCGCACCTGGGCGTCCTGCGTCACGTCCGCCTCGAGAAACATCGCCCGGCCGCCGGCGCTGCAGATCGCGTCCGCCGCCGCGGCGCCGCCGGCCGCGTCGACGTCCACGACGGCCACCGCGGCGCCCTCGCGGGCGAACACGTCAGCCACCGCGCGCCCGATGCCCGACGCGGCGCCCGTCACGAGCGCGACCCGCCCTGCCAGTCTCGCGTGCGCCATCTCCCCGGTCACCGGCCGGTGTCCTGACTCTCCCGCGCCGCGTCTCCCTCGGCGAGCACCGCCTCGACCGCGGCCAGGGTCCGGTCGACGTGGCGCTCGTCGTGGGCGAGCGTGACCACGGAATGGAGCGCCGCCGACGGGCTGAGGTACACCCCGTGCCGGAAGAGTGCCCGCGCGAACCGCTGGAATCGCGCGCGGTCGACCGCGGCGCAGAACTCGCGATAGTTGCGGATCGCCGGCCGGTCCGTGAAGAAGATCTGCCACATCGGACCCACGTGCTGCACGATCGCCGGCGTGCCGGTCGACGCGAACACCCGGCGCAGGCCCTGGACGAGGCGGTCGGCGAGCCGGCGCATCTGCCCGAACACCGCGCCGCCGTCGGCCCCGAGTCTCGTGAGCGCCGCCCGGGCGGCGGCCAGGCCCACGCGCGACGCGTTCTGCGTCCCGTAGTGCAGCACGCCACCCCACCGGAACCCGTCCATCCACTCGGCCCGCCCGCAGATGGCCGCCACGGGCAGCCCCGCGCCGAGCGCCTTGCCGAACGTCGAGAGGTCCGGCGACAGCCCGTACAGCTCCTGGCACCCTCCCGGGGCGACGCGGAAGCCCGTGACCGTCTCGTCGAGAATGACCAGCGCGCCGTGGTCGCGGGCCGCCCGCTCGAGGCCCTGCAGGTAGCCGGGCTCGGGCGGGATGACGCCCATGTTCGCCATGACGCCCTCGGTGAGCACGGCGGCCACCTGGCCCCGGTGCGTGTCGAGCGCGTGCTCGAGGGCTTCGAGGTCGTTCCAGGGCACGACCACCGTGTCGTCCAGGGCGTGCCGGTTCAACCCCGAGCTCTCGGCGATGCGCACCGGATCGCGCGGGTGCCCCAGCGAAGCCACGTCCCGCGGGTGCGCGCTCACCAGCACATCGTCGTACCAGCCGTGGTAGTGGCCTTCGAACTTGACAATCTTCGGCCGCCCCGTCACCCCCCGGGCGAGCCGCACGGCCGCCATGACGGCTTCGGTCCCGGTGTTCGCGAAACGCACCCGCTCCGCCCCGGGGACCATCCGCTGGATGAGCTCCGCCACCTCGACTTCGATCTCGGTGGCGGCCGCGAAGAGCGTCCCGGTCGTCGCCGCCTGCGCCACGGCCACGGCGACCTCCGGGTGGGCGTGGCCGAGCGGCAGCGCGCCGTACGCCATCATCCAGTCGATGTACCGGTTCCCGTCGACATCGACGATCTCGGCGCCCTCGCCGCGGGCGATGAAGAGCGGATAGGGCCGGTAGTTGGCGGGCCCCCGCGACGGCGAGCTGCCGCCCTCGACGAGGACGCGCAGCGCCCGCGCGAAGAGCGCGCTCGAAGTCGCGGTCGAATAGGTCATCGTCGGTGACCGCGGCGGCCGTCCTGGACGGCGCCGTCCGCGCGCGGCGCGGGAGCGCGTGTGGACTCCCCCGGGTCAGGACGCGCGCGCGCGCAGCCGCTCGATGTCGACACCCGCGCGCCGGGCGTACCGGTGGAAGCGCTCGACGAGCTCCCCGGCCCGCGCCTCGGCGTCCGCCGGCGCCACCCGCGCGCCATCATACCCCAGCACCCGCCGGAGCACCTCGGCGTCCTCGTCGCACACCACCACGGTTCCGTCCGGCTCGATCCGCTCGATGCCGTCCCACCGCTGCGCCCGCTCGTTGATCGCCACGGCCTCCTCGAGATTCAACCCCTCGATCGGCGCCGGCCGCACGCCGGCGCGGCTCGCCAGAACGGGATACCCGCCCGGCAGGCCGTCGGGGGCGGGCGCGTGCACTCGCACAGGCGTGTCGGACCGCAGCGCGCGAAGCAACCGAACGGCGCTCGCCGCCGTGAGCGTGTGCCAGGCGGGGGTGGCCGGCAAGGGGTACGGCGCCAGGAGGAGGTCGTCTCCACCCGCGGCGCGCGTCACGTCTTCTCCGTCCACGCTGATCCGGAGGAAATACGGCGGCACCGCCTCGCGCCTCACCGGCTGGCCGCCGAACACGAACCGCTCGAGCGCATGGTGCGCCACGAGCGTGACCGACACGGTCTCCGGCGGGACGCCGAGGCGCGCGGCGGCGAGCGACCGCAGCTTCGGCTCGATTTCGTCGAGGTTGCCGAACCCGCACGAGGGGGCGCGGCCGGCACGCCCGCACACGGCGTTGACGAGGTCGGGGTAGGCGGCGGTCACGACGTGCCCCTGGTACCCGGCGGCGCGGAGCGCCGTCAGGAGGCGGAACGTCGGGGCGAAGTGCACCGGCCACCAGGCGCCGAAGCGCGCCGGCGCCAGCGCGGCGGCATCGGGGTCGGGCAGCAGGTCGCGCAGCCACCACGTCTGGCGCGTGACGGTCGAGACGATCACCTCCGGCTGCACGCGCTCGACCAGCGCCGCGACCGCCGCCGCCTTCTCGATGTCGAGCCGAGCGAAGTCGACCGCGGGCCGGCGCCCGAGCGCCAACGCGGCGAGCCGCGCCGCGTTGACC
>CAYZKQ010000014.1:0-32574 GCA_964478975.1 uncultured Vicinamibacterales bacterium | reverse complement strand
TCGGCCGCGCCGGCGCCGGTGGCGGCCGAAGCGCCGCCGCGGCCCCTCGACTGGCGCGGGACGCGCCGCGCGCCGCGCGTCAAGGTCAAGCCCGGCGTCGAGATCCAGATCGACGGCAACCCGGCGCGGGTCGTCGACCTCTCGGTGCTCGGCGCGCAGGCCCTCAGCCCCAAGTCGCTGCGGCCGGACCAGAAGGTGCGGATCGCCATCGCCAACGAGCGCGAGGTCGTGCGCTTCCGCGGCACCGTCGTGTGGGCGCGCTTCGAGCTCGCGAAACCGCCGGCGGCCCCCCATTACCGCGTCGGGCTGGAGTTCGCCGACGCCGACGCGCGCTGGCTCGAAGCCTTCTGCGAGAAGATCAAGGCGTAGCTCACGGATCGAAGCCGCCGAGGACGCGTTCGGCCAGCGTGCCCTCGCGGATGATCGTGTCCTCGCGCGACGACCCAGTGGAGACGATCGCGATCGGCACGCCCGTCACCTCTTCGAGCCGGGTCAGGTAGCGCTGCGCTTCGACCGGGAGGTCCTCGAACCGCCGGACGCCGCTGGTCGGCCGGCGCCAGCCCGGCGCCATCTCGTAGATCGGCTCGGCGGCGGTCACCTGGGCGAGGTCGCCCGGGAACTCCGTGAGGACCTGCCCCCGGGCGCGGTACGCCGTGCAGAGCGGGACCGCCTCCAGCCCGTCCAGCACGTCCAGCTTGGTCACCGCCAGGGCGTCGAGGCCATTGACCCGCGCGGCGTAGCGGACCGCGACCGCGTCGAACCACCCGCAGCGGCGCGGCCGGCCCGTGACCGCCCCGAACTCCTGGCCGCTCTCCCGCAGCCGGTCGCCGAGCGGTCCGTGGATCTCGGTGGGCAGCGGCCCTTCCCCCACCCGCGTCGTATACGCTTTGGCCACCCCGAGCACCGCGCCGATGGCGCGCGGGCCGACCCCGAGGCCGGTGCAGATCCCCCCGACCGTCGCGGACGAAGAGGTGACGTAGGGATAGGTGCCGTGGTCGATGTCCAACAGGGTTCCCTGGGCGCCCTCGAACAGGATCCGGCGCCCCTCGGCCTGCGCGCGGGCGAGGTAGACCGACACGTCGGTCACCCACGGGCGGATGCGCTCCCAGGCTGCGATCAGGTCGTCCATCACGGCGCGCCAGTCGAGCGCCGCGCCGCCGATCAGGCGGTTGCGCGCCGCCACGTTGTGCCGGATCGCCTCCTCGACGAGCGACGGCTCGGCGAGGTCGCCCAGCCGGATGCCGCGCCGGCCGACCTTGTCCTCGTAGGCGGGACCGATGCCGCGGGAGGTCGTGCCGATGCGCCGTTCGCCGCGGCGCGCCTCGGCGAGCACGTCCAGCTCCCGGTGGTACGGCAAGATGACGTGCGCCTTGTCGCTCACCACGAGCCGGCCGCCGACCCGCACGCCGCGGCGCTCGAGCTCGTCGACCTCCGCCAGGAGCGCCTGCGGGTCGACCACGAGCCCGTTGCCGATGACACAGGTCACCTCGGGCCGTAGAATGCCCGAGGGGATCAGCCGGAGGATGAACTTGGACCCGCCCGCGTAGACCGTATGGCCGGCGTTGTGCCCGCCTTGATAGCGGGCCACGATCGCGAAGCGGGCGCTCAGCAGGTCGACGATCTTGCCTTTGCCTTCATCGCCCCATTGCGCGCCGAGAACCGCGAGATTCATGGTGACGGGATAGAATAGATCGTCCGGCCACGCGCCGCCACCCGGCGCCCGGCGTCCCTGCATGATCCTGCTCGACGGCGCCTCGCTCACCCTCGACGATCTGGTGGCCATCGCCGACGCGCGGGAGACGGTCGCGCTCGCGCCGCACGCCGTCGAGCGGGTGCGCGCGGCGCGGGCGGTCGTGGATCGACGGGCCGCCGGGGACGCACCCGTGTACGGCGTCAACACCGGGTTCGGCGCGCTCGCCGAGGTGCGCATCCCGCCCGAGTCGTTGCGGGACCTCCAGCGCAACCTGCTCCGCAGCCACGCCGCGGGCGTCGGCGAGCCGCTGCCGGTGCGCACCGTGCGGGCCATGATGGCGCTGCGCGCGAACGTCCTCGCCAAAGGCTACTCGGGCGTCCGGCTCGACACCCTCGAGCTGCTCGTCGCGATGCTCAACCGCGGCGTGCACCCCCGCGTGCCCAGCCGGGGGTCGGTCGGCGCCAGTGGGGACCTCGCGCCGCTCGCCCACATGGCCCTCGTGCTCATCGGCGAAGGCGAGGTCGTGACGGCCGACGGATCGACCGACGGCGCCGCCGCCCTCGCGGCCGCCGGGCTCGCGCCCGTCGTGCTCGAGGCGAAGGAAGGCCTCGCGCTCATCAACGGCACTCAAGCCTCCACCGCGGTGCTCGCCCTGGCGGTCGCGGCGGCCGACCGCCTGGCCCGCGCGGCGGACATCGCGGCGGCCCTGTCGATCGACGTTCTGCGCGGCTCGATCCGGCCCTTCGAGGCGCGCATCCACGCCGCCCGGCCGTTCAAAGGCCAGAGGGCGGCGGCGGCCAACGTCGCCCGCCTCGTCGCGGGCAGCCCCCTCAACGCGTCGCACGCCCACTGCGGGCGCGTGCAGGACCCCTACTCCGAGCGCTGCACGGCCCAGGTACACGGCGCCGCGCGCGACGCGCTGCGTTTCGTCCGGCGCACGGTGCAGATCGAGGCCAACGCCGCGACCGACAACCCGATGGTCTTCGCCGACGACGACGCCATCGTGTCCGGCGGCAACTTCCACGGCGCCCCCATCGCCCTCGCCGCCGACCTGCTCGCGCTGGCCGCGGCCCAGTGGGCCACGATCAGCGAGCGGCGGACGGCCCGCCTCGTCGACCCGGCGGCGAGCGACCTGCCGCCGTTCCTGACGCGGCAGAGCGGACTGCACTCGGGCCTCATGGCGGCGCAGATCACGGCGGCCGCCCTCGTGTCCGAAATCAAAACACTGGCGGCGCCGGCCAGTGTCGACACGATCCCCACGACCGCTGGGCGCGAGGACCACGTGAGCATGAGCATGGGTGCCGCGCTCAAGGCGGCGCGCGCCGTCGACCTGGCGGCGGCGGTCGTGGCCGTCGAGCTGCTCTGCGGGTGCCAGGCCCTCGACCTGCTGGCGCCCCTGACCACTTCCCCGCCGCTCGCGCGCGTGCACGCGCGCATCCGGCAGCAAGTGCCGACGCTCGAGGCCGACCGCGTCCTCGCGGCCGACATCGCCGCGGTCGCGGGCCTCATCGCCTCCGGCGAGGTGGAGGCCGCGTGCGGCGTGCCGGTCGACTGATGTTTCGGATTGACAAGGTTCCCCGACGTCCTTAGATTGCATCTTGTCACGCCCGGATTCGGTGGCTGCGCCATGACGACGATCGCTCGACAAGTCCGCGCACCGCGAGGCACCACGATCTCGTGCAAGGGCTGGCCGCAGGAAGCCGCGCTCCGGATGTTGATGAACAACCTCGACCCGGACGTGGCCGAGCGCCCCGACGAGCTCATCGTCTACGGCGGCTCGGGCAAGGCTGCCCGCAACTGGGAGGCGTTCGAGGCGATCGTGCGGGAACTCCAGCGCCTCGACCACGACGAGACGCTGCTCGTGCAATCGGGCAAGCCCGTCGGGGTCTTCCGCACGCACCCCCGCGCCCCGCGGGTGCTCATCGCCAACGCCCTGCTGGTGCCGAAATGGGCGACCTGGGAAACCTTCCGCGACCTGGAGGACCGCGGCCTCACGATGTTCGGCCAGATGACCGCGGGAAGCTGGATCTACATCGGCACGCAGGGCATCCTCCAGGGGACCTACGAGACGCTGGCGGCCGTCGCCAGGCGGCACTTCGGCGGGAGCCTCGCCGGGCGGCTCGTCGTGTCGGCCGGCCTCGGCGGCATGGGCGGCGCGCAGCCGCTGGCGGTCACGATGAACGGCGGCACGGCGCTCATCGTGGAGGTCGACCCGCGGCGCATCGAGCGGCGGCTGAAGACGCGCTACGTGGACGAGTGCACCGCGGACCTGGACGAAGCCCTCGACCGGGTCCTCGCCTGGCGGCGCGAGCGGGTCGCGCGGTCGATGGCGCTCGAGGGCAACGCCGCCGACGTCTTGCCCGCCCTGGTGCGCCGCGGGATCACGCCCGACGTCGTGACCGACCAGACCTCCGCGCACGACGCGCTCAACGGCTACGTCCCGAACGGCCTGTCCCTCGCCGAGGCGGAGGCGCTGCGCCGGACGCGCCCGGACGAGTACGTGGCGCGCGCGATGGCGGCGATGGCCGAGCACGTCCGTGCGATGCTCGAGCTCAAGCGCCGCGGCGCCGTCACGTTCGACTACGGCAACAATATCCGGGCCCAGGCGCAGAAGGCCGGCGTCGCCGACGCGTTCGAGATCCCGGGGTTCGTCCCCGAGTACATCCGGCCGCTCTTCTGCGAGGGGAAAGGCCCGTTCCGCTGGGCGGCGCTCTCGGGCGACCCCGAAGACATCCGCGTGACCGACCGCGCGGCGCTCGAGATGTTCGCTGACAACGACGCGTTGTGCCGGTGGATCCGGCTCGCGGGCGAGCGCGTGGCGTTCCAGGGCCTGCCGGCCCGCATCTTCTGGCTCGGCTACGGCGAACGCGCGCGGTTCGGCCTGCGCATCAACGAGCTGGTCCGCCGCGGCGCCATCAAAGCGCCCATCGTGATCGGCCGCGACCATCTCGACGCCGGGTCGGTCGCGTCGCCGACCCGCGAGACGGAAGGCATGCGCGACGGCAGCGACGCGATCGCCGACTGGCCGATCCTCAACGCGCTGCTGAACACCGCCGCCGGCGCCACGTGGGTCTCGGTGCACCACGGGGGCGGGGTCGGGATCGGCTACTCCCTGCACGCCGGCATGGTCGTGGTGGCCGACGGCACGCGCGAGGCCGACGAGCGGCTCGAGTGCGTCCTGACGTGCGACCCCGGTCTCGGGGGCGCGCGGCACGCCGACGCCGGCTACCCGGAGGCCCTCGCCGCCGCGGCGCGCGGCGGGATCCGGATCCCCATGCGCGCGGAGCGTACGCCATGACGCCGGAACGCCCCAGCCTCGAGCGGCGCCTGCTGGGCGCGCTCGACGCGACCCCGCCGCGCGTCCCCGTCCTGCTCGGCGCCAGCGGCTCGGGGCGGACCACGCTCCTGTTCCGCCTCCGCGAGATCCTGGGGCGGACCGAGTGCCAGTACATCGACGTCGAGCGCATCGCCACGACCCCCGAGCGCTGCCTGCAGGCCGTGCTCGAGAGCTCGCCGTTCCCGACCCCCCCGCACGCCGCCGCGCCCGTCGACACCGCCCCGGCGCGCGAGGCGTTCGACCGGCTGCTGGCCTTCTTCGCGACGGCCCGGGCTCCCGGCGGCGGCGCCGCGACGTTTCTCCTCGACGAAGCGTTCGAGTGCCAGACGTTCGAAAGCTTCCCGGGCCTCCGGAGCGTGGTCCGCGAGCTGCTGGACGCGCTGGCGAGCAGCCCGAACCGCTTCGTCCTGACGACGCGCTACGTGACGCGCGCGCACCGACTGCTGCGCGACGCGCCCGCGCAGTTCGAGGTCATCCACGTCCCCCCGCTGACGCGCGCCGAAGTGGCCGCGGCCGCGTTCGGCGGGGACGCCGCCGAGCTCACCCCGGATCGGGCCGAGCTCGTCCGCGCCGTGCACGCCCTGGCCGACGGCCGGCCCCTCTACGTCGCCGCGCTGCTGGAAACGACCGCCGCCATGGACCCCCGGGGCGGCGGCGATGCGGTGAGCGCGCTCGTCGCTCAACTGTCCCGCGGCGCCCGCCTCGAAACCGTCTGCCGCTACACGTACGAGCTGCGCCTCCACCGCGCGCGCGGCTACGGCGCCCTCAAGGCGATCCTGGATGTGCTCGCCGCCGAGGAGCCCCTCACCCTCACCGCCATCGCGGGGCAACTGCGCCGTACCGCCGGCTCGACCAAGGACTACCTGTCCTGGCTGGAAGACGTCGACCTCGTCACGGTGCGGCAGAAACGTTACAGCTTCGCCGACCCGCTGCTGCGCCTCTGGGTGCGCCTCTACTGCCGCCCGGTGCCGCCGACCGAGGAAGAGCTGGCGCGGGAAGTGCAGGCCTACGCGTTCGCCCGCTTGCCGCGGCCCGAACCGGCCCTCGCGCTGGCCGGCGGCGGCGAGGGCAACCGCGACAAGAGCTGGGGCATCATCGAGATCGACTGAGCCGCTCGAGCGCCGCGCGGGCAGCCCGCTGCGCCGCCTCCTTCTTGCTCCGCCCCTCGGCCGAGGCCACGGGTTGCCCGTCGAGCCGCACCTCCACCTGGAACCGCTTGCGGTGGTCCGGCCCGGTCTGACCCGTCACCCGGTACTCGGGGAGGCCCCGGCCCTGACCCTGCAGCCATTCCTGCAGCGCCGACTTGTAATCCGCCGTGACCTCCGTCGCCTCGCCCCGGGCGCGCGCCATCCCCAGCAGCTCGGCGAACTCCCGCTCGATGAAGCGCCGGGCGGCGTCGATCCCGCCGTCGAGGTAGATCGCCGCGATGAGCGCTTCGTAGCAGTCGGCGAGAATGGCCTGCTTGGCCCGCCCGCCGCTGAGCTCCTCGCCCTTCCCGAGCAGCACGAACTCGCCGAGGCCGAGGCGTTCGCCGAGCCGGGCCAGCGTCCGGGCGGAGACGAGCCACGCCTTCAGCTTCGACTTCCGGCCTTCGTCCTGCTCGGGCAAGTCGCGGAAGAGCCGGTCGGCCACGACGAAGCCGAGCACCGCATCGCCCAGAAACTCGAGGGACTCGTTGTCGAACACACCACCGGTCCGGTCCTCGTGGGCGCGCGACCGGTGCGTCAGGGCCTGTTCGAGCAGGCCCACGTCTCGAAAGCGGTAGCCGAGGCGCTCCTCGAGCGCCGCGAACTCGTCGCGCAACCGGACGACGCGTCCGGCCGGCACCGCCTGGCGGTGGCTCTCGATGAGCCGGCGCGCCTCGGCGGCCTCGGACGGCGCGACCAGCACCCGGATGTCCCACCCGCTCACCGCCAGCGGGAAGGCCGTGCGCGGCCGCCCGGTCGACACGACCGCCGCGATGCCGTGCGCCTCGAGCAGACCCCGGACGACGTCGGCCTCCACTGCGGAGCCCGTCCGGAACACCACGACCGGGGCCGGCCGGTCCGTCTGCACGCGACCCTCACGCGGTCGCGACCGCCCGCGCGTCCCGGCGCCCGGCGGTCGGTCCCACCGCGTCGACCTTGATCACGATCATAGTCAGGTCGTCGTGCGGATCGGCGCCGCCGACGAACGCTTCGACGTCCCGCACGATGCGCTCGCGGAGTCCGGTCGCGTCCAGGTCGCCGTGCGTGTCGACCAGCGCCCGCAGGCGCGCCTCCCCGAACAACTCGGCGCGTCCGTTCATGGCCTCGCTCACGCCGTCGGTGTAGAGCACCACGACGTCGCCAGGCGCCAAGGGCAGCTCGTGCTCTTCGAGCAGCTCGCCGAATTTTCCGTCGGCGCCCGGCAGCCGCAGCCCCACCACCATCCCGCTCGGGGCGACCACCCGGGCGCCTCCGCCCGCCGGCCGGTAGATGAGCGGCGTATGGCCGGCGCGCGCGTGCCGCAACACGCCGGCCTCGAGGTCGACGACGGCGTAGGTGACCGTCACGAAGCTGCGGGGATCGAGGTGCCCCGCCAGGAGGCGGTTCACCTCGACGAGCAGCGCCCGGGGCGAGTCGCACACCCGGCTCAACGACAGCACGATCCCTTTGAGTTCGGCCATGTAGAGCGCGGCCGATGTGCCTTTGCCGGCGACATCGGCGATGAGCACGCCGAGCCGGCGGTCGCCGAGCCGGAAGAAATCGTAGTAGTCGCCCCCGACCTCGCGCGCCGGCACGCAGACGGCCGACACCGCGAGGCCCGGCATCTCCACCGGCCCGCGCGGCAGGAGCGACATCTGGATCTCCCGCGCGATGCGCAGCTCCTCCTCCAGCCGCCGCTTCTCGGCCGCCTGCCGCAGCAGGTCCTCGATGCTGCTCGTCATGGCGTTGAACGACTCAGCGAGCTCCCCGAGCTGATCGCGGCTCTTGACCGCGACCCGGTGCGAGAAATCGCCCCGCCGCACGTGCTCGGTGCCGACGAACAACTCGTGGATCGCGCTCGTGATCGACCGGGCGAGCGCGAAGCCCATCACGAGCGCGACCGCCTCGATCACCAGGAACAGCGCCGCGACGAGGGCGAGCGCCACCAGGAAGACCTGACCGAGGGTGAGCCCGCCGGCGAGCAGCCGCTGCGCGCGCGAGATCCGGTCGTACAGCCCGCCGAGCCGCGCCGACAGGCTCACCGAGGCCGCCGCCGTCCGCCCCGTCGCCCAGTCGGTGTATTCGAACAGCGCCACGCTGCGCTGAAACAACGGGAACCGCTCGACCTGCGGCGCGGCGGTCGAAGGTTCGGACTGCCAGCCGCCGCGGCGCCGGCCCGGCAGCGGCCGCACGCCGCTCGCCTGACCCAAGATCGAGACCGCTCCCGGGCGAACTCCCGTCGCCGTCCGAAGGCTTTCCTTGACCGGTTCCGTGACGGGCAGGTCCGCGACAACCGCGGTCGACCCTCCAGGGCTGGAAAGCGCCACCGCCCGGATGAGCAACTCGGGTCCTCCGTCGCCTTCAGGGACGTACACCAGCGTGCCGCGGAACCCATCGCGCCGCACCCACTCGGGCAGCTCCGCCGGCGGCTCGACATGCGCCCACGGCCCGACCACGACCGCCGGCGCCCGCGCCGCGGCCGAGCCGACCCGCACCACCGCCAGCGACAGGTCCGGGTACGCCGCCCGGACCTCGTCGAGATGGCGTTCGACGGTGGCGTGCGCGGCCGCGCTCCGCCCCTCGAGGTCGACGGCCACCAGTCGGGCCACCTGGTCCACCTCCTGGACGAGGTCGTCGAACCCCTCCCGGAACAGATACGCGCTGATGTTCATGTACAGGAGCTGCGCCCCGAAGAGGAAGAAGGCCGCCACCAGGAGGGTCGGGACGAGTCCGATGAAGATGTACGACAGGATCAGCCGGCGCCGCACGCGCCACAGCAATCGTCGTCTCGCCGCCGAGAGGCCGCGCCAGACCAGGATAATGCCGCCGACGACGAGGAGGAGGGTCGCGAGGGCGTCGAGGGCGACCCACGCGGCCGCGAGCGGCCCCGAGGTGATCCGGGCGGCCGCCGGCGCGAGGAGCTTCAGGACCAGGGCGGCCAGCAGGCACAGGACCGGCCAGGATGGCTGCGCCCGACCGGTCCGCGTGGTCCGCCGCGCCGCGGGCGAACCCCCCGACGGCGGCTCGTCCGCGGGCTCAGGAAGGCGGGGAGGTGCCGCACGTCGCCGGGCCATGCGCGATTGCCACGGCCATCATAACAGACTCGCACCGGCCTCCCCGGCGCGCTGACGTGCGGCCCCCCCGAGCCGATCATCGGGCGCGCTGCGCCCGCGCGACCCGCACGTTGTATACCGCGACGGCCGCGGTCACACCGTTGACACCCGCCATGAGAGCGATTGCGGCCACGCGGTTCCGCTTCCACAGGCGCTCGACCGCGAAGATCGTCGCGGTACCCGTTGCGGCCTTCACGGCGATCGTGGCGCCCAGGCGGGCGTTGAACCCCTTCAGCAGCGGGTTGCCCTCGCGGGCCCCGGCCTCGATCGCCCGCGCGGTGGTGTGAACATCCAGGCCTTGCAGCACGCCGTACCCGACATACAGAAACGGCAGCGCCGCCGGGCGCCGCTCGCTGGGCCACAGCTTCACTTCTTGGGCCCCCGCACCCCGCCCGACGAGGAACAGCGCCGCCGCCAGCACCGTCACGACACGCTTCATCATGGAGAACCTCCGTCCCCCTGACGGTGCCGCTTCGGTGCCACCTCGGGGCGTTCCATCCGCGTGCGCTAACCATCGAAGCTTCTGCAGGTTGCGCGCCGGCGGCGTGCGGACTCGCGGAGGCGAGCGTGCGGCGCGAGGTCCTCGCGGAGCCGCCGATGGTCGAGCCGGTGCCACAGGCGCACACCGGCGGAAGGTCACCCGAGGGCCGGGCCGTTCTCGACGTCAGGAAACCAGAAAGTCGGCAGTCCGGCGTCGGAAACCGTGCGACTCCGGAGGGCCCTGGCGATCGCAGCGGCGTCGGCCGGGGTCGTTGGGACCGCTTCGCTCGCGACGGGCCGGCGTTGCCGCTGGGCGGTGCACGCGAGGTCGGCGAGACGCGGCGCGCCCAGATCGAGAAACGCCCGCACCAGCTCGGCCTGGAACCGCCCCGCGCGGGCCTCCTGGCGCAGCTCCTCGAACGCCCGCGCGATCGGCCAGGCCGGCTTGTACGGCCGCGCCGTCGTGAGCGCGTCGTACACGTCCACGATACCCATGATCTGCGCGAGCAGCGGGATGTCGTCGCCGCGCAGGCCGTTCGGATAGCCGCTCCCGTCGTACCGCTCGTGGTGCGACCGGAGGATGGGCCGGACGCGGCGCAGCGACTGCAGCTCGCCGCACAGCGCGTCGCCGACGAGCGTGTGCCGCCGCATCACCTCGAATTCCGCCGCCGTAAGCGGCCCGGCCTTGAGCAGGAGGGCGTCCGGGATCGCGATCTTACCCAGGTCGTGGAGGTAGCCCCCCTGTTCCAGCGCCCGCAGCTCGTCGGCCTCGAGACCGAGACGCTGGCCGAGGGCGACGGCGTACGCCGCGAGCCGCTCGCAGTGCCCGATCGTGTACGGGTCGCGCGCCTCGATCGTGAGCGCCAGGCTGCGGATGACGGACTCCGCGGAATCGAGGGCGTCGGTATACCGCTTCAAGCGCACGAGCGACCGCACCCGCGCCACCAGCTCGTGCACGTCGACGGGCTTGGTGAGGAAATCGTCCGCGCCGGCCTCGATGCCGGCCAGCCGCGTGTCGCGGTCGTTCAGGCCCGTCACCAGCACCACCGGCAGCAAGCGCGTCTCCGGCATCGCCTTCAGGCGCCGGCACACCTCGAACCCATCCAGGCCGGGCATCACGACGTCCAGCAGCACGAGGTCTGGACGCTCGTGAAGAATCGCGGCGAGGGCGGCGGCACCGTCCGTCGCGGCGCACACCTCGAAGCCTTTCGCCGTCAAGACCCGATGAAACAACCCCACGGTCGCGGGGCTGTCATCGGCCACAAACACCTTCCCGGCGACGCTGCGCCCGTTCTCGCCTCCGGCCCGCCGGACCTCACTGGGTACGCTCGCCAACATGCTCGACGGTCTCTGCCTCGCGGAAGGCCTTGAAACAGACGTGCCACCGCGGGCCGCCTCCGCGGCCCCGCCCGGCCGGACCTAAGCCGGCCGCCTCCAGCCGGTTAGGCTCCAGCTCCCGCCGTCGGCGCGGCGCACGCGCTCTGCGCGAGCGCGTCTGGGGCGATCGGCTGTGCGCCTCGGGCACGCGGCGCGGGCGGACGCGCCCACTCCGACATCGTTGTGCTAAGCTCAGCATCGCCCTATGGTCGAGGCCGCCCGTCCGCTGTTGCTCGTCGTCGACGATGAGCCCCAGATCCTGACGCTCGTGGGCCGCTACGCCACGTCCGCCGGCTTCGAGGTCGTGACTTCGTCCGGGGGCCGGGAAGCCCTCGAGCTGTTACAGCAGCGGCCGGCCGACGTCCTGATGGTGGATTTGCGGATGCCCGAGATCAACGGGCTGGAAGTGCTGCGCGAAGTCCGCACGCGCCTGCCGACGTGCGAGGTCATTCTCATGACCGGCTACGCCGACGTGCAGAGCGCCGTCGAGGCGGTCAAGCTCGGCGCGCGGGACTATCTCGCCAAGCCGTTCCAGCCCGAGCGCCTGCGGGAACTGTTGAGCTCCGTGCAGCAGGAAGCCCAGCGGCGGCGGAACCTGATCGCGCTCGAGCAGGCGGCCGCGCGCGAGGTGGAGTTCTGCGGCATGATCGGCCGCAGCCCGGTCATGCAGGAGATCTTCAGTCTGATCCGGCGGCTGGCGCCCCACCTGCGGACAGCCCTCGTGACGGGCGAGACCGGCGTCGGCAAAGAGCTGGTCGCGCGGGCGTTGCACCAGCACGGACCCCGGCGCGGGCGGCGCTTCGTCGCGGTCAACTGCTCGGCGGTCGTCGAGACGCTTTTCGAGTCGGAGCTGTTCGGCCACGTGCGCGGTGCGTTCACGGGCGCCGTCGACCACAAGCCCGGCCTCTTCGAGGTCGCCTCGGGCGGCACGCTGTTCCTCGACGAGATCGGGGAGCTGCCGCCGACGCTGCAGGCCAAGCTCCTGCGGGTGCTCGAGACCGGCGAGGTCCAGCGCGTCGGCTCCCTCGAGACGCGCCGCGTCGATGTGTGTGTGATCGCGGCGACCAATCGGGATCTGCGGGCGGAGGTGGCCGCCGGGCGGTTCCGCAACGACCTCTTTTACCGCCTCGCGGTGGTCGAACTGAAAGTGCCGCCGCTGCGCGAACGGCGCGAAGACATTCCGTACCTGACGGCCGCGATGGTGAAGGAATTCGCCGAGCGCCTCAAGCGGCCCGACCTCGCCCTGACGCCGGGGGCCGAGCGGCTCCTGATGTCGGCGGCGTGGCCCGGCAACGTGCGCGAGCTCCGCAACGTCATCGAGCGCGCCTGCATCCTGGCCGACTCCCAGTGGATCACGGAACGCGAGGTCGCCCGGTCGCTCGCCGCGGCCGTCGACGCGAACGCCACGCCGGTCGCGCCGGTCCCCCGGGCCGACGCCGGGACCGCGGCCCCGGCGGCCTCCCTCTCGGACCTCGAGCGCGACCACATCGTCCGCGTGCTGGAGCAGATGGGCGGCAACAAGCAGGCGGCCGCGGCGATCCTCGGGTTGAGCCGGCGCGCGCTCTACCGGCGCCTGCACCGCTACGGGCTCATCAAGAGCGGGGCCGCGCGGGACGCGCGGACGGATGGGAGTCCCGGCAACGATGAACCGGAGCCGGCGGGCTGATCACACGTCGCCTCGGGGGGGCTCCTCCGTCGGCGAGGTGCACTCTCTCACCCACTGCAGGTACGCGGCGCTGCCGTCGACGATGGGGATCACGAGGAATTCGGGCACGTCGTAGGGGTGGAGCGCCCGGACGCGCTCCCACAGCGCCTCCAGCCGGTCCCGCGTCGTCTTGATGAGAATCTGACGCTCCGGCTCGTCTTCGACCTGACCCTGCCACCGGTAGACCGACCGCATCTCGCCCAGCACGTTGACGCACGCCGCGAGGCCCTCGTCGACGAGCGTCCGAGCGAAGCGGGCGGCGAGGTCCCCCTCCGCCGGCAGCGTCGTGAGCACGAGCACGAACTCCGGAACGACCGTCGTCACGGGTCCGCCCTATCGCCAGGTACTGTTTCGGCCGAAATGTCCGTCGGTATAGGCCGACGCGTCGATGGAACCCCCTCCGCCGGTACCGCTGCCGCCCGCGCGCTGCCCTCGGCCGCAGCCTCGCTCGCTCAGCGCCCGGATGGGCGCGGCGGCGTATCGGCTGGCCCGTCTGATCGTCCTGGTTGGGGCCGCCCTGTCGGTGCACAAAGCGTTGTTCGGCCCGAAGGGGTTGCTGGAGGTGATCCGGCTCCGGCGTCAGGGTGCGGAGCTGACCGAGTCCCTCGAGCGCCTGCGCCGCGAGAATGCGGCCCTGCGGGAGCGTGCCCGGCGGTTGCGGGAGGATCCGCGGGCGATCGAGGAGGTCGCGCGGCGGGAGCTCGGCCTCAGGCGTCCGGGCGAAGTGATCGTGATCGTTCGAGACAAGGGGCGGCGGGAGGTGGCGCCGGCGGACTCGGAAGGGCGCGGCGAGGCCGGCGTGCGGTGAGGGACGTGTGTTTGACGCTCCTCTCGCGGCGTGCTAGGATGAAGTCGGTTCGCGATTGGCGGACCCACTGCCGCGGGGTGGAGCAGTCAGGTAGCTCGTTGGGCTCATAACCCAAAGGTCGTGGGTTCAAATCCCACCCCCGCAACCACGATTTCATAGGGAGAAAACGGCCGGCGCGACGCCGGCCGTTGTGCTGTACGGGCGAATCCTCGCCGCGTCGCCGGCGCGACGACCACCCGCTGGGTAACCCTTAGCATGGCGCGATCCGCGCGATTGACACGGTGCGGCGGCGGTCTCTAGAATACCGCGGAGCGGTGCGCCGGACGGCGCTGCCGCGAACCCTGCCGCGCGCGGCGGTCGCCTCGACTGGCAGATAGCACAAGTGGTAGTGCGCCCGGCTGTTAACCGGGAGGGTGGAGGTTCGAATCCTCCTCTGCCAGCCACCCTCCGGGCGACGGCGTGCGGCCGCGCTGGCGAGCTGCTTCGTCCTCGTCAGTCCACCCCGACCTTCCTGGCGATCGCGGCGAACCGGGGATCGCTCCGGATCGGATCGAACCGCGGGTCGACCTTCATGAGAATCAGGTCGAAACACCGTTCCTCGCAGGCCTTCCCCATCCAGACGAACCCGACATCGGTTTGTCCCAGCGCGAAGTAGATCGAGGCGAACTCGAACGGGGAGACGTACCGTTGCTGGGCGAGCTGCTGCAGCTCCCTCAGGATCGCCCGGGCCCGGTCGCGCCGTCCGGTGAGCGCGTAGCTCCGGCCCAGGGCCGCCCGCATGCGCGGGCTCCGGGGCGCCAGGTCGGCGGCGCGCTCGAACGCCGCCACCGATTCGTCGAGCTCCCGCCGCTGCTCCTGAATGAGCCCGAGCGTCCAGTACGCGGGCGAGAAGAACGGGTTGAGCTCGATCGTCTGGTCGCACTGCTCGAGCGCCAGGTCGAACTCCCGGCGGTAGTAGTACACGCTGGCCAGGTCTCGCCCGATGATCGAGGACACCGGGTCGAGCGACTGCGCGATCTGCATCTGTTCGAGGGCTTCGTCCAGCCGCCCCAGCGGCGCCAGGCACGACGCGGCGTACCAGTGCCGCGCGGTGGCGTAGCGGGGGTCGATCGCGATGGCGCGCTGATAGCCCAGCTCGGCCCCCTGCCAGTCCCAGTCCTGGGTCGCCTTCACGTGGGCGAGCGACGTTTGCGCCTCCGCCGAGTTGCTGTCGAGCATGACGGCGGCCGCGGCGCTGGCGGCCGCCTTCGTCCACACCTCGGCGGGCCCCAGTACGCCGTAGTGCGCGAGCAGGCCGTAGGCGTCGGCGAGCCCGCTGTGCGCCAGGGCGTAGTGGGCGTCCTCGACCAGCGCCCGCTCGAAAAACTCGACGGCCTTTCTGAGCCCTTCCTCGGTCCGCTGGTTCAGGTGGTACCGCCCCTGCAAATACAGGTTGTGCGCGGCCAGGTTGGTCGTCGCGCGCCCGGACAGCCGACCCGCCGAAACATCCGACAGCGCCACCTCGAGACGGCGGCTCACGACGAGCGCCACCTGTTCCTGCGCTTCCAGGGGCGACTCCAGCGACACGTCGAGCGATTCCGACCACAAGTAGCAGCCGCTCGCGCCGTCGACCACCTGGGTCGTGACGCGCACGCGCTCGCCGGCCTGGCGCACCGTCCCGACCACCACGGCCGCGACGTCCGCGCGCAGCGGCCGACCCACGCCCTGGCCGTCCGGATCCAGCGTCTCCCACGCCACCACCCGCAGCCGCCCGAGGTTCGTGAGGCGATGAACGACCTCGTCGCGCACGCCGCGGCAGAACGCCTCGAGGTCCCGGCCGCCGCTGTGGTCGGCGAACGGCGCCACGGCCACGGTGTTGCGACTGATCAGAACCGTCTCCGGCGACGGCCGCTGTACGGGCGGACGCTCGCGGAACGTGAAGAGCGGCGTGTAGCCGCCCTTCGGCAACTCGATCAGCACCTCGTCGCCGACGCCCTCTTCGCGGTAGTAGCGCACGAGCCTCGCCCGGAGCCGCCGAGCCTGCACCCGGACCACCGGGTCGGTCCGCGGGTCGAACGCCTCCTCCTTGCCGAAGACCTGCACGCCGACCACGTACTCCTTGAGCGCGTCGCCGCGCCCGGCGAGGGCTTCGAGGACGATGAAGCTCAGAAACCGCTTGAGGCGATCCGCGTGCTGAAACGTCTGGCTCGCGAGCACGCGGGCCAGTTGCTGGCGGACCTTCCGCTCGATATCTTTGTCCTTGAGCGCGGGCCCCAGCGCTTTGCCGGTCATGGCGCTGTCCCTATCCTACTCGAGCCGACGCCGGATGGCCCCGCCGCCGCGCGGGCGGGGTCACCCTGTCAGGCAACGACACGGGTGGCCCGCGGTGGTGGTCGCCGGGGTGGCCGTCGCCGCCCTCGCGGCCGCGGCGCCCGCCTCCCGCGCCGTCGTGCGTGACTCGCGGCTCCTGATGGGCACCCTCTGCGAGGTGCGCGTGCACCACGCCACCCAGGCCGAGGCGCGGCGCGCCGCGGCCGCGGCGCTCGAGGCGATGGCCGAAGTGGACCATCTCCTCAGCCTTTACGACCCGGCGAGCGAACTCAGCCGGCTCAACCGCGCCGCCGCGGACGGACCGGTCGTCGTCTCGCCGGCGCTCTTCGCCTTCTTGATGCAGTGCCGTCGCTTCGTCGACGCCACCGGCGGCACGTTCGACCCCGCCGTGGGAGCCCTCGTCCGGGCCTGGGGCTTCCTCGACCACCGGCCCGCCGTGCCGTCGCCCGAGGCGGCGGCCGCGGCGCGCCGCCGCTCGGGCTTCGACCTCGTCCGACTGGACCCTGCCGCACGCACCGTGACCTATGCCATCCGCGGGGTGGAGATCGACCCTGGGGGGATCGGAAAGGGCTACGCCGCCGACCGCGCCATCGAGACGCTGCGGCGGGCCGGCGTTGCCGCCGCGCTCGTCAGCGCCGGCGACAGCACCATCGCCGCCATCGGCCAGCCCCCCGACCGGCCCGCCTGGAGGGTGGCCGTCAGCTCACCGGCCGGCGCCGCACGCCCGGTGGCCACGGTGCACCTGCGCAACGCCGCGCTCTCGACCTCCGGCCTGCACTATCGCTTCGTGCAGGTGGGCCCGCACCGCTACGGACACGTGATCGATCCGCGGAGCGGGCGGCCGGTCGACCGCGTGTGTCAAGCCACCGTCGTGGCACCGACGGCGGGCGAATCCGAGGCGTTCGCCAAGGCGGCCCTGATTCTCGAGCGGGACGAACTGGTCGCGCGGCTCGGGAACCGGCGCGACCTGCACGTGCTGCGGCTCGAGGGAGCGTGCGGACCGGACGTCACGGTGTGGGAAACGCCCTGGTCCGCTGCGGTCTTCCGGCGCGGCGGCGGCGAGTAACGCCGCTGGGCCGCCCGACCCGCGCTACGCACCCGGACGCTGCCCGCCCCGACGCCGCCCGGCGGCCTGGCTTCCTCACGCGCGCCACGGGCGCGTCCGATTGAGCTTCTCGGCGAAGAGCTTCTTGGTGATGTTCACGTCTTCGGCAATCTGGAAGTCGTACATGCCGACCGAAATGAAGTCAGCGCCGTGCTCGAAGGCGTACTTGAACCCGTCGAGCGGGTGGATCGCCCCGGCCGCGAGCACCTTGTAAGCGACGAACGGCTTCTCGATCTTGGCGAACCACTCGGCCGTGGCCCGCGGCGTCGTCTCCCACAAGTTGTCGTGCTGCGGCGGTCCGTACTCGGGCGGGACCAGCTCGGTCTTGGTCGGCTTCCAGTCCGGGTTTGGCGGCACCGGCGGCCCGGCGGACCAGTACTGCGCACTGTTGAACGTCTTCACGTAAAAGTCCGGATTGAGCCCCGCCTGCTCGACGGCGATCAGGGAGTCCAGCAAGTGGCTCGCCACGCCCACGACGACCTTCTGCTGACGCATGTACTCGATCGCCGACGCCAGAACGTCGAGGCGCTCGGCCTTGAAGAATCGGTCCGTTTCGAGCCCCCGGATGTAGGCGATGCGCGCGCCGACCTCGAGGGCCAGGTCCAGGTCGCGCCGCTGGTCCTTCTCGTTGATGACGAGCTGCGCGATCCACTGCAGCTTGCCGCCGCGCTCCTGCTGATACCGCTTCGCCAGGCGCAACTGCCGCGCCTCGACGCGCAGGAAGGCGGCGTTGATGCCGTGCTCCTCGTACTTCTGGTAGGTCTCCAGGATCTTCTCGTCGGTGAAGTAATTCCGCAAGAGCTGCGAAACGTAAATGAGGTCGCGCGCGTGCGCCGTCGCCCCCACCAAGTTGTGGCCGGCGATGAGGCGGCTGATCGAGAAGCCCCCGAGCTTCCCCATCGGCATCGGCCCGGCGACTTCGGGCACCGGCTCGGGCAGCCGCGGGCGTGGTCCGGCGCCCTGCTGCTGCGCCTGATGGGCCAGCAGCGCCTGCTCCTCGAAGCTCCACGCGGAGGTGACGGTCGCCGTCACGGCGGCCGCCGTGCGGATGAACTCTCTGCGGCCAATCTTTTCGGCGGACATGAGGCCTCCTCACGAACCAGACGGAATGAAACGCACCCGCACGTCCCGGACGAACTCGGGCATCCCCGCGCGCCGCTCAGGCGCATACAGGATCTCGAGCGCGGGCTCGTGCGGCGAGGCACCCACCTTGAGCATTCCCCGATACATGACGTTGTAATCGTCCTGGATATGCACCTGGAAGCGAAATTCGTACGTGCCGGGCGCCACCCCCAGCGCCCCCAGATCGAACACGAGCCGCCCGGACCCGACGTTCGGCGTCGGCCCGGTGACCGCGTCGACCTCCGACCGATCCGCGCGTTCCCAGTGCGCCTGCCGGGTCCAGTCCGGGCACGCCACCCCGACCTTGTACTCGCTCGCCGACAGCTCCGTGCTGACGTAGAGCGTCTTCACCAGGTGCCCCCGCCCGTTCTCCAGCCAGATGGCGGTGTGATACGTGGGATGAATGTCGGTCGGCGGCAGATAGAAGAACGTCACCTCCAGCGTGCCCGCCGCGGGACCCGACTGCGGGCGGCCGGAGATCAGGGACGACGCCAGTGGATCCGCCGCGAGGAACGCGGCCGCCAGCGCGAGCTTCCACGACCCAGCGCGAGGTACGGCGTCTCGCATAGGCCCCGGCCTCCCTTCATGCGGTCGGTCGACAGTACGTCTCTCGCGTCAGGCTCAACAGCACCGTCGTGAGCACCAGCCAGCCGATCATGAGGCCAAAGGCGACGTGAAACTCGCCCACCGTGTACACGCGCACGCCGTCGGTCACGGCCCCCGACCACCGGCGGTCGAGCACCCAGCCGATGGCCGGCTGCAAAAGGGTCGGCCCGATCATGTTGCCGACGTTGATGGCCCCCGAGACCGTGCCCAGGAACCGCACCGGGACGGACTCCTTCGCGAAGGCGAACCCGATGATGACCGCCCCGCACGCGAAGCTCGTCGCCGCCGCCACCGCGACGAAGGCCGCGAGCGACAACCCCGGCGCGTAAAACAGCGCCGTCCAGCCGAGCAGCGCCGCCACCGCCCCGGCCACATAGACCGGTTTGCGGCGACCGACCTTGTCCGACAGATACCCGCACAGGGGGCTGGCGGCCGCCCAGCAGACGATCATGACCGAGCAGATCGCCGCCGCCGTCGCCGGCGAGACCTGAAAGCGGGTCGTCAGGTACGGCGGTCCCCAGAGCCCGGTGAAGCTCAGGATCGACCCGACGAACCCGCCCTGCGCGCAGAAGATCAACCAGGTGTTCCGATAGCCGAACACCCGCACGAATCCCCGCAGCAGCGTCCAGAACGACAGGTGGTTCGTCTGTTGGAGCGACGCCGGGGCGTAGCTCGCGAAGCCGGCCTCCGCCGGGTCGTTCCGGACCAGGCTCCACGCCAGCACGGCCACCCCCGCGACCACGACCCCGGACGCCACCAGGGCCGACCGCCACCCCAAAGATTCGACTAGGAGGCGGAGGGGCACCTGGGCCGCCAGGGCCCCGAGGTTGCCAAACAGCAGCCCGAGGCCCGACATCGTGGCGAACCGGTGCGCGGGGAACCAGTGCGTGGCCAGCTTCAACGTCACGACCCATCCCACCGCCGTGGCGCCGCCCACCACCGCCCGCCCCAGCCCCGCGAGGCCCACGTGCCCGGTCAGGCCGAACAAGAAGGTCCCGGCCGCCGCCAGCACCGCCCCGAGCACGAGCAAATTGCGCGCCCCCCAGGAATCCACCAGGACGCCGGTCGGCACCTGCATCAGGACGTAGGTGTAGAAGTACAGCGCGGAGAATTGCCCGAGCTCGGCCGCCGTGATGCCGAAATCCCGCATGAGCTCGGCGGTCATGACCGCCGGCGCGACGCGCAGGTAGAAGCCGGACAGGTAGAACGCCGCCGCGACGCCCCAGACTGTCCACGAGAGCCACGCCGGCGGCAGCCGGAGCACCGCCGTCGTGCCCGCGCGGGCCGATGCCCAGCTCGCCGCGGCGGCCGCCGGGTCAGCGCTCCGGCCGGTAGATGTCATTGATGTTCCAGTAGCCGGGCGTCGGGGTCGGGGCGTTTTCCATCGGCACCTGGATCACCGTGGGCGTCGAGGACCGGACGGCTTCTTGCAGCGCCGGCCCCAGCTCGCTGGCCGCTTCGATGAAGACGCCCCGGGCGCCGCACGCCCGGGCGAACGCGGCGTAGTCGACGCGGTAGGGTTGGCCGTCGCGCTCGAAGAGACACCCGTAGCTCGAGCCGAAGTGCGCCTGCTCGAGCCCCGCGATCGTCCCGAACCCGGCGTTGTCCATCACGACGAAGGTCACAGGGAGGTTCGCCTCCATGGCCGTGGGCACGACCGACAGGTGGGTGCTGAACCCGCCGTCGCCGATGAGCGCCAGGACGACCCGGTCGGGTTGGGCCGCTTTGACGCCGAGGGCCGCGCCCGGCCCGAACCCCATGGTCGCCAACCCGCTCGGCGTGATGAAGGTGCCCGGAACCGTGATGGGGAATTGCTGGCCGACGCCGTTCTTGTTCCAGCCGACGTCGGTCACGATAAAGCCGTCCTCGGGCACCGCCTTCCTGACCTCGCCGAGGATGCGTTCGGGCCGCAGGGGGTACTCGTCCGAGGTCCACTGGGCCGCCCAGTGCGCCGCGAACGCCTGGCGCCCGCGGCTGATCTCCTGGCGCAGGCCCGGCCGCTCCGGCCGCCGCCGGGTGCGGGCGAGCTCGGCGAGGGCGGCGAGCGCGAGCTTCGCGTCGGCGACCGCGCCGAGCTCGGTCGGGAAGTTCCGGCCGATCTCGGCCACGTCGAGGTCGATGTGGACGAGTCGCGTGGGCGGGATGGCGAAGGTGTAGCGCGGATCCCACGAGCTCGAGCTCGTCTCGGCGAGCCGCGTGCCCACCGCCAGGATCACGTCCGCCGTCCGGCATTTTTCGTTGGCGATCGGCGTCCCCCAGAACCCCGTCATCCCGAGCAACAGCGGGTGGTCTTCGCGCAGGCAGCCCTTCCCCATCAGCGAGTGGGCCACCGGGATTTCGAGCGCCTCGGCGAGCGCCGCCAGCTCCGCCGACGCCCGCGCCGCCAGCACGCCGCCGCCCGCGTAGATGACCGGCCGGGCCGCCTCCGCGAGCATGTCGACGATCCGCCGGGCGGTCTCCCGGTCGAGCGCCGGCCGCGCCAGCGGCGGCGGCACTTTACCGAACGCGTCGGCCGGCAGGTCGGCCGAGAAGATATCCATCGGCACGTCCACCAGCACAGGGCCGGGCCGCCCGCTCTGGGCCAGGTGGAACGCCCGCTCCACGACCCGCGGCAGATCCGCCGGGCGGTCCACCCGATAGATCCGCTTGCAGAACGGCCGGTAGATTTCGAACTGGTCGGCGTCGAGGTGGAGATTGATCTCCTGGTGCGGGTGCCGGCCGAAATAGTGGGACGGCACATCGCCCGCGATGACCACCAGCGGCACCGAATCGAGGGCGGCGTTGGCGACCCCCGTGACCGCGTTGGTCAGGCCGGGACCGACGTGCGTGAGGACCACGCCCACCTTGCCGGACGCGCGAGCGTAGCCGTCGGCGGCGTGGGCGGCGACCTGCTCGTGACGCGTCGTGATGAACCGCAGCCGCCGACTGCGGCCGATCGCGTCGAGGAACTCGATGTTCGTGTGACCGCACAGCCCGAAGATCACCTCGACGCCGAGGCGCTCGAGGTACTCCGCGAGGAGATAGGCCGCGACGCGCGCCGTCGCGACCGCGTCGGCGGCCTGGGGAATCGCCGTGGGAGTGGTGGAAGTAGCCATAGGCGTCGTGTCGAACGGTCAGAACAGGTCCGTGTTGTAGAACTCGCCGAATAGCTCCGCCTCGGAGGGCCGATCCTCCGGAATGGGAAAGCTCACCCACGTCACGTTCATGTAATGCTTGAGCGCGATGTTCTCCGTCGTGATGTTGTTGCCCCAGGTGCCGCAGCCCATGCTCGATGTCATGGGCATGCCGTTGGTGAACGACCCGGCGTTGGCCCGCGCCTGCGGCTGGCGCACCATGATGCGGCTGACGGGCAAGGCCAGGGCGAGCCGATGAATGTGGTCCGGGTCGAACGAGTAGATCCCGCACGAGTGGCCCTTCCCGCCCACCTCCAACAGGCGCTTGACCATGTCGATCGCCTGGTCGAAGCCGCGGTACTTGAACATCGCGAGCACGGTCCCGAGCTTCTCGGAGGAGAACGGGTGCTCTTTGCCGATTTGCGTTTCCTCCACGATGAGGAACGTCTTGTCCTCGGGAATCGAGAAGCCGGCGAGCGCCGCCACCGTCCGGGCCGGACGCGCGATCGTCTCCGGCGTCCGGCGCCCCTCGGCGTCCCAGTAGACAGCTTGCAGCTTCGCCTTCTCCTCCGGCGACACGAGATAGCCGCCCTCGCGCTGCAACTGCGCGAGGAAGGCGTCGTAGATCGACGCTTCGACGATGAGGTTCCCGTCGGCCGAGCACCCCGAGCCGTTGTCGGTCGTCTTGCTGATGCGCGTGTTCCGGGCGGCGTCGGCGATATCCGCAGTCTCGTCGATCACCATGGTGGCGTTGCCGGGCCCGACCCCGTAGGCCGGCTTGCCCGAGCTGTAGGCCGCCTTCACCATCGCCGGGCCGCCGGTCGCGATCGTGAGGTCGCAGATCGCCATCAGCTCGCACGCGAGGGGGATGCTCGGCTTCTCGACGCACTGCAACAGATCTTCCGGCGCCCCGACCGCGCGCAGCGCCCGCCGCATCAACCGCACGGTCTCGCCCGTCGTCCGGCGACTACTGGGATGGGGCGAGAAAATGACCGCGTCCCGGCACTTGACCGCGTAAATCGCGATAACCGCCGGCGTCACGTAGGGGTTCGTCACCGGGATGAGGGCCGCGATGACGCCCGCTGGCTTCGCGTACTTGACCAGGCCCTTCTCGGGAATCTCCTCGATCACGCCGACGCTCTTCTGCCGGAGCGCATCCCGGAGGACCCCGAGGATCTTGGCCCGCCGGGTCGGCTCCCGGCTTCCCATCCCGGATTCGTCGACGCTCATGTGGGCCAGGCGGACCGCCGCCGCCTCGTTGCCCGTCGCCCAGGCGACCGCGCGGCAGAGCCGGTCGACCTCCGCCTGCCCGTACGCCTCGACCTGCGCCATCGCCACGCGCGCCCGGTCCAACAACTCCTGCGCCAGTTCCTGCTCCTCCGGCGTGATCGGTCGTGTCGCCATCGCTCCTCACGTCGGCGCCCGCCGCCCTGTGGTCCGCGGCCGCCCGATTCCCCCGGTCGCGGTGGGCGCCCGGATGCCCTCCGGCGGGTGGCAGCCCCATTATCGCCGCGGCCCTCGCGTCCCCGGGCGCTGTAACGGTAACGGCACCGTTACTCGGTTGTGACCCGTCAGGAGGCGGTGCTAGGGTCGGGCTCGTGCAGCCTGTGGTGCACTGGTTCCCGGCATTCGCGCGTGGAGGTGTCACGATGAGACCGCTCCGAATCGGCCTCGGCACTCTCGTTCTTCTGGCTCTCGCCACCGGAGCCAGCTGGGCACAGGCCGTCGCCAGCGCGCAGATTTCCGGCGTCGTCCGGGACGCGAGCGGCGGCGTGCTGCCGGGCGCGGAGGTGACGGTGACGAAGACCGACACCGGCGCCACGCGAACGGTGTTCACCGACGAGAACGGCTACTACGTCATTCCGAACCTCCCCGTGGGCCCCTATCGCATGACCGTCGTGCTGCAGGGCTTCAACACCTACGTGCGGGATGGCATCGTCCTCCAGGTGAACACCAATCCGACAATCGATGTCACCCTGACGATCGGGGCCATCGAGGAGCAGGTCACCGTCGTGGCCGGCGCCTCGATGGTCGAGACGCGGACCACCGGGGTCGGGCAGGTGATCGACAACCAGCGCGTCCTCGAGATGCCCCTCAACGGCCGGGTCGCGACCGAGCTCATCTTCCTCGCGGGGCTCGCGACCCCGGCGCCGGCCGGCGATCTGAACACCAACAAGAATTACCCGACGGTCACGATTTCGGTCGCCGGCGGCCAGGCCAACGGGATGACGTACATCATGGACGGGGGCACGCACAACGACCCGTTCAACAATCTGAATCTGCCGACGCTCTTTCCCGACGCGCTCCAGGAGTTCAAGGTCGAGTCGTCCGCCCTGCCGGCCCGCTACGGACACCACGCGGCCTCGGCGGTGAACCTCGTGACCAAGTCCGGCACGAACGAGTTCCACGGCAACGCGTTCCACTTCCTGCGTAACTACATGTTCAACGCGAAGAACTTCTTCGCGCGCGAACGCGACAGCCTGAAGCGCAACCAGCCGGGCGGCACGCTGGGCGGGCCCGTCAAGAAGGACCAGATCTTCTTCTTCACCGCGTATCAGGGTCGTGTCGAGCGGTCGAATCCGGACACCACGCTGCGCTACGTGCCGACCCAGGCCATGCTGAACGGCGATTTCACCGCCGTCGCCTCCCCGGCGTGCAACGCCGGCCGCCAGATCACCCTGCGCGCGCCGTTCGTCAACAATCGGGTCGACCCGAGCCGGTTCAGTCCGGTGGCGCTCAATGTCCTCAAGCACATCCCCGTCTCGGACGACCCCTGCGGGCGTCTCCAGTTCGGCATTCCGAACAACAGCACGGAGCATCAAACCATGGGGCGGATCGACTACACGATCTCACCGGCGCACAGCCTCATGGTCCGCTATCTCTACGCGCGATACGAGAACCCGGCGACCTACGACGGCAAGAACGTCCTGACCCTCAGCCGGACCGGCCAGCTCAACCAGGTCCACTCCGTCGTCACCGGCCACAACTGGGTTCTTTCCCCGAAGAGTCTCAATGCGTTCCACTTCACGTACTACCGGACCCTGAACGACCGCCCGCTGCCGAAGTTCTTCTCGCCGGCCGACCTCGGCGCCAACGTCTATAGTCCTCTGCCGGGGTTCATGGGCGTCAACGTGACGGGGGCGGGCTTCTCGTTCGGATTCGGCGGTACCAATCCGGGCTACTTCAACTCCGAAGGCTACCAGCTCGCCGACGACGTGGACCTCGTGCTGGGGGCGCATCAAGTGTCGTTCGGCGTCAACTGGATTTACAACAAGATCGAGACGTTGAACAATCGCCCGACCAACGGCCAGTTCACCTTCAACGGCCAGACGACCGGGTTGTCGCTCGCCGATTTCCTCCTCGGCTATCCGAGCAGCTTCATCCAGGGCAACCCCGTCTACGACTACGACTACAACCACTACATCGGGGCGTACATCCAGGACGAGTGGCGGATTCGGCCGAACCTGACGCTCAACGCCGGCATCCGGTGGGAGCCCTGGATGCCCATCAAGAACACGCACGGCTACGCCAGCAATTTCGACCTGGCCCGATTCGACCAGGGCGTCAAGAGCCAGACCTATCCGCAGGCCCCGGCGGGGCTCCTGTTCTCCGGCGACCCGAGCTTCCCCGGCAAGGCCACGACATTCGGCGACCTCGTCCGCTTTGTGCCACGCCTCGGGGTGATCTGGACGCCGGACGACAAGAGCAGCGTGCGCGCGGCGTGGGGCATGTTCGCGGACACGCCGCACCTGTTCTTCAACACGCGTTTCGCGAACAACCCGCCGTGGGGCGCGCAGATTACGATCAGCAATCCGGTGGGCGGCTTCGCCGACCCGTACCTCGGGTATCCCGGCGGCAACCCGTTCCCCCGCCTCGCCACTGAGTGGCGGTCCGCCCCCTTCCCGGCGTTCGGCGTCTACGTGAACACGCCGCTCCACCTGCGCCCGACCACGCTCTATCAGTGGAACGTCAGCTACCAGCGCCAGGTGGGCGAGTGGTTGCTCGCGGCGAGCTACCTCGGGAACCATTCGAGCCATCTGTGGCGCGGCACCGAGCTGAACCCGGCCATTTACGGCCCCGGGGCCACGACGGCCAACACGAACCAGCGCCGCTTCCTCTACCTGCGGAACCGCACCGAGGGCCAGTATTACGGCACGATCGGGCACGTGGACGACACGGGCCGCGCCAATTACCATGGGTTGCTCGTGTCCGCGCAGCGGCGGCTGTCCCGCGGCTTCAGCCTGCTGGCGAACTGGACCCTGTCGAGGTGCATGGGTGACCCCGCGACCACGGAGATCACGGGCCCCACAATCGTGGACCCGAACCACCCCGAGCGCGACTACTCGTACTGCGACTCGGATCGCCGGCACGTCGTGAACCTCTCGGGGGTCGTGAATGTTCCGGAGTTCGACCACCCTGTCCTCCGGCGCCTGTTCGGCGATTGGCAGTTCGCGCCGATCGTCCGGTGGCAAAGCGGGAACCGCTCAAGCGTCACGCTCGGCATCGACCGGGCCCTCACCGGCATCGGGAACCAGCGGGCGGTGCAGGTCCTCGACAATCCGTACGGAGACAAGAGCCCGAACTTCTATCTGAACCCCGCGGCGTTCACCCAACCGGAGGTCGGGACCTACAGCACGCTCAAGCGCAACACCATCGTGAATCCGCCGCGCTTCCAGAACGACATCGCGGTCACCCGAACCTTCCGGGTCGGGCCGACGCGCACGCTGCAGTTCAGGTGGGAGGTCTTCAACGTCATCAACTACGTCAACTTCAACGCGCCCGTGACCGCGCTCAACAACGCCAACTTCGGTAAGATCCAGTCGGCGGGCGACCCGCGCATCATGCAGTTCGCGCTGAAGTTCAACTTCTAACGGACTCACGGGAGACGAGCGATGGAGCGCCGGTCCTCGCCAGGCTGGACTCGCCGGGCCGCCCGCATCGGAATAGCCACGCTGGGCTTCCTCCTCGCGGCCGCGCCGGCCACGCTCCAGCCACCACCCCAGGACCGGCGCTCCCCCACCCGCCCGGACCGAAAGCAGCTCCTGGTCTGGGCGGACATGACCGGCGGCGGCGCCTACCACGAGTCGGCGTCGCACGCGATGGCGGTCATCGAGCAGATGGGCCGGCAGACAGGCCTCTTCGACGCGATCCTCCGCACGGATTCCCAGCTCATCACCAAGCGCCCCCTCGTCGTCCACGCCGATGGCCGCGACTGGCCGGTGACGCGCACCCTCCAGACCTTCGACGCGATCTTCTTCATGGGCATGCGCGAAATCCCCATCGACGACCAGCAGATGGCGGACCTGATCTCGTTCGTCCGGGACGACGGCAAGGGATTCGTGGCGGCCCACACGGCGATCACCGCTTTCCAGCGCTACCCGGAGTTCGGCGAGCTCTTCGGCGCCCGCTACGACGGCCACCCCTGGGGCCTCACCGAAGCCACCGTCGTGGTGGAGGATCCCGCGTTCCCGGCCACGCGACACTTCCCTCCGGGCTTCACCTTCCGCGACGAGATGTACCAGGTGAAGGACTTCTCGCGCGAGAAAAGCCGCGTGCTCCTGAGGCTCGACCCGGCCAGCGTCGATCTCGAGCGCCCGACCGTCCACCGCACCGACGGCGACTTTCCGCAGGCCTGGGCGCACACCTACGGGCGCGGGCGCGTGTTCGTCTGCGCGTTCGGCCACGACAGCGCCACGTGGGACCGTCCCGAGATCCGGACGATGTGGCTGGAGGCCATCAAGTGGGCACTCGGGCTCGTCGATGCGGACGTGACGCCGCGTCCCAAACCCCCGCGCTGAAGCACCTCATCCGTCCGCGACACCCTGAGGGAGACGAAGATGAGACACGTCATCGTGGGACTCGTGCTCGCCATGGTCGGCGCCGGCCTCCTCTCCGCCGCTGACCCGCCGGCCGGCGAGTGGCCGCACCCAGACCGGGATCTGGCCGCGCGTCGCTACTCGCCGCTGAAACAAATCACCTCGGCGAACGTCGCGCGTCTGAAGATCGCCTGGACGTTCGACACGGGCGTGCCCGGCATCACGACCCGGCCGATCGTGGCGGCCGGCCTCATGTACATCACCGCGGGCCGCGACGTGCTGGGGCTCGAGCCCGAGACCGGTCGTCTCGTCTGGCGCTTCACGGCCCCGGCGACGGTGAGCCGGCGCGGGGTCGCTTACTGGCCGGGCGACCGAGAGACGCCCCCGCGGGTGTTTTTCGGCGCCGGAGACCGCCTGATGGCCCTCGACGCGAAGAGCGGAACGCCGGCCGCCACCTTCGGCGACAACGGGTCGGTGGACCTCACCCAGGGGGTCCGCGGCGAGGTCGACGGTCGATTCGCCCTGTTTTCGCCGCCTGCGGTGTTCGAGAACATCGTGATCACCGGAGGCAACAACGGCGAGCAATCGCCGAGCTTCGGGCTGTACGGAGACATCCGGGGCTGGGACGCGCGGACGGGGAAGCTCCTGTGGTCGTTCCACACCGTCCCGCGGGCGGGCGAGCCCGGGGTGGACACTTGGGAACAGGACAGTTGGAAGAACCGGTCCGGCGTCAATATGTGGGCGTACTTCAGTATCGACGAAGCCCGCGGCCTCGTCTTCGCCCCCCTCGGCGCCCCGACGTCGGATTACTACGGCGGCGACCGCAAGGGCGCCAATCTGTACGCCAACTCCGTCGTGGCGCTCGACGCGCGGAGCGGCACGCTCAAGTGGTTCCAGCAGCTCGTCCACCACGACATCTGGGACTACGACCTGCCCGCGGCGCCGACGCTCGTCGACATCCGGCGCCAGGACCGGACGATCCCCGCGATCGCCGTCGTGACCAAGATGAACACGTTGTTCTTCTTCGACCGCACGACCGGCGAACCCGTCTTCGGGATGGAGGAGCGCCCCGTCCCGCAAAGCACCGTACCGGGCGAAGCGACCTGGCCGACGCAGCCGTTTCCCCTGAAGCCGCCGCCCCTCGGCCGGATCGACTTCGACCCGGCCAAGGATTTCTACGACCTGACGCCGGAACACGCCGGGTATTGCCGCGACCTCTGGGCGCAGCACCGCATGTACACGAAGGGGCCCTTCACGCCTCCCAGCGTCGATGCCACGATGGTCACGGTTCCGAGCACGATAGGCGGTGGAAACTGGAACGGTCTCGCGTACGACCCGACGCTGCGGCTCGTTTTCACCAACATCATGAACTTGGGCCAGGTCGCTCGCATGGAAGAGCGCGTCGACCGGCAGACGGGCAAGCCGACCTACGTACGCACCACGCCGTGGGGAGGGCCGGTCGGGCGATTCTGGAACCCGGAGACCAAGATTCCATGCTCGGCGCCGCCGTTCGGGGAGCTCGTGGCCGTCGATGTGGACCGGGGCGAGATTGCGTGGCGCGTCCCGCTCGGCGTCATCGAGTCGCTCAAGGCCCGAGGGTTCGACAAGACCGGGACGCTCAACCTGGGCGGCGGCATCGTGACGGCCGGCGGCGTGCTGTTCATCGGCGCCACCAACGACCGCCGCTTCCGGGCGTTCGACTCGCGCACGGGACGGCTGCTCTGGGAGGTGGAACTAGAGGCGAGCGCCCACTCGGTCCCGGTCACCTATCTCGGCAAGGACGGCCGCCAGTACGTCGCCGTCGCCGCGGGCGGCGGCAGCTACCTGGCGTCGCCGACCGGCTCGAAGCTCGTCGCGTTCGCGCTGCCGCCCGCGCCGGCGGGCTCCGCCGGACGCGCGTCCCGGTAGATGCTGCGGACGCGGCGCCTCGCCTGGACGCTCGCCATCGGAGCCTTCGCCGCCGGCTTCCCCGGTCTGGGCGCGCAGGCGCCGCCCGACCGCTTGGCGCCCGGGACCGGTCGGGCCGAGTTGCTCGAATTCTGCGCGACGTGCCACGACGCTGCGACGGTCGTGGCGAAGCGGCGCAGCCGGGCGGCGTGGCAACAGGTCATCGCGGACATGCGCGACCGCGGGGCGACCCTCACAGACGAGGACGCCCAGGTGGTCGCCGCCTACCTGACCCGCCACTTCGGGGTGGTGAATCTCAACACGGCGGACGCGCAGGAGATCGAAGACGTCCTCGGGATCACCCGGCCGCAGGCCGACGCCATCGTGGCGTATCGGCACGACCACGGACCGCTCGCGGCCATCGAGGACCTGGCGAATATCCCCGAGCTCAAGGAAGTCCGCCTCGATACCTGGAGGGAGCGCGTCACCTTCAAGACGCCGCGCCCGTAGGGGGGTCAGTCCATCCCCGCCACGGGGTGGGGTTGGTAAGCCTCTTCCAGCCAGCGACGTTCGTCGGCCTCCAGCCTGATATCCAGGGCGGCCGCGAGTTCATCGAGCTGCTCGAGCCGCGTGACCCCCACGATAGGCGCCGTCACCTCCGGCTGGTGCAGCAGCCACGCGAGGGCGATCTGGGCGGGCTTCACCCCCCGGCGCTCCGCCAATGCCGATACCCGCGCCGCGATCTCGAAGTCGTTCTGGCGGTAGTACAGCTCGCGGGCGTACTGATCGGTCTGGGCGCGCAGGGTCTCGCCGCCATCGCCCGCGCGGCGGTTGCCGGCCAGGAACCCCCTCGCCAGCGGGCTCCACGGGATGACGCCGATGCCTTCTGCGCGGCACAGCGGCAGCATCTCCCGCTCCTCCTCCCGATAGACGAGGTTGTAGTGGTTCTGCATCGAGACGAACCGCGTCCAGCCGTGCCGGTCGGCCAGGGCGAGCGCCTGCGCGAATTGCCACGCGTACATGCTGGAGGCACCGAGGTAGCGCGCCTTGCCGGCGCGGACGATGTCATCCAGCGCGCGCAGGGTCTCTTCGATCGGCGTCTCCGGGTCCCAGCGGTGGATCTGGTAGAGGTCGACGTAGTCGACGCCCAGCCGCCGCAACGACGCGTCGATGGCGTCGAGCAGATGCTTGCGCGACAGCCCGCGGTCGTTCGGGCCGTCGCCCATCGGATAGAACGCTTTGGTGGCGATCACGACCGCCTCGCGCCGGGCGAAGTCCCGGAGGGCGCGTCCCAGGATCTCCTCGCTCGCGCCGCGCGAATACATGTCGGCCGTGTCGAAGAAGTTGATCCCGAGCTCGAGCGCCCGCCGGATGAACGGGCGGCTCGCCTCTTCCGGCAGGACCCACGGCCGCCACGCGGGCGACCCGTAGGTCATGGTGCCGAGACAGAGGCGCGAGACCTTCAGGCCGGAGCGACCCAGGTTCACGTATTCCATAGCCGCCGGCGATTGTAGATCGGCGCCGCGTATAATGGCGGCCGATGGACCGGCTCGCCGCCGCCGCGCGGCGCGTGGCCGCCGCGGGGCGGCTCACGGTGCTCACCGGCGCGGGCGTGTCCGCCGCGAGCGGCGTCCCGACCTTTCGCGGCGCCGGGGGACTCTGGCGGTCGTACCGGCCCGAGGACCTCGCCACCCCGCACGCCTTCGCGCGCGATCCCCACCTGGTCTGGACCTGGTACGACTGGCGCCGCCAAGTGATCGCCCGGTGCCGGCCCAACGCGGCGCACGAGGTGCTCGCCCGCTGGAGCGAGCGCCCCGGCTTCACGCTCGTGACCCAGAACGTCGACGGCCTCCACGAGCGCGCCGGCACCCGGCACGTCCTGCGGGTCCACGGATCGATCTGGGAACTGCGCTGCGCGACCGCCTGTCCGGGGGCGCCGCCGGCCTGGCGCGACGAGTCGGTCCCGCTTGCCGAGCTCCCGCCGCGCTGCCCCGCCTGCCGCGGCCTCGCCCGGCCGGCGGTCGTGTGGTTCGGCGAGCCCATCGACCCCGCGGTGTGGGATCGGGCCCTGGCCGCCACCGCCTGCGATGTCTTCCTCACGGTCGGGACCTCGGCCATCGTCTATCCGGCCGCCTCGCTCGTGCACGAGGCGAAGCGCCGGGGGGCGTTCACCATCGAAATCAACCTCGAAGACACGCCCGCCTCGGACGCCGTGGATCTGGCCCTGCACGGTCCCGCCGAGGACCTGCTGCCCGCCATCGATCACCTGATGCCCCCCAGGTAAGGGGGAAGGCCGCGCCGGTCAGATCCTCGGGAGGGTCACCTCGACCTGCGCCTGGTACTTGCCCCGGCGCTCGGCGTACGAGACCTCGCAGGGTTCGTCGCTCTCGAAGAAGATCACCTGGGCGATCCCCTCGTTCGCGTAGATCTTGGCCGGGAGGGGCGTCGTGTTGGAGATCTCGAGCGTGGCCGTGCCCTCCCACTCCGGCTCGAACGGGGTGACGTTCACGATGATCCCGCAGCGCGCGTAGGTCGACTTGCCGAGGCACACGGTCAGGACGTTGCGCGGAATCCGGAAGTACTCGACGGTGCGGGCGAGCACGAACGAGTTCGGCGGAATGATGCAGGCCGGCGCCTTGACGTCGACGAACGATCGCGGGTCGAACTTCTTGGGGTCGATCACGGTCGCGTTGATGTTCGTGAACACCTTGAATTCATCGGCGACCCGGATGTCGTAGCCGTACGACGACAGGCCGTACGAGATGACGCCGGCGCGGACTTGCCGCTCCTCGAACGGCTCGATCATGCGATGCTCGAGCGCCATGCGCTTGATCCATCGGTCGGACTTGATCGTCATGGCCGTCTCCCCTCGCGCCCCGCCTGGGCTTCCCGCGGCGACTATGCCGCACCTGCTGCCGCCTCGCCGCAGCGCGCGT
>CAYZKQ010000013.1:0-33287 GCA_964478975.1 uncultured Vicinamibacterales bacterium | reverse complement strand
CCCGAGCCAGCGCCGGGCTTCGGCCCGCACCGCGTCCCCCGCGGCCGCCACGAGACGCCCGATGGAGAGTTGCGTCGCCATCATGGTCGCGACGAACAGCAGCGTCACGATCAGGATGATTGACCCCGTACGGTTCAAGTACTCGGCCAGCACCCGGGCCAGCCAGTCGCCCAGCGCGCCGCCGGCGGAAAACTCTCGGCCGGCGAGGGGCGTCGCGCCGAACGCCAGGCTCAGGAACGCCGTCAGGGTTCCCAGCAGGAGGCAGGTGCCGGCGATTTTGGTGTAGACGGCGTCGAAGGCCCGGCACCAGAAGTAGTGCCACCCGAGCGCCGCCAGCACCAGCGGCAGCAGGTACGCGGCGTACCCGCAGAGCTGAAACGACAGCTCCGCGGCGAACGCGCCCAGACGGCCGACGAAGTTGGTCGTCGAGACCTCCGGCGCCGCGTGGAAGAACCAGACCGGGTCCGCCGGGTTGTAGCTCGCCAGCGCCAGGAGCCAGAGCAGCGCCGCCACGAACAGGAGGACCCCGACCAGCTCGCTCGCGCGCCGCGAGAGGGTCGATCCGGCCACCGTCACACCTCCATCACGACCGGGACGATGAGCGGCCGGCGGCCGGTCCGCTTGCGGAAGGCGCGCTGGAGCTCGCCGCGGACTTTTTCCCGGATGAGCCCCGGGTCCGTCCGCTCCTCGAGGCTCGCCGATTCGACGACCTCGGCGAGCAGCGCCGGGGCCTCCTGCAACAACGCGTCGGTGCGCGGGTCGACCGCCAGCCCGCGCGTGATGAGGTCGGGCACGTCCTCGAGCGCCCCCGATTGCCGGTTGATCGCCAGGACGGGGACCACGAGGCCGTCGGCGGCGAGGTGGCGGCGATCCCGCAGGACTTCGTCGACCACTTCGCCGGTGCGCGCCCCGTCGATGAGCACGCGGCCGGCCGGCACCCGCCCCGCCAGCCGGCCGCCGTCGGCGTCGAACCGGACGAGATCGCCGTCTTCGGCGAGCAGGACGTCCGTCGCGGGCACCACCTGCCGCGCCAGCCGGGCGTGGCGCGCGAGCTGGCGGTACTCCCCGTGGATCGGCACGAAGTAGCGCGGCCGCACGAGGGCCAGCATGAGCTTGAGTTCTTCCTCGCTGCCGTGGCCCGAGACGTGCACGTGCTTGACCCCTTCGTGCACGACCTCCGCGCCCCGCCGCGCCACGTGGTTCATCACGCGGCCGATCGCCTTCTCGTGCCCCGGGATCTCCCGCGCCGAGAAGACCACGACGTCGCCCGGCTCGAGCGCCACGTGGCGGTGGTCGTCGATCGCGATCCGGGGCAGCGCCGCCAGCGGCTCGCCCTGCGACCCGGTGCACAGACACACGACATCCTGCGCGGGGTACTGCCGCACCTCCGCCTCGCGGATGAGCAAGCCGGGCGGCACGCGTAGTCGCCCGAGCCGCATCGCGGCGTGGGCGGTCTCGACGACGCCCCGGCCCACGAGCGCGACCTTCCGGTCGAACTGCTCCGCGAGGTCGACGAGAATCTGCATCCGATACACACTCGAGGCGAAGAGGCCCACCACGATCTTGCCCGCCGTCGCCGTGAAGATCTCCTCGAACGCCTCCACCACGTCCCGCTCGGACCCCGTGACGCCCCGGCGTTCCACGTTCGTGCTGTCCCCGAAGAGGGCGAGCACGCCGGCGGCCCCGAGCTCGGCCAGGCGCTGGAAATCGGTCGTCTCGCCGTCGAGCGGCGTCTGGTCGAACTTGAAGTCCCCCGTGTGCACCAGCGTCCCGGCGGGCGTGTGGATGGCCAGTGCCACCGCGTCCGGCACGCTGTGCGTGACCCGGAGGAACTCCACCCGGAACGGGCCGACCGTCACGGTTTCCCGCGGTTGCACCGCCCGGAGCCGTTCGCGGGCCTCTTCTCCGATCTTCGGCTCGGCGAGCGCCACCGTCAGGGGGGTGCCGTAGACGGGCCCGTCCACAAAGGGCAGCACGTGCGGCAGCGCTCCGATGTGGTCCTCGTGGCCGTGCGTGAGGACGAGCGCCGACACGCGCCCCCCGTAGCGCTGCTGCAGGCCCGCGAGGTCCGGGAAAATCAGGTCGACGCCCGGCAGGTCGCTTTCCGGGAACATCACCCCGGCGTCGACCATGATGGCCGTGTCGCCGGCGGCGACCACCATCGCGTTCATGCCGAATTCCCCGAGCCCACCGAGGGGGACCACCTCGACCGTCATACGGGATGCCCGTCCCGCGGATGCGTCCCCCCTCCGCCCGGGCGGGCGAAGGCTCCGGCGCGGCCGCGGACCGGCCGGGCGGACGCACCCACCTGACAGGCCGCTGGGAAGGCCCAGGGTCAGGGGCGCGGAATCCGGCAAGACTATAACACAGCTCGTCCAGGGGCCGAAGCCAGCAACTCGGCCAGCCTCGCGAGTTCCGCCAGCCCCAACGTCTCCGGGCGCCGCCCCGGATCGATGGCCGCCTGCGCCAGAACCTCTCCAGCCTCCAGCCCGAACGCCTCGGCCACCGGACGGAACGCGTTGAGGAGCGTTTTCCGGCGCTTCGTGAACACCCCCCGCACCAGGCGCGCGAACACGTCGGGCGCATTCACGGCGACGGGCCGCGGCCGGAACGCGAGCCGCACGAGCGTCGATCGGACCTTCGGGGCCGGGCGGAACGCGCCGGGAGGCAGCCCCAGCAGCGGGGTGACCTCGGCGTGGAGCTGGACGAACACCGAGAGGACCCCGTAGTCGCGACTCCCGGGCGCGGCGACCAGTCGGTCGGCGACCTCTTTCTGGACCATCAGGGTGGCGTCGCGGAACACCCTGTGCCGCTGGTGCAGTTCGAGGATCCGGAGCAGGATGGGCGTCGAGATGCTGTAGGGGAGATTGCCCACCACGCGGACCGCCGCGGCGCCCGGCTGCGCCCCGGGAGGGACCGCCGCGTCCGGGTGGGGCGCGCGGGCGGCGGCGAGGGCCTCCATGACGTCGAGGGCGAGGAAATCGCCGGTCACCACGGTGAGGTTCGGCGGCGCGTCCGCGGCGAGGCGGGCCGCCAGGTCGCGGTCGATTTCGACCGCCACCACCCGCGCGCCGGTCGCCGCGAGGGGGCGGGTCAGCGCGCCGGCGCCGGGCCCGATTTCGATGAACGTGTCGGTCGGCGCCGGCGCGATCGCCTGCACCACCCGGCGCGCCCAGCCGGGCTCGAGAAAATGCTGCGCGAAGCGCCGACGCGCGCGCGGCCGGTCAGGCCTCGTCGTCCCCGCCGCCCCGCCAGTAGCGCTCTTCAATCTCTTCGATTTCCTCCTCGCTCAGCCCGAAGTAGTGGCCGAACTCGTGGATGACGGTCTCGAGGATCGTATCGCGGACTTCCTCTTCGGTCTCGCACGCCTCTTCGATCGGCCGCTGGTAGATGGCGATGCGATCGGGCAGCGCGTTGCCGTGCGACCAGGACCGCTCCGGCAGGGGCGTGCCTTGGTAGAGGCCGAAGAGCGTGTCGGGCGGTTCGATCCCGAGCTCCTCGAGCAGATCGGGCGGCGGCTCGTCTTCGACCACGACGGCGACGTTATCGATCGCGTCGCGGAAGCGGCGGGGAAGGCGTCGGAGCGCCTCCTCGACGAGGCGCTGGAACCGCCGGCGTGTCATCGGCGGGACGGGCGTCGGCTCCGCGCCGCCCGCCGCCCGCCGGGCGTCGCTCCGGGTCGGACCCGCGCGCCGGGGGACGGCCGCTGCGGCTCGGCAGGCGTGCCCGCGCGTGTGCGGGCGTAGTAGTGGCAAGCCTCCCGCACCACGCAGCGATCGCAGCGCGGCACCGGCCGGCAGACGCGCCGGCCGTGGAGAATGAGCGCATCGGAGGCCAGCGTCCATTGCTCGCGGGGCAGCGCGCGGCAGAGCTGGGCTTCCACGACATCGGGGTCCTCCGACGCGGCGACCCCGAGGCGGTTCGCCACGCGCAGCACGTGGCGATCGACGGCGAGTCCCGGGACCCCGAGGGCGTGGCCGAGCACCACGTTGGCTGTCTTCCGGCCCACGCCGGGCAGCTCGACGAGCGCCTCGATCTGCGCCGGGACCTGCCCGCCGTGCCGCTCGACGAGCGCCTTCGCTACCCCGACGAGCGTTCGCGCCTTGGCGCGGAAGAACCCCGTGGGCTGGACGAGGCCTTCGAGCTCGGCGAGGTCCGCGCGGGCGAGGGCCGCGGCGTCGGGATACCGGGCGAAGAGCGCCGGCGTCACCTGGTTCACCCGCGCGTCGGTGCACTGCGCCGAGAGAATGGTGGCGACGAGCAGCTCGTACGGATTCCGGTACTTCAGCTCGGTCGTGGCGCCGGGATACGCCGCGATCAGCGCCTCGAGCACGCGGCGCGCGCGCGCCGGCAGCCGCGGCGCCGACACCACGGCCGCCGCGGGCGAGCGCCCGGCGCGCGTCGTCCGCGCAGGACCCGGCGAGCCGGCTCGACGCGTCAATGCACCGGCCCCCTGTCCCACGCCGGCGGGGACGACTCCTGAAGCACCCGGACGTGCTCCTGGAGCGCCGCGAGCAACCCCGGCAGCACCGACAGCGGCAACACCACTTTGGCGCGCACCGGCGCCCGCACGACGTGCTCCGTCTCGGCGAGGCGCACGTCCTCGGCCGACAGGGGCAGCACTTCGCAAAACGTCAGGGTGAAGTCGAACGGCGTGTGCGAAATGGCGCAGAAGTTCGCATACGTCCGCGGCAGGCTCCGGTCATCATCCGGCACGATGGTGAAGTTGATCGGTTTGGCTTCGGCCATAGCGGTCCCGTCGTGACGCGAGCGGGTCAGTATTTCCGCATGACGCCCACCACGACGCCCTGGATCTGGACCTGGTCGGCGGGCAGGACCAGCGGCTGGAGCGCCGGGTTCGCGGGTTGCAAGCGGACGTGACCGTTGTCGCGATAGAACTTCTTCAGCGTCACCTCGACCCCGTTGATGAGGGCGATGACCATCTCGCCGTTGGCCGCCGTCTTGCGGTCCTCGACGATCACGTAGTCGCCGTCGCGAATCTGTTCGTCGATCATCGAGTCGCCGCGCACGCGGAGCACATACGCCTCGCGCCGGCCGACCAGCGCTTCCGGGACGGCGATCGTCTCGTTGCCCGCCACCGCTTCGATGGGCGCTCCCGCCGCGACGTACCCGAGCAGGGGCAACTCGAGGGCGCGGCCGCCGCTGCGCGTCGGAACCAGTTCCACCGAGCGGCTGCGGTTCCACGCGCGGCGGATGAAGCCCTTCTCCTGGAGGTTCGTCAGGTGCTTGTGGACCGTCGCCAGCGACGACAGCCCGAAGCGCCGGCCGATCTCCTCGAGGCTCGGCGCATAGCCGTGTTCCTGGATGAATTCCTGCAGGTAATCGAGAATCTCGCGCTGGCGCTTCGTGAGTGGGAGCACGGCGACCTCCTCCGCGAGCCCCGTCGGCGGTCCCGACTATATGCAAAGGAAAGGCGAAAGTCAATCCTCCAGTATCCTACCCCTGTGCGGCTGCCCCTTCGACTGCCCGCCCGCGGATCGCGGCCGTTCGACGCCGTCGGGTTCGGCCTGAACTCCGTCGACCTGCTCGTCGTGGTGGAGCAGCACCCCAGTCCCGGCACGAAGCAGCGCCTGCGCCAGTTCGCCCGGCTGCCGGGCGGGCAGGCCGCGACGGCCATGGTCACGTGCGCTCGTCTGGGGTGGCGGGCCCGGTACATCGGGCGGTTCGGCGACGACGAGCACGGGCGCCTCGGCCGGCGCAGCCTCGTCGAGGAAGGGGTCGATGTGACAGCCGCCGAGACGGTCCCGGGCGCGAGCAACCAGTTCGCCGTGATTCTCGTCGACGGGCGTTCGGGCGAGCGTACCATTCTCTGGGATCGCGATCCGCGGTTGCACATCGCGCCGGAAGACGTGCCGGAGACCGCGGTGGCGTCCGGGCGCATCCTGCTGGTCGACTGTCACGAGACGGCGGCCGCCACGCACGCGGCCCGCATCGCGCGTGGGGCGGGCATGCCCACCGTGATCGATGTGGAGCGCGTGCGGCCCGGCATCGAGGAGCTGCTGGCGCAGATCGACATCATCATCGCCGCCCGCGAGTTTCCGGGCGAGTGGACCGGACAATCGCTCGGCACCGCCCTGCACACGCTCGCCCGCGAGTTCCCCGCGGCGCTCGTGTGCGCCACGCTGGGGGCCGAAGGCAGCCTGGCGGTGTGCCAGGGCCGCGAGATCCGCACCCCGGGTTTCCGCGTGCCCGTCGTCGACACGACCGGGGCCGGCGATGTGTTCCGCGGAGGCTTCATCGCGGCGTGGTTGAAAGAGGAGGGGGAGGCTGAGGTCGAGGACGTGCTCCGGTATGCGAACGCGGCGGCGGCCTTGAAGTGCCGGGCCCTCGGGGCGCGGCAGGGCATCCCGCGGGCGCCGGAAGTCGACGCCTTGCTGCGGCAGTCTTTCCCGACGTTTAACTCCTCAGGGCAGGAGGCGGTCTAACGACAGTAGCGCGGGCGGGCGGCCCGGGTCCGCCCGGATCGGCGCGACCGCGGAGACGGACGCGAACCGTGACGCTCGAGTGGAAGTTAGCCCTGAACTCGGCCGCTCGGCCTCCCGCCGGGCCGCTCGCGTACGACCGTCTCGACGACGCGGCGCTCGCGCAGGTGTGCGCGAACGGAGTCCGGGACGCTTTCGACGTGCTGGTCGAACGGTACCGGCGTCAGGTGTATCAACTGTGCTATCGCTACGCCGGCAACCACGAGGATGCGGCGGACCTGGCCCAGGAAGTGTTTCTGCGCGCCTATCGCGGCCTCGGGCGGTTCAAGGGCCGATCGGCGCTCGGGACCTGGCTGTATCGCATCGCCGTGAACGTCTGCCTGAGTCGCGCCGCCACCCGGTCACGCCAGGCTGAACCGCTGGACGAGGCGCTGGCCGCTGCAGGGGGCGGCGACCCGGTGGAGTCGGTCATGGACGCCGAGCGGGCGCGGCGCCTTCGGCGGGCCATCGCCGCGTTGCCCCGGCGCCAGCGCGCCGTGTTGATCCTGCGGGCCTATCAAGAGCTGCCGCACCGGGAGATCGCCCGGGTGTTGGGGAGTTCGGTCGGCGCCGTGAAAGCGAATTTTTTTCACGCACTCAGGAACTTGAGAAAGGCGCTGGAGCAGCCGTGAAGCATCTCACGCGAGGCGAACTCGTCGAATCGGCCGACGGCACGCTGGCGGCCGCGCGCGCCGCGCACCTGGACGTGTGCGAGCGGTGCCGCCGGGAGGCCGAGCAGGTCGGCGCGATGCTGGCCGAGGTCCGCCGCCTCGGGGTTCCCGAACCGTCGCCGCTCTTCTGGGAGTACTTCTCCGCGCGGGTGCGGGAGCGGGTCGCCGCGGAGCCGCCGCCGCGCGCCGCCGCGCTCTGGACCTGGCGGGCGGCCGCCCTGGGGTCGGCGGCGGCCGCGATCCTGCTCGCCGTCGCGCTCGGCATCGTCTGGCGCGTCGGCCGGGGGACGGAGTCCGTCGAGCGCGCCGTGACACCGGGCAGCCCGCACACCGTGGTGGCGGACCCGGCGGTCGTCGTCCCGCCGGCGCCGGAGGTGGGCTGGGATCTGCTCGCCGCCGTCATGGACGACCTCTCCTGGGACGAGGTGCAGGAAACCGCTGGGCTCGCGATTCGCCCCGGGACGGCCGAGCGGGCCGTTGCGATGCTGGACGAGGCGGAGCGCGCGCGACTCGTGGAGCTGCTCAAAGCGGAAGTGGCGCCGCAGGTGGGACCGGTGAGATAGGCGGAGCCGCCTGGCCTGCCACGGACGAGGCGGGGATGGCGGGTGTCGCAAGACGTTGGGGATGGCCATGTCGAAAAGAATCCGTCGGCTGACGCAGGTCCTGATCGTTCTCTCGTGGCTCCTCGGGGTCGTGCCGGTCACGGCGCAGCCCGCGCGGGCGCCGCGCGGCCAGGTCCCGCCGGCTCGGCCCCCCGCCGTCGCGGGGCTCTCGCCGGCGGAAGTCCAGCGGTGGTTCGACGCGTACATCCTGGTGCAGGCGCAGCAGGCGCTGAGCCTCACCGACGAGCAGTATGCGAAGTTCGTCGGGGCGATGCGCACGCTCCAGGACACGCGCCGGCGCCACCAGCAGGAGCGGGCGCGCCTGGTCCGCGAGCTCGCTCGGCTCTCGGCCCAGAGCCCGGTGGACGAGCAGGCGATCGGGACGGCCTTGACCTCGCTCAGGCAGCACGACGCCAACGCCGCCGAGGAGCTGAGCCGCGCCTACGCCGCCGTCGACGCCGTCCTGACGCCGCGCCAGCAGGCGCGGTTCCGGGTGTTCGAGGAGAACATGGAGCGGCGCAAGCTGGAGCTCGTGCTGCGCGCGCGCCAGCGGCAAGCGGCCCGGGGGCGCGGGTGATGGTAGACTGACGGCGTGTCCTCCGTCACGCCGCGGTTCCGGGGCGGTCGTGGGTGGTTCGCCTGCGCCGCGCTGGTCCTCGCCGGCGCAGGCGGCCTTCCGGGACAGAGCCCCGCCGGCACGCCCGCGCGGGCCGACGCCGAACGCTGCCAGGCGAAGATCGACCGCATCGTCCGTTTCGGCCTCGAGCCGGCCCGGTCCGACGCCGCCCCGCGGCGGACCATCCTCACCGAACGCGAGCTGAACGCGTATACCCTTTTGGTTCTCCAGCCGCAGCTTCCGGCCGGCGTCCTGGAGCCGACCGTCGAGCTGTTCGGCGACGGCCGCTTCGCCGTGCGCGCCGTGTTCGACCTCGACGCGGTGCGCGCCTCGCGATCGCGGACGCTCGCGGACCCGTGGCGGTATCTCGGCGGCCGGCTCGCCGTCTCGCTGACGGCTGCGATCCGGACCAGTGCCGGCCGTGGCGTGCTGGAGCTGATTTCGGCGACGGCGGGCGGCGTGCCGCTTCCGAAGCTGGTCGTGCAGGAGCTGGTGAGCTACGCCACGCGCCACCCCGAGAGCCCGGAGGGCCTGCGGTTCGACGAGCCGTTTCCGCTCCCGGCGAACATCCGCGAGGTCATCGTCAGCCTCGGCCAGGCGACCGTCATACAATGAACGTGGCGGACCGGCGGCTGGGGTCTGGACGCCGGATGCGCGCCCCGCATGCCGTCTCCTGACGAGTTTCTCCAGACGCCCCTGCGGTACCTCAAGGGTGTGGGTCCCCGCCGCGCCGCCGCGCTCGCGCGCGTCGGCCTCCTGACGGTGGAGGACCTCCTGTGTCGCTTCCCCATCCGCTACGAGGACCGCGGCCACTTCCGGCCGATCGCCCAGCTCCGCCCGGGCGAGCCCGCGTCCGTCGAAGGCGAGGTCATCAGTGCGGGGGTCCGGACCACGCGGCGGCCGGGGTTCACCGTCTTCGAGGCGGCCATTCGAGACGCCTCCGGCACGGTCCGCGCGGTCTGGCTCAACCAGCCGTTTCTGCGCGACGTGCTCACCCGCGGGCAGCGCGTCATTCTGTTCGGGACGCTGGAGTGGCGCCACGGGCTGCAACTGACCAACCCGCAGTACGAGATCGTGAAGCGGGAAGCGGGGGACGAGGACTCGGCCGGCGAGCCGATCCACACGGGCCGCATCGTGCCCATTTACGAGAAGGTCGGGGTCCTGACCCCCCGCGTCCAACGCGCGCTGGTCTACCGCGCGCTCCAGGCGCTCGGTGAGGCGGGTGATGGGCTGGAGGATCCGCTGCCGGCGGAGGTGCGGCGCCGATGGCGGTTGCCGGACCGGCTGGCGGCGTTTCGCGCGGCGCATTTTCCGGAGCCGGGGACCCCGCTCGCCGACCTCAATCGCTTCCGCACGCCGGCGCAGGTGCGGCTCATCTTCGAGGAGTTCTTCGTGTTCCAGGCGGGGCTGTGGCTGCGGCGGCGGCAGGCGGATCAAGAACACAAGCCGTGGACCATCCGGGTCGACGATCGGATCCGGCAGGCGGCGCGGGCGGTCCTGCCGTTCCGGCTGACGCCGGACCAGAAGCGCGCCGTGAAGGAGATCGTGGGCGACATGCAGCGGCCGGCGCCGATGAACCGGTTGCTGCAGGGCGACGTGGGGTCGGGCAAGACGATCGTGGCGCTGATGGCGGCGCTGGTGGCGATGGAGAACGGCCTCCAGGTCGCGTTCATGGCGCCGACCGAGATTCTGGCGGACCAGCACTACTTGTCTCTCCGCCGCCTGCTCGAACCGTCGCGGTTCCGCGTCGCGCGCCTGACCGGCGCGAGCTCGCCGAAGGCCCGGCGCGAGACGCTGGCGGCGCTCGCCGCCGGCGAGGTGCACCTGGTCGTGGGCACGCACGCGCTCGTGCAGGACCCGGTGACCTTCAAGGCGCTCGGGCTGGTCATCATCGACGAGCAGCATCGGTTCGGCGTCCTGCAGCGGGCGAGCCTGCGCGCCAAGGGCCTGCATCCGGACGTGCTCGTCATGACGGCCACGCCGATCCCGCGGACGCTGGCGCTCACGGTCTACGGCGACCTGGACGTTTCGGTGATCCGCGAGCGGCCGCCCGGGCGCGTGCCGGTCAAGACGATCGTCAAGCCCGAGTCGCGGCGCGAGGAGGTCTACCGGTTCGTGCGCGCCCAGCTCGAACGGGGGCGCCAGGTCTACGTGGTCTACCCGCTGGTGGAGGAATCGGCCAAGGTCGACCTGAAGGCCGCCACCGCGATGGCGGATCATCTGGCGCAGGCGGTGTTTCCGGAGTTCCGCGTCGCGCTCCTGCACGGACGCATGCCGGAAGAGGCGAAGGACCGCGTCATGCGCGGGTTCGCGCGGGGAGACTTCCAGATTCTCGTGTCCACGACGGTCATCGAGGTCGGCATCGACGTGCCGAACGCCACGGTCATGCTCGTCGAGCACGCCGAGCGGTTCGGGCTCGCCCAGTTGCACCAGTTGCGCGGCCGCGTGGGCCGGGGGGCGCATCCCTCCTATTGCCTCCTGCTGTATCAGGCGCCGCTCTCGGAGGTCAGCCGGGCGCGCCTGGCGGCGCTGGCCGAGACGACCGACGGCTTTGTCATCGCCGAACGGGACCTGGCGTTGCGGGGCCCGGGCGACTTTTTCGGCACGCGGCAGTCCGGCGTGCCGACGCTGCGCACGGGCGACCTGCTGCGGGACCAGGACTGGCTCGAGCGCGCCCGCCGCGAGGCGCTGGCCGCGCTGGACGAGCCCGCTCGCGCGGCGCCGGTCGCCGAGTACGTGCAGCGCGTGTGGGAGAAGCGCTTCGGGCTGGTCGGCGTGGGGTAGGCGCGTGCGCATCATCGCCGGGACGCTCAAGGGGCGCCGCTTGCGCTCGGGCCGCTGGCCGGGCCTGCGGCCGACGTCGGACCGCGTGCGCGAAACGCTGTTCGACGTCCTCGGCCCGCGCGTGGCGGGCGCCCGCGTTGTCGATGGGTTCGCCGGGACGGGCGCCGTCGGCCTCGAAGCGCTGAGCCGGGGAGCGGCGCACGTCACCTTCGTCGAGCGCGACCCCCGGGCGTGCGCCGTCATCGCGGCGAACGTCGCGCACTGCGGGGTCGAGCGGGCGTGTGCTATCATCCGCGGCGGGTTCGTGCAGGCGGCGCGCCGCGCGCTCGATGCCGCAGCCTACCACCTGGTGGTGCTCGATCCGCCCTACGACTTGCCGCGGCTCGAGCCGCTCCTGGCCGCCGCCGCTCGCCTCGTCCCGCCGGACGGGCTCGTGGTGCTCGAGCGCACCCGCCGCCGCGCGGCGCCGGGCGGCGTCGCCGGGCTGGCGCCCCTGCGGGACCTCCGCGTGGGCGACACCGTGCTGAGCTTCTACGAGCGGAGGGATGCGCGTGGCTGAACGACTGGCTGTCTATCCGGGCACGTTCGACCCCCTGACCAACGGGCATGTGGACATCATTCTCCGCGGCGCCCGCCTCTTCGACCGCATCGTCGTGGCCATGCTCGTCAACCCCGAGAAATCCCCGCTGTTCACCCTCGACGAGCGCCTGGCGACCGCGCGGGAGGTCTTCGCCCGATACCCCAACGTGGAGGTCGAGGCCTTCGACGGCCTGCTCGTCGACTACGCCCGGCGCAAGGGCGCCAGCGTGATCGTGCGCGGCCTGCGCGCCGTGTCCGACTTCGAGTACGAACTCCAGATGGCCTTGATGAACCGCCACCTCAACCCGGACGTCGAAACGGTGTTCATGATGCCCGCCGAGGCGTACACCTATCTGAGCTCCCGCCTGGTGAAGGAAGTCTTCGCCCTGGGCGGCGACATCAGCGGGCTCGTGCCCGCGGCGGTGCAGGCGCGGCTGCGGCAGAAGCACCCGCAGCGGTGAGGGGGCTGGCGGTGCGCCCGGCGGCGCGGTGCTGCCGGAAATCCGGCACCACGGTCCGCCGCGCGCCACCCAACCCGCGGGCCGCGTCCAGGCGGCCCAGGTGCCCCTGAGGTACGATGGAGGCGGTTGGGTCGAACCAGGAGTCGGTCATGAGCGTGAGTCATCTGGCGCGATCGATCGCGGAGTCGCCCACGCTGCGCCTGAACGAGGAGGCGCGCCTGCTCCGCGAACGCGGGGAACCGGTGATCCACCTGGGGATCGGCGAGCCCAAGAACAAGGCCCCGCTCCCGGCCATTCTCGGCACGGCCTCCAAGGTCGTGACGGGCGACGTGAAGTACTCGCCCACGGACGGGCTCCCGTCGCTCAAGAAAGCCATCATTCGGTACACGGAGGAGCACTACGACCGCGTGGTGGCGCCCGAGCAGATCATCATCTCGTCGGGCGCCAAGCAGTCGATCTTCAACCTGCTGTACGCGCTGCTGAACCCCCAGGACGAGGTCATCATCCTGGCGCCGTACTGGGTGAGCTATCCCGAGATGGTGCGCATGGTCTACGGCGTGCCCGTCATCGTGACCCCCGAGGACGGGACGTTCTACCCGAGGCTGGCCGACATCGAACGCGCGGTGAGCGGGTACACGAAAGCGATCATCGTGAACAGCCCCAACAACCCCTCCGGGGTCGTGTACCCGGCGTCGTTCATCGCGGACATCGTGGACTTCTGCGAGCGCCGGGGCATCTATCTCATTGCCGACGACATCTACCACCAGTTGGTGTTCGACGGGATCGAGGCCCCGCCCGCCTACCGCTTCACCCGGAAGGACATCGAGTCGACCCGGGTCATCGTGGTCAACGGGATCGCCAAGATGTACGGCATGACCGGCTATCGGATCGGGTGGACCATCGCCAGCCGGGAGCTGACCCAGATCATGACGAACGTCCAGGCGCAGACGACCTCGTGCGTGTCGTCGATTCTGCAGGCGGGCGCGGAAGGGGCGCTGCTCGGCCTGCAGAGCATCGTGGAAGCCCTGCGGCTGCAGATCCAGAACAACCGCGACGTCATGATGCAGGAGCTGCAGACGTTCCGGGGCGTCAAGGTCACGAAGCCGCAGGGCACCTTCTACTGCCTGCCCGATTTCCGCGCGTATCGCCAGAACTCGGTCGAGCTGGCGGATTTCCTCCTGAAGAAGGCCTTGGTCGTGACCGTGCCGGGCAAGGAATTCGGCATGGAAGGGCACCTGCGCCTCAGTTATGCGGGCACGGTCAAGGACGTGACCGAGGGCCTGGCGCGCTTGAAGTGGGCGCTGGATCCGGAGTCGGCCAACGAGATCTACATCGGGGACAAGAAGCTCGTGAGGGACTGGCTATGACCAACCTGCTCGACATCAAGACGCCCGCGCAGGCGCAGGCCGGCGCCGTCCGGAGCGACTATGGCTTGGTCAACCACGGCCTGACGAACCTCCACCAGGTTTACTGGAATCTGCCCACCGAAGCGCTGTACGAAGAGATCGCGTTCCGGCGCGAGGGGGTGATTACCCAGGGCGGGGCGGTCGTGGTCCACACGGGCAAGCACACGGCGCGCTCGGCCAACGACAAGTTCATCGTCCGGGAGCCGTCGAGCGAGGCGGAGGTCTGGTGGGGCCAGTACAACCGCCCGTTCGCCCCCGAGAAATTCAACGAGCTGGTAAGCCGACTCCAGGGCTTCTTCCAGGGCCGCGACGTGTTCGTGCAGGACTGCTACGTGGGGGCCGACCCGGAGTTCCGGATGCCGATCCGCATCATCACCGAGTACGCGTGGCACAGCCTGTTCGCGCGCAACATGTTCTTGCGGCCGGAGACCAACGACGAGTACCGCCGCCACGTGCCGGAGTTCACGATCATCTGCGCGCCCTCGTTCAAGGCGGTCCAGCAGATCGACCAGACGGCCTCGGAGACGTTCATCGTCCTGGACTTCGACCAGCGCCTCGGGATCATCGGGAACACCGCCTACGCCGGCGAGATCAAGAAGTCCGTCTTCACGGTGCTCAACTACCTGCTCCCGCTGCAGGGCGTCATGCCGATGCACTGTTCCGCCAACGTCGGCCCCGCCGGCGACGTCGCGCTGTTTTTCGGCCTCTCGGGCACGGGCAAGACCACGCTCTCGGCCGACCCGAACCGCAGCCTGATCGGCGACGACGAGCACGGCTGGAGCGACAACGGGGTGTTCAACTTCGAGGGCGGCTGCTACGCCAAGGTCATTTGGCTCTCGCCGACCGCCGAGCCGCAGATCTACGCGACGACGCGCATGTTCGGGACCATCCTGGAAAACGTGGTCTACGACCCCGTCACGCGGCGCATCGACCTCGACAGCGACCTGGTGACGGAGAACACGCGCGGCTCGTATCCGCTCGAGTACATCGGGAACGCCCTGCCCGAGAAGCGGGCGGGGCACCCCAAGAACGTCGTCTTTCTCACCTGCGACGCCTCGGGGGTCATGCCGCCCATCGCGCGGCTGGACCCCGACCAGGCGGTCTACCAGTTCGTCTCGGGCTACACGTCCAAGATCGCCGGGACCGAGGTCGGGCTCGGGCGCGAGCCGGAGATGACCTTCAGCGCGTGTTTCGGCGGGCCTTTCATGGTCCACCACCCGTACCGCTATGCCGAGCTCCTCAAGCGGAAGATTCTCCGCTACGGGGCGACCGTCTGGCTCGTCAACACCGGCTGGGTGGGCGGCCCCTACGGCATCGGCAAGCGCATCAGCATCCACCACACGCGCGCCTTGCTGAACGCGGCGCTCGACGGCAAGCTGGCGGACGTGCCGTACGTACAGGACCCAGTCTTCGGCTTCGCCGTGCCGCAGAAGTGCGAGGGCGTACCCGATTCGGTGCTCAACCCGGCCGACGCCTGGCCCGACAAGCAGCTCTACATGCAGAAGTACCGCCAGTTGGCCACCCGCTTCGTGGAAAACTTCCGGAAGTTCGCCCCCGGGTGCCCGGCGGAAGTCGTGGGCGCAGGGCCGCGCGTCTGAGCTAGAATCGTTCCATCGTGTTCGACGCGGACCGTCCTCCGTCCCGAGCGCCGCGCCTCGCCGGGCGCCTGCGCGAGATCGCGCCGTCGCCGACCCTCGCGGTCACGGCGGAGGCCGACCGCCTGCGGCGCGCCGGGGTCGACGTGGTCGACCTGGGCGCGGGCGAGCCGGATTTTCCGACCCCCAAGCACGTCAAGGCGGCGGCCAAAGCGGCCATCGACCGCAACTTCACCCGCTACACGGCGAACGCCGGGATCCTCGAGCTGAAGGAAGCGGTCGTCGAAAGAATGCAGGCCGACTACGGCGTCGCCTACAGCCCCGATGAAGTCATCATCACGGCCGGCGGCAAACAAGCGCTCTACAACGCCATGTTCGCCCTGTTCGGGCCGGGCGACGACGTCGTGACGCACGCGCCCGTGTGGCCGACCATCCCGGAGCAGATCAAGCTCGCCGGGGCCCGGCCCGTGGTGGTGCACACCGACCCCGAGGACGGTTTCGCGATTCGGGCCGAGGCGTTGCTGGCGGCGGCGACGCCGCGCACGCGCGGCTTCGTCATCAATTCCCCGTGCAACCCCACCGGCGCGCTCGTGAGCGAAGCGGATCTGGCGGCGCTCGCCGACGCCGCCGCGGCGCGCGGGTGGTGGATCGTCGTGGACCTGTGCTACGAGCGCCTCATCTACGACCCGGCGCCGCACAACCTGCCGCGCATCCTCGACGAGCGCCTGCGCGACCGCGCGGTGCTGTGCAGCTCGGCGTCGAAGGCCTACGCCATGACCGGGTGGCGCTGCGGGTGGGCGATCGGGCCCGCCGACGTCATCGCCGCGTGCAACACGCTGCAGGGCCACGCGACCTCCAACGTGAATTCGATCACCCAGAAGGCGGCCGTCGCGGCCCTGCGGGGCCCGCAGGACGCCGTCGCGCGCATGCGCGACGAGTACCGTCTCCGCCGCGACCGGCTCTGCCAGTGGCTGGCGGCCGAGCCGCGCTTCCGCTTCGCGACACCCGCGGGCGCCTTCTATCTCTTCGTCGACGTCGGCGCCTTCCTGTCGCCCGAGCGCTGGCGGACCTCCGCGGACTTCGCGCGCGCGCTGCTCGCCGAGCAGCGCGTCGCCGTCACGGCGGGCGAGGCGTTCGACGCCCCGGGCTACATCCGCCTCTCCTACGCCGCAGCGCCGCACCGACTGAAGGAGGGCGCCAGGCGCCTCATCGAGTTCGCGCGCAGCGGCTAGGGACGGTCCGGCGCGGGTCGGCGCCGCGCCGGGCCCGAACCGCCCATGACCGCCACCGTCCCGTCTCACCTGCTCGAGCAGATCGCCGCCATCGTGGGGGCCGCGTTCGTCCGCCGCGACCCCGCCACGCTCGAGCGCTACGGCGTCGACGCGCTCAAGCGCGGACATCCGCCCGACCTCGTGGTGCTTCCCGGGTCGGCGCGCGAGGTGGCGGCGCTCGTCGCCCTCTGCAACACCCACCGCATCCCCGTCACCCCGCGCGGCGCCGGCACCGGCTACACGGGCGGGGCGGTCCCGGTCCGCGGCGGCCTCGTCCTCAGCCTCGAACGCCTGAACCGGATCCTGCGCATCGACGAGGAAAGCCTGTTCGCCGTCGTGGAACCCCACGTGGTCACGGCGGACTTCCAGGACGCGGTCGAACGCCGCGGCCTCTTCTACCCGCCGGACCCGGCCAGCCTCAAGGAGTCGGTGCTCGGCGGCAACGTCGCCGAGAACGCCGGCGGGCCGCGGGCCTTCAAGTACGGCGTCACGAGCCAGTGGGTGCTCGGGCTCGAGGCCGTCCTGCCGACCGGCGAGATCGTCAGGACCGGCGGCAAGACCGTCAAGAACGTCGTGGGCTACGACCTCACCCGCCTCCTCGTGGGGTCCGAGGGGACGCTCGCGATCATCACGCAGGTCACGCTGCGCCTGATCCCGAAGCCGCCCGTGCAGGTCGCGCTGCGCGCGACGTTCCCCGCGCTCGTCCAGGCCGTGGCAGCCGTCACGGAACTGATCCGCCGCCGGGTCGTGCCCGCCGCGGTGGAACTGGTCGACGGCGAGTGCCTCGACGCCGTCGCGCGGTATCTGCACACCACGACGCTGGCCCCCCCAGGCACCGCCGCGGTCTTGCTGGTGGAGGTCGACGGCCTGCCCGAACTCGTGGCCGGCGAGGCCGCCCGCGTCGAAGAGGCGTGCCGGGTGGCCGGCGCGACCGAAGTGCGGCGGGCTGAGACGGAGGCCGCGCGCCAGGAGCTCTGGCGCGTGCGCCGCGAGCTGTCTCCGTCGCTCAAGGTGCTCTCGCCTCTGAAGGTCAACCACGACGTCGTCGTGCCGAAGGGGCGCATCCCGGAGCTGTTCCAGCTCGTGGAGGACCTCAGGCGGCGCTTCCGCTTGCGGATCCCGTGCTTCGGCCACGTCGGCGACGGCAACATCCACGTCAACATCGTGGTCGACCCCGACGACCGCGACGAGCAGCGGCGCGCTCGCCAGGCCGAGCGGGCTCTCTTCGAAGGCGTGGTGGGCCTTGAAGGTTCGATCAGCGGCGAACACGGCATCGGGTTCGCCAAGGCGAAGTACCTGGGGATCGAGTTGTCGGCCGACGAGATCGCGCTCATGAAGCGCATCAAGCACGCCTTCGACCCGAACGGCATCCTCAACCCGGGCAAGCTGTTTCCCGAGGACGCGATCGAGCCGCCGGGCGCCACCCCGGCCAGCCCGGTCGACGTCGATTCCTGATGGTCAGCGCCAGGCGGCCGGGAGGAAGGGCCGCGACGCGATCTGGCCCTTGAAGGCTGGCGCCCACCGCCCCGGCACGCGGCGCCCGCACGCCGGACACGCGCCCTCCGGGCTCAGCCGGTAGCTGCGGATGTGATACCCGAAGCGCTCGATGAGCGTCGTCCCGCAATCGGGGCAGCGCGTGTCCTCCAGGTCGCCGACGTCGCCGGGCGCGTTGCCGGCATAGACGAAGCGCAGCCCGTTGCGCTGCCCGATCGCCGCCGCCCAGCGGAGCCTGTCGGGCGTCGTGTCGGGCGTGTCCATCATCTTGTAGTTGCGGTAGAACGCGGTGACGTGCCAGGGGATTTCCGGCGACACGCTCGCGATGAACGCCGTCAGGCGGTCCAGTTCGGACTCCGAGTCGTTGAAGCCCGGGACGAGCAACGTCACGATCTCCACCCAGAATCCCATCTCGTGCAGCCGGCGGATGGTGTCGAGAATCGGGGCCAACCGCCCGCCCAGTTCGCGGTAGTGCCGGTCCTCGAAGCCCTTGAGGTCGACCTTGAAGAGATCGAGCCACGGCCGGAGGTACTCGAGCACGCGCGGCGTGCCGTTGCCGTTCGACACGAAACCGGTCATCAGGCCCCGCCGCTTCGCCTCGCGGAAGATGGCCACGGCCCACTCGGCCGTGATGAGCGGCTCGTTGTAGGTGCTCACGACCACCTCGGCACCCTGCCGGACCGCGTCCTCCACCAGGGCCTCCGGATCCGTGGTGAAGATCGACGAGACCGCGCGCGGGTCGCGCAACGCCTGCGAGGTGACCCAGTTCTGGCAGTACGAACAGTGCAGGTCGCACCCCAACATGCCGAAGCTGTAAGCGAGCGCGCCCGGCCGGACGTGGAAGAACGGCTTCTTCTCGATGGGGTCGCACTGCACCCCCCCGACATAGCCCCACGGGACCATCAGGCGGCCGCCCCGGTTGAACCGCACGCGGCACACGCCCGCCGCCCCGTCGGGAATCGGACAGCAGTGCCCGCAGGCGTAGCACCGGATCCGCTTCGCGTCGATGGGCTCGTAGAGTTCCGGCGCGCCCTCCCGGGTCTGCTGTTCCAGGACTTCGGCGAGGGTGGGCATATGCACTATTGTAGAGACCGGGACGCGTCGGGGCCAGCCCGGCAGCCGCCCGCCGGCCCGGTCCGACCTCCGGCGGGGGAGCACGGGTCCGGGCGGGCGTGGGGTCGCGACGCGGCCGCGCAGATTCGCACGGAGGCGGCCGTGAGCAAGCGCGTGGCGGTGATCGGGGCGTCAGCGGACCGGAGGAAGTTCGGCAACAAGGCGGTGCGCGCCTTTCGGGCGCGCGGCTACACGGTCTTTCCGGTGAATCCCCATGCCCGCGTCATCGAAGGACTGCCCGCGTACCCCTCGGTGGCCGACATCCCCGGTCCGGTGGACATGGCCACGGTGTACGTCCCGCCGGCGGTGGGCCGCGTCGTGATGGCCGAGCTGGCCCGGAAGGGCGTCCGGGAAGTCTGGCTGAATCCCGGCGCTGACGACCCGAGCGTGGTCGACACCGCGCGCGCGTTCGGGATCGAGCCCGTCCGGGCGTGCAGCATCCTGGGGATCGGAGAGCACCCCGGCGACTACTAGCGCGCGCCGGCCGTCATCCGAGCACGAATCGCTCGATCGCGGCAGCCACGCCGGCCTGGTCGTTCGAGCCCGTCTCCGCCCAGCCGGGACGCTTCAAGGGAGGCGGGGCGTTGCCCATCACGACCGGGAGCCCGGCGAACTCGAGCATCGCTTCGTCGTTGAGGTTGTCGCCGATGGCCATGACCTCCGCGGGGGACACGCCGCGCGCCGCGGCGAGCGCGCGGAGAGCCGAGCCTTTGGACACGCCGGCCGCGGTGAGGTCCAGGATCGAGAGGTCGCGCGCCGGGTAGTCCGTGAAGGTGAGGGCCACCTCGGCTGGAGAGACGGCCGCGCGCACCGCCGCCGCGAGGCGCCGAGTGCCGGCGAGGCTGGTGGCCGCCGTGATCTGGACCGGGTCGTCGGTGAGCGCCGCCGTCAGGTCCGGCACGAAGGCGATCGCGTCGCGATTGCGCTCGAAGTACGCCTGATAGCGCGGGTCGGTGCGGGCGGCGCGCGCGTAGACCACCTGGCCCGGGCCTTCGCGGTCGAACACGAGCGCCACCTCGGGGTGGGCGCGGCCGACCGCCTCGAGGATCCGCCGGGCGACCGCCGCCGGCACGCTGACGCGCGCGAGGGTCGCGCCGTCGCGCCGTTTGGTCGTGGCGCCGCCGTGGGCGATGATCGTGGTCACCTCGGGCACGAGCTCGAGGACCGGCCGGGCGAAGTCGAAGCGCCGTCCCGTCGCGAGCACCAGGTCCACGCCGCGCGCCCGCGCGGCCGCCAGGGCCCGCCGGTTCGCCTCCGGTAGCTGCCAGCGGCTGTCGAGGAGCGTGCCGTCGATGTCGACCGCGAGGAGCCGGATGGGCATCGCCACCAGTCTACCGGCGTCGGCGAGTTGACAGGGGCGGGACGGCGTCCCTATACTGGCAGGCGACCTGGTTTCGAGCGCCGCCTCTCGGTTGTTCAGCGCGAGTCACCGGCTCCGGGTCGCAGGACACCCGGCCAGCCTTTGAACCCACAGATTCGGACCCGTCGACGTCAGGAGCCCCATGCCGAGCCACCCGAAGCGCAATGCCGGGCGTGCCGCCGCCGAGCCCCCGCCGCCCGCCCCTGAGCCGCAGCCCGCCGCCGCCGCGCCGGAGGCGGCGGCCAAGGCGGCGCCGCGCCGCGAGGGTTTGAACATCGCCGAGCTGAAGGAGATGAGCATCCAGAAGCTCACGCAGATCGCCAAGGAGTTGAACGTCGCGGGCGCGACGGGCATGCGGAAGCAGGAGCTCATCTTCCAGATCCTGAAGGCGCAGACCGAGCAGAGCGGCTTCATCTTCTCGGAGGGCGTCCTCGAGGTCCTGCCCGACGGCTTCGGCTTCCTCCGGGCGCCGGACTACAACTACCTGCCCGGACCCGACGACATCTACGTCTCGCCGTCGCAGATCCGCAAGTTCGACCTGCAGACCGGCGACACCGTCTCCGGCCAGATCCGGCCGCCCAAGGAAGGGGAGCGCTACTTCGCGCTCATCAAGGTCGAGGCGGTCAACTTCGAGCCGCCGGAGCAGGCCCGGGAAAAGCTCTTCTTCGAGAACCTGACGCCCCTGTACCCGATGGAGCGGATCCGGCTCGAGACCACGCCGGACAACCTCTCGGCGCGGGTGATGGACCTCTTGACGCCCATCGGGAAGGGGCAGCGCGGGCTCATCGTGGCGCCGCCGCGCACCGGCAAGACGATGCTCCTGCAGAACATCGCCCAGTCGGTCGCGACCAACCACCCGGAGATCTACCTGATCGTCCTGCTCATCGACGAGCGGCCCGAGGAAGTCACGGACATGCAGCGGTCGGTCGACGGCGAAGTGATTTCCTCGACGTTCGACGAGCCGGCCCAGCGCCATGTCCAGGTCGCCGAGATGGTCATCGAGAAAGCCAAGCGCCTGGTCGAGCACCGCAAGGATGTGCTCATCCTGCTCGATTCGATCACCCGGCTGGCGCGGGCCTACAACACGGTCATCCCGCCGTCGGGCAAGGTGCTTTCCGGCGGCCTCGATTCGAATGCCCTGCAGAAGCCGAAGCGGTTCTTCGGCGCGGCGCGCAACATCGAGGAGGGTGGCTCCCTGACGATCATGGCCACGGCCCTCATCGACACGGGCTCGCGGATGGACGATGTCATCTTCGAGGAGTTCAAGGGCACCGGCAACATGGAGATCCACCTCGACCGCAAGCTCGTGGACAAGCGCGTCTTCCCGGCCATCGACATCCAGAAGAGCGGCACGCGCAAGGAGGAGCTGCTCATTCCGCGCGAGGACCTCAACCGCATCTGGGTGCTGCGCAAGGTGCTGGCGCCGCTCTCCCCGGTCGAGGCGATGGAGCTGCTGCTCGACAAGATGAGCAAGACGCGGTCGAACGCCGAGTTCCTGGCCGCGATGCAGAAGATGAGCTGAGCGCGTCCGGGTTCGCCCGCGCGGGGCGCGCCTCAGGCGGGCGGGGCGACCCGTTGGGGGGCGCCGGCCACGAGGCGGCGCAGCTCGTCGCCCTCGATGACTTCCTTCTCGAGCAAGCGCTGCGCGAGCTGGTCGAGCACCGCGCGCCGCTCCCGGAGAATGCGGCGGGCGCGCTCATGGGCCTCCGTCATGAGGCGGGTCACTTCGGCGTCGATGCGCCGCGCCGTCTCCTCCGCGTACGGCCCGCGCTCCTGCGGCGCGGGAACGTTGAGGAACGCGGGGCGGCGCGCCGATTCGTACGCGACCGGTCCCAGCGCGTCGCTCATGCCGTATTCGGTGACCATCGCGCGGGCGATGTCGGTCGCCCGCTGCAGGTCGTTCTGCGCTCCGGTGGACACGTCCTCGAAGACCAGTTCCTCGGCGCTGCGCCCCCCGAGCAACACGGCGAGCTGGTTCAGCAGGTCCCCGCGCGTCAGGAGGTAGCGGTCCTCGAGGGGGAGCTGCATCGTGTAGCCCAGGGCGCCGAAGCCGCGCTGCACGATCGAGATCTTGTGGACCGGGTCGAGCCCGGGTAGCACCGTCGCCACGATGGCGTGGCCCGATTCGTGGTAGGCGACGATGCGCCGTTCTTTCTCGCTCATGACGCGTTTCTTCTCGAGCCCGGCGATCACCCGGTCGATGGCCTCGTCGAAGTCCGCCATCTCGACCGCTTTCTTGTCCCGGCGGGCCGCCAGGAGCGCCGCCTCGTTCACCAGATTCGCCAGGTCGGCGCCCGCGAAACCCGCAGTGCGGGCCGCCACGACCTTGAGGTCGACATCGTCGGCGATCTTGACGTGCTTGACGTGGATCTTGAGGATCTCCTCGCGCCCCCGCACGTCGGGCTTGTCCACCAGCACCTGGCGGTCGAAGCGCCCGGGGCGCAGCAGCGCCGGGTCGAGCACCTCGGGCCGGTTCGTCGCGCCCATGATGATCACGCCCTTGCGCGCGTCGAACCCGTCCATCTCGGCGAGGAGCTGGTTGAGCGTCTGCTCGCGCTCTTCGTGGCTGCCGATCGGGCTCTGGATCCGCACCTTGCCGAGGGCGTCCAGCTCGTCGATGAAGACGATGCACGGCGCCTTCGCCTCGGCCTGGCGGAACAGGTCGCGCACCCGTGCGGCCCCGACGCCGACGAACATCTCAACGAATTCGGACCCGCTCAGGCTGAAAAACGGCACCTTCGCTTCGCCCGCCACCGCCCGCGCCAGCAGCGTCTTGCCGGTCCCCGGCGGCCCCACCAGCAGGACGCCCTTGGGGATGCGCCCGCCGATACTCGTGTACTTCTTGGGATTCTTCAGGAACTCGACGATCTCCTTCAGCTCGTTCTCGGCTTCGTCGACCCCGGCCACGTCGGCGAAGCTCACTTTGACGTCGTCCTCGGCGTAGATCCGGGCCCGGCTCCGCGCGAACGACATGACGGGCCCTTCCGGCCCGCCCATCCGCCGGAAGAAAAATCCCCAGAGGGCGACGACGAGCGCGAGGGGGAGCAGCCAGCCCAGCACGTCCGAGACCCAGGTCGAGGCGGCTTCGCCGGTGAACCGGACGCCGTGCGCCTCGAGTTCCTCGAGCAGCTTGGGATCCTCGATCCGGACGGTCGTGAAGTGGGCGCTCCCGCCGTCGGCGGCCTTGAGCGTGCCGCGGATCTGTTGAGCGCTCACCACGACCTCGGCCACCTTCCCGGCGCGCACCAGCGCCTTGAACTCCGAGTAGGGCAGCGTGCGGCCCGACCGGAGCGTGACGAGCACCGCTTGCGCGAGCGCCAGCAGCGCGACGAACGCGACCGTGTACCACAGCACCGCGCTCGCGGGGGGGCGCGGCGTGTTCCGCCCGCGGCGGGGCTTCGACGGCGGCGGAGGGGTGGGCCTGGGCATCGTCCGCGTCGGTCCTCTTCAGCCTATCATCCTGGGGGCCCCGGTGTACGGCGGCCGAGGTCGCGCCGCCTCAGGCGGGCACCGCCTCGGCCTTCTTGAACACGAGGGCCGTCCCGTCGGTGTCGACCACCACCCGATCGCCCTCGACGAATTCGCCGTGCAGCACGCGCATCGCCAGCGGGTCGAGCAGTTGGCGCTGGATCGCCCGCTTGAGCGGCCGCGCCCCGTAGACCGGGTCGTAGCCGGCCTCGACCAGCCGCTCGACGGCCGCCGGCGTGAGCTCGACCTGGATCTTGCGTTCGGCGAGGCGCCGCCGGAGCTGCGCCAGTTGAATGTCCACGATCGCCCGCATGTGGTCGCGCGTGAGCGCGTGGAAGAAGATGATCTCGTCGACGCGGTTGAGGAACTCCGGGCGGAAGTGCGCCCGTAGCGCCGCCGTGACCTGGGCCCGTACCTCGTCGTCGATCCGACCGCCTGCCCGCAGCGCGGCCTCGCTGATGTACTGGCTCCCCAGGTTCGACGTCATGATGATGACGGTGTTCTTGAAGTCCACCGTCCGCCCCTTGCCGTCGGTCAGGCGGCCGTCGTCGAGGATCTGCAGCATGACGTTCAGCACCTCGGGGTGGGCCTTCTCGACCTCGTCGAAGAGGACGACGGCGTAGGGCCGGCGGCGGACGGCCTCGGTGAGCTGGCCGGCTTCCTCGTAGCCGACGTAGCCCGGCGGCGCCCCGATCAGGCGGGAGACCGTGTGCTTCTCCTGGTACTCCGACATGTCGATGCGGATCATCGCCTGCTCGTCGTCGAAGAGGAACTCGGCGAGCGCCCGGGCGAGCTCGGTCTTGCCGACGCCGGTCGGGCCGAGGAAGATGAAGCTCCCGAGCGGCCGCTTGGGGTCCTGGAGGCCCGCGCGCGCCCGGCGGATGGCGTTGGCCACCGCGGCGATCGCCTCGTCCTGCCCGACCACGCGCTGGTGCAGGCGCTCCTCCATGTGGACGAGCTTCTGGATCTCGCCCTCCATGAGCTTGCTCACCGGGATGTGCGTCCACTTGCTCACGACCTCGGCGATGTCTTCCTCGTCGACCTCTTCTTTCAGCATGCGCCGGTCGCGCTGCAGCTCTGCCAGTCGCGCTTCCTCGGCTTTCAACCGCGCCTCGAGTTGGGGCAGGCGGCCGTACTGCAGCTCCGACGCCTTCGTGTAGTCGCCCGCCCGCTGCGCCCGCTCGATCGCGAGGCGCACCTGTTCGATTTCTTCCTTCAGCGCGCGGGCCGCCTGAATCGCCGCTTTCTCCTCGTGCCAGTGCGTGGCGAGGCGTTCCCGCTCGGCCTTCAGGTCCGCCAGCTCGCGCTCGAGCTTCGCCAGGCGCTCCTGGGACGCCTTGTCCGTCTCTTTGCGCAGCGCCTCGCGCTCGATCTCGAGTTGCATGACGCGGCGCTCGACTTCGTCCAGCTCGACCGGCATCGAGTCGATCTCCATGCGCAGCTTCGAGGCAGCCTCGTCGACGAGGTCGATGGCCTTGTCGGGCAGGAACCGGTCGGCGATGTAGCGGTTCGACAGCACCGCGGCCGCCACGAGGGCCGAGTCCTTCAGCCGGACGCCGTGATGGATCTCGTAGCGCTCGCGCAGCCCGCGGAGGATGCTGATGGTGTCCTCGACCGTGGGCTGGCCGACCAGGACGGGCTGGAACCGGCGCTCGAGCGCGGCGTCCTTCTCGATGTACTTGCGGTACTCGTCGAGGGTGGTCGCGCCGATCGCGTGGAGCTCGCCGCGGGCGAGCATCGGCTTGAGCATGTTCGAGGCGTCGATCGCGCCCTCGGCCGCGCCCGCGCCCACGACCGTGTGCAGCTCGTCGATGAACAGAATGACCTGGCCCTGCGCGTCGGCGATCTCCTTGAGGACCGCTTTCAGGCGTTCCTCGAACTCGCCCCGGTACTTCGCCCCGGCCACCAGGGCCCCCATGTCGAGCGCCACGATCCGCTTCGACTTGAGGCCCTCGGGCACGTCGCCCCGCACGATGCGCTGGGCCAGCCCCTCGACGATGGCGGTCTTGCCGACGCCGGGCTCCCCGATGAGCACCGGATTGTTCTTCGTCCGGCGCGAGAGCACCTGGATGACCCGCCGGATCTCGTCGTCTCGCCCGATGACCGGGTCGAGCTTGCCCCGGCGGGCGAGCTCCGTCAGGTCGCGCCCGTAGCGCTCGAGGGCCTGATACTTGTCCTCGGGATTCGGGTCGGTGACGCGCTGCGTGCCCCGCACCGCCGTCAGGGCCTCGAAGATGCGGTCCTTGGTCACGCCGCGCTGCTGCAGCAGGCGCGCCGCGGGCGCCCGGCCGTCTTCGCTCGCGAGGGCCAGGAGGAGATGTTCGGTACTGACGTACTCGTCCTTCAGGCGCTGCGCCTCGGCCTCGGCCGCCTGGGCCACCGCCCGCAGGCGCGGCGAGACGCCGGGCGGCGCGCCGCCGTAGGCGCGCGGGAGCTTCGCGAGCTCGGCCTCGACCGCGCGCGCCACGGCCCCCGGCTCGACCTGAAGCGCGCGCAGGATCGACGGTACGACGCCGTCGGCCTGCGCCACCAGCGCGGCGAGCAGGTGCTCGGGCTCGATCTGCGGGTGATCCGACCGCTCCGCGAGTTGCTGGGCCGCCAGCACCGCCTCCTGGGCTTTCTGCGTATATCGCGTGAGGTTCATGGGTCCACCTCGCCTAGGTTATCGGCGCTCCGCGACCGGCTCGCCGGGGCGCGCCCCTGCGAGCCGCGCCAGCGCCTCGTAATGCTGTCGTTCTTCCGGGGTCAGGCGCGTCGGCATCCGCACGTCGACGGTCGCGTAGAGGTCGCCGCGCGCCCCGGGGCGGCCGGCGACCGGCATGCCGTGCCCCTTCAGGCGGAGCACCTGGCCGTTCTGGGTCACCGGCGGCACCTTCATCCGCACGGGGCCGTCGAGCGTCGGGACCTCGACCTCGCCACCGAGCACCGCCGTCGTGACCGGCACGGGCACCTTGACATAGAGGTCGTCGCCTTTGCGCTCGAAGACCGGGTGCGGGCGGATGTGCACGCGGAGCAACAGGTCGCCCGCCGCCGCGCCGCCACGCCCCGGCTCGCCTTCGCCGGCGGCCCGCACCCGGCTGCCGTCGCGCACCCCGGGCGGGATGCGCACGTCGATGACCCGGGCGCGCCCGCCGGTCCTCACCGTCAGGCGCTTGGTCACCCCGTGGAACGCGTCTTCGAGCGACAGCTCGACCTCGTGCTCGATGTCCCGGCCGCGGCTCGCGACCGGACCCCGCCGGCCCTGGGCGCCGACGCCGCCCCCGAAAAACGTGTGGAAGAACTCGGAGAACGGGTCCTCGTCGCCGAACAAGTCCCGCACGCCGTCCACATGCACGGTCCGGAACCCGCCGCCCTCGCCCCCGAAGTCCACGCGCCACGCACCCCCGAAGGGCCACCCCGCGTCGAATCCCTGGCCGGCCGCCTGCGCCTGCTCGTAGAGCCGCCAGTTGGCGCCCAGCTCGTCGTAGCGCTTGCGCTTCTCGGGGTCGCTCAGGACCTCGTAGGCCTCGTTGATCTCCTTGAAGCGCGCTTCCGCCGCCTTGTCGCCGGGGTTGACGTCGGGATGGTACTTGCGCGCGAGGCGGCGGTACGCCTGCTTGATCTCTTTGTCGGTGGCGTTCTTCGCGACGCCGAGCGTCGCGTAGTAATCCTTGAATTCCATGGCGCGCCTACATCCCGAGCAACTGCCAGAGGCGCTCGATCTCCTGCGCGAGGCGGCGCCGGGCCTCGGCGCGCGGCACCGCGTCGTCCCGCATGAGCGGCCGGATCCGCTGCAGCGCGTCGGCGACCGAGAGCAGCCGCTGGACACCCGCCAGGTTCACGCCCGCGTCGTCGACCAGGTGCTTGATGAGACGCAGGCGCTCCAGTTCGGCGCGCGAGTACAGCCGCATGCTCCCGAGGCGGCGTGACGGTTGGACGAGCCCCAGGCGCTCGTACTTCCGGAGCGTCTGCGGGTGCAGCCCCAGCATCCGGGCCGCCATGCTGATGAGATAGAACTCCCGATCCGCCATCGCCTGCCCGACCTTGCGTCGATCTAAATGTAGGGATTGATACGGATCGTGTCAAGCGCCGCGGGCTGCCGACGTGACCCCGGACGGGGATTCGAGTCATACTGAAGCGTCACGGGTCCGGAGCCCGGTGCGCCTGCCGGCGCCGGCCCGGCCCGGGGCGCAGAGGACTCGAGCCGCGACTGTGGACGTCCACCTCACCGACTTCATCACGATCGGCCTGCTCGTCATCCTGGAAGGCCTGTTGAGCGCGGACAACGCTTTGGTGCTGGCCGTGCTCGTCCTCGGGCTGCCGCGGCGGCAGCAGCGGCAGGCGTTGCGGTACGGCATCGCCGGCGCGTTCGCTTTCCGCATCCTCGCCATCCTGACGGCCGTGCACCTCATCCGCCTCGCCTGGGTGAAGCTCGCCGGCGCCCTCTATCTCCTGTATCTCAGCTACAAGCACTTCTTCCGGAGCGGGGACGTCGCCGACCGCCGGGCGATCCGGCCGGCACGCGGGTGGCGGGGCCTGCCGCCGTTCTGGGCGACGGTCGTCAAGGTGGAGCTCACCGACATCGTCTTCGCGATCGATTCGATCATCGTGGCCGTCGCGATGTCGCCGAAGCTGTGGGTGGTGGTGACCGGCGGGATCCTCGGCGTCATCGCCATGCGGCTTGTGATCGGCCAGTTCCTGACGATCATCGAGCGCTACCCGGGGCTCGTCGACGGCGCTTTCATCATCATCGCCTGGGTCGGCATCAAGTTGATCATCGAGTACGGTCACCAGCGGCACTTCCTCCCGTTCGCGGTGCCCACCTGGTTCTCCCTCTCCCTGATCGTGGTGATCTTCACCGTCGCGTTTCTGGTGGCGCGGCGCCAGGCGGCGCGCGCCCCGCAGCGCCCGGCCGCCGCGGAGGACGACCCCGCCAAGCGCCTGCTCCGCGAGGAGCAGGCCGGCGTGCCGGAGCTGCCGCACGCAGAGGTCCAGCCGGCGGGTCGAGACCCGGCTCAGTAGCCTGGAGCTCAGTAAGCCTGGAGGCGGAGGTCGAGCACCTGCGTCCCTCCCGGCGCCAGCCGGAACGGCGTGGCTCGGGATCGCAGACGTTCGAGCACCGCCGGGTCGGTCCACTCGCCCGGCTGAAGGTACTCGAGCGCGACGCCCAGGTACTCGCCCGGCGGCAGACCCGTCACTTTGTACCGGCCTTCCTGGTCGGGCCGCCCGACGGCGATGAACCGGGAAGGCGGTGTCCACCTCGTGCTGTCGGCCGCGAAGAGCACGACCGTGTACTCCGTGACCGGTTGGCCGCGGTCGTTCGTCACGACGCCCGTGACCGTCGTCGACAGGGCGCTCAACACGAGGCGCACCCCGGTGGCTTCCTCGGTACTCTTGAACTCGATCGGCGTGTCGGTGATGTCCTGCCCGGCGTACTCGACGGCTTTCAAGCTCCACCCCTCGGGCAGCCCGACCGGCCGCACGAGGACGCGGCCGGCGAGGCCGCGCAGCTCGAACGCACCGTCCTCCTGCACGACCGCGGGCAGCGCCCCGCCGATCGTGACCTCGAAGTCGACCGGCTGCGCCCCGACCCGCAGGCTCGACCAGCGCGAGCGGTCCGGCGCCGCACCGTCTTCGAACACCACGCGCCCGGTCAGGCGTCCCCCTTTGTGCGTCACGAGCGTCAAGCCGGCGATGTCCTGGGTGCTCACCGTGATGGGCATCATGGCGAACTCGGGCTCCCGCCGGGACGCGTCGGCGACGGGCGGACCGGGCGGCGGAGGGGCGACGGCGGTGGCGATCACGACGGTGCCGGCCCCCGCCGTCACCGTCACGGCCACCGCCCCGCCGGTCCGGACCTGGAGGAGATACTCGCCGGGGATGACGCTCGGCAGCACGAAACTGCCGTCAGCTCCGACGCGCGCCGCGGCGGTGAGGAGGGAGCGCAGCCCGACATTGTCCGGGTCGCGCGGCGCGAGGACCACGAGCGCCCCCGCCGCCGGCCGTCCGTCCGAGTCGAGCGCCACTCCCGAGACGCGCGCCGTCCGGACCGAGAGGAGCGCGAAATCCACCCCCGCGGCTTCCTGGCCGATGTCGATGGTCAGGCGCTGGGCGTCCGCGACGTTGGCGGTGCCCGGGTAATAGGTCGGGGCGTACGACGAGCTCTCGGGACGCGTTCCCGGCGGCCCGATCGCCGGGTCCAGACCCAGCACCACCGGCTCGCGCACGGAGGCGCTCACGTAGTACTCGCCCGGAGGCAGGCCGTAAATCCGGTACTGGCCGAGGTCGTTGCTCTGACCGACGCGCCCCGTCGGGACGAGCTGGCGGCGGCCGCCGACGTACTCGTACCGAAGGGCCTGCACGGCCGCCTCGGCGACCGGCTCTCCGAACTCGTCCAGCACCCGACCCGTGATCGCGCTGCCGCGGGGCAAGACCAGATCCGCCCGGTCGATCACTTGCGCCTCGCGGAGTTCGATCGGACGCCCCTGCTCGAAGGCCCGTCGCTGGCCGTACTGAATCGAGACGTACCCCGCCTTGCTGGCGCTCACCTGATAGCGGCCGGCGGGCAGGTCGCGGAATTCGTAGCGCCCGTCCCCGTCCGTCATGGCCACGCGCCCGCCCCGCAGCTCCGCAGACGACAAGCGCACCTGCGCCCGCCGCAACGGCGCGCCGGTGTCGGCCCCGACCACCCGCCCGGCGATCACGCCCTTGCCGGTCGGTTCCGCCGAGGGGGCGTCGCGCGCCGGCAGGCGCGGCGGGGTCTGGCTCGGGGACGGGGGAGGGCTTTGCGCCGCCAGCGACGTCAAAACGACCGCCACGCCCAACGCGATCGCGAGGCTCCTGCGCGCCTGCATACCCCCTCCCGGTGCTGGTCATTTGGACGCCGCCGCTCGGGCCTCAGTCGGCTCGGCCGCGCGGCCGGCCCACCGTCACTCCGAATACCGATCGTTGAACCACGGCTCGGCGGTGTTGGAGTACCCGCGGACTTCCCAGAACCCCTTCCGATCCTCCGCCAGAAAGTCGATTCGCCGGATCCACTTCGCGCCCTTCCACGCGTAAAGCCTCGGCGTGATCATCCGGACGGGACCTCCGTGTTCGACCGGAAGGGGCCGCCCTTCCCAGGTGTGTACCAGGAGGACATCGTCTTCGAGGGCGCGCCCGAGAGGCAGATTGGTCGTGTAGGGGATGCCGAGTCCGGGCGCGATGTCGTAAGCGGTACACAGGACGAAACGGGCTTCCTCGCGCGGCTCGGCCAGTTCAGCGATGGTGCGGAACCGGACGCCCCGCCAGTGGTTGTTGAGGCGGCTCCACCCCGTCACGCAGTGAAAGTCGCTGACGTCGTCGACCTGCGGAAGCGCCATGAAGTCCTCCCAACTCAAACTGATCGGCCGCGCCACGAGCCCGCCGACCTCGAGCCGCCATTGCGCAAGCGGAATGACAGGCACGTGGCCCAGGTCGAGCACCGGCCAGTTCTTCACCTCGCGCTGCCCCACGGGCAGGCTGGGCAACCCGTGGCGGTTGGGTGGTCCGGTGCCCTCCGGGCGGCGGCCCGCGAAGCGGACGTTGACCGCGTCCCGGGCCAACACCATCTGCCGCTGGATGAACCGGATCCGCCGGTCGACTCGATCGGCGGCGCGGGCGGATGCCGGCGGTTCTGGCGCGGGCGCCTCGCGATCGTCAGGCATCGTGCGGCCTCCTCGATTCCGGCTCGGCGCCGGCGGGAACCAGGGGGAGCGGTCGGCCTCGCGCGTAGCGCTGGTAAGTGCGCCGGACCACGTCAGCCAGAGCGTCGATGAACCGCGGATGCACGCCCGGCGTGCGTGCCCGCACCATGCTCAAGCCCAGCTCCCGCGCGACCGCCATGGCCTGCAGGTCCAGATCGTAGAGCACCTCGAGATGATCGCACGTGAACCCGAGCGGGCAGACGACGACCGCCTCGAGGCCGCGGGGCCGCTCGGCCCGCAGGTACTCGCAGATATCGGGCTCGAGCCAGGGATCGTCGGGCCGTCCGCTCCGGCTCTGGTACACGAGCGCCCACGTGTCGAAGCCCGCCCGCGCGGCCACGAGCGCCGCCCCGTCCTCCAACTGCCGCCGATAGGGATAGGCGTCGGCCATCGCCACGGGAATGCTGTGCGCGGTGAAGACCAGGCGGGCCTGGGCTCGTCGCGGCGGCGGCAACTGCTCGACCGCTTCGCGCACGTGATCCGCCAGCGCCTCGACGAGTCCCGGGTGGGTATGCCAGTCCTCCACGAACGTGACGCACACGTCCGGGCGCCCGCGGCGGCGCAACGCCTCCCGCGCCGCGCCCACGTGCCGGCGGTACTGCAAGCAGCTCGAGTCGCTTCGCTGCGCCGCCATGACGAGGCCGACCGCCCGGCGATGGCCAGCCTGCGCCATCCGGTCCAGCACATCATCCAGCAGCGGATGCCAGTGGCGCATGCCGACGAACACCGGCAACGGCAAGCCCTGGCGGCGGAGCTGGTCGGCCAGCGCCGACGCCTGCTGCATCGTGAGCGCCGTGATGGGCGACACGCCCCCGAAATGCTCGTAGTGGCGCACCACCGCTTCGACGCGTTCGGGTGGGACGCGCCGCCCGCGCAGCACATTGGCGAGGAACGGACGGACATCGGACGGGCCCTGGGGGCCGCCGAACGACATCATGAGTACCGCGTCGAAGGGGTCGGACAATGCACCGATTATAGTGCCACGTCTGCATTACACTGGCGGCATGCGCGCGCCGCGTGCGGAAGCGACCGGGGCGGTCTTCTCGCGTCCGGTCTGGCTGCTCGGCTGGGTCAGTTTCCTGACCGACCTGGCGAGCGAGGCGATCTATCCGCTCCTCCCGGCGTTTCTCTCGCGCGTGCTCGGGGCCGGTGCGCTCGCGCTGGGCCTCATCGAAGGCGTCGCCGAGGCCGCCAACAGTCTCCTCAAGCTCGCCGCGGGCCGGCTCTCCGACCGCTGGCGGGTCAGGAAGCCGCTCGTGCTGGCGGGCTACACGCTCTCGAGCGCCGTCCGCCCGCTCATGGCGGTTGTGACCGCGTGGCCGCAGGTGTTGCTTCTCCGGTTCGTCGACCGGCTCGGCAAGGGCATCCGCGGGGCGCCGCGCGACGCCATGCTGGCCGCGCTCTCGCCGCCCGAGGCACGGGGGCGGGTCTTCGGCTTCAACCGCGCCATGGACCACGCCGGCGCGGTGGCCGGTCCACTCGCCGCCTCGGCGTTCCTCTTCTGGTTCCCGGAGGGACTGCGGACGCTGTTCGCCCTGACCCTGATCCCCGGCGTGCTGGTCGTGGTGTTGTTGTGGCGCGTGCCGGAAGTCGTCGAGCCGTCCGGCGCGGGGCCGCGGCGCGCGGAAGCGGCGCGTGCCGGCGCGCTCGGGCGGACCGCCGACCCGCCGGAGGCGCGCGGC
>CAYZKQ010000012.1:8423-33327 GCA_964478975.1 uncultured Vicinamibacterales bacterium | reverse complement strand
CCTGAAGAAGCACGGCGTCCGCGAGCTGCCCTCGCGCGCCATGACGGCGGCGGAGCGGGCGGCCGAAGCCGCCGGGCGGGCGCTCGCGGCCCGCTATCCGCCGGCCGCCGACCCGTCGATCATCCGCGGCGACGGCTGTGTGGTGTGCCCCGCGTTCGGCGAGCGGTGCGGCGGCGTCGAGCGCGAGTGGTGGAACGAGTGGGAGTGGGAGGAATTCGAGGACCATCTGCCGTCGAGCTGACGGCGGGTGCGGCCGCGGCCTGGGGCGTGAGGTGGGAAGCGAGGAGGGACAGCGGAGCATGGCGCGAGGCGAGACGTTCACCAGCCGATGGGGCATCGTCTTGGCGGGTCTGGGCATGGCGGTGGGCACGGGCAACATGTGGCGCTTCCCGCGGATCGCCGCGCAGAATGGCGGGGCGGCGTTTCTCATCCCGTGGACGCTGTTTCTGTTCATCTGGTCGATTCCGCTCCTGATCACCGAGTTCGGGCTCGGGCGCGGCGCGCGCCGGGGCGTGGTGGGGACGTTCGCGACGCTGGTCGGGCCCCGCTACGCGTGGATGGGCGGGTTCGTCGCCCTCACGACCGTGATGATTCTCTTCTACTACTCGGTCGTGACGGGATGGACGCTCAAGTATTTCCTCGCGGCGGCGACCGGCGGGCTCCACGGGGCGGGGGCGGAGGCATACTGGGAACGCTTTCTGGCGAGCCGGTGGCAACCGGTCCTCTTCCACGTGGTGGCGGCGCTCACGAGCGCCTGGATCATCCAGCGCGGCGTCGTGCGGGGGATCGAGGCGGCCAACCGCGTGCTCATTCCGGCGCTGTTCGCGCTGCTCGTCGTGGCGGCCGTGCGCTCCGTGACGCTCCCGGGGGCCGGGCGAGGGCTGGAGTTTCTGTTCGACCCCGACCTGAGCGCGCTCGGGCACTACCGGACGTGGCTCGAGGCGCTGACGCAGTCGGCGTGGTCGACGGGGGCGGGCTGGGGGCTCATCCTGACCTACGGCATTTACGTCCGGCGCCGCGAGGACATCGTGCTGCACTCGACGACGATCGGGTTCGGCGACAATTCGGCGTCGCTGCTCGCCGGCATGGCGGTGCTGCCCGTCGTGTTTTCGCTGCTGCCGACCGAGCAGGCGCTCGGCGTCATGGGGTCGGGCAATACGGGGTTGATGTTCATCTGGATCCCGCAGTTGTTCGCCCACGTGCCGGGCGGCCGGGTGTTTCTGGCGCTGTTTTTCCTGGCACTGTTTTTCGCGGCGCTGTCCTCGCTCATCGCGATGGTGGAGCTGGCGACGCGCGTCCTGATGGACGCGGGCGTCTTCCGGCGGCGCGCGGTCGCCGGCGTGACGGCGGCCGTGATCGTGCTCGGGTTGCCGTCGGCGCTCAGCCAGCGCGTCTTCGAGAATCAGGACTGGGTGTGGGGCCTGGCCTTGATGATGAGCGGCCTGTTCATCGCGTTCGCCGCCACGCGCATCGGCGTGGCGACGTTCAAGGCGCGCTACGTCAACATCGCGCCGGGCGGGCTGCGGGCCACCTGGCTGTACGACGTGGCCGTGCGGGTGCTCATCCCCCTCGAGTTCGTCCTGATGTTCGGCTGGTGGATGTATCAGGCGGCGACGGTGTACGACCCCGCGGGGTGGTGGCATCCGTTCCACGTCTACAGCGTCGGGACGTGTCTGGTGCAGTGGGGCCTCGCCCTGGTCGTGCTCGTGGCGCTCAACCGCCGCCTCGCCGCGGCCAGCACGCGGTCGGCCGTCGAGGACGTCGAGGAGGACGCGTGAGTCGGGCGACGTGGATCATGATGATCGTACTGTGCAGCCTCACCTGGGGCGGCTTCGTTGGGACGCTCCTCTACGGCGCGCGGCAGGCCGGGCGCGACCGGACGGCGCCGCCGGGAGCGCGACCGGCGGAGCGGGACCGCCGACCGCAAGGGTAAGGGGCGCGGCGCCCCGGACGCCGGCCGCCCTTGCGACCGCCGCGGGGCGTCTGGCAAGCTGGGTGAGCGAGCCCGTGCGGGGTCCGGCGCCATGCCGGCGAACCTGACGCCCGAGTATCACCGTGCCGAAGCCCGCTACCGCGCGGCGAAGACGACCGAGGAGAAGATCGCCGCGCTCGAGGAGATGCTGCGCGTCATCCCCAAGCACAAGGGGACCGACGGGCTGCAGGGTGACCTGAAGGCGCGGCTCGCCAAGCTCCGCCGGGAGCCGAAGCGGGGGCCCAAGAGCAGTCAGGGCCGCACCGTCCCCCGGGAGGGCGCCGGCCAGGTCGCGCTGGTCGGGCCGCCGAACAGTGGGAAGTCGGCGCTCGTGGCGGCCTTGACGCGCGCGACGCCGGTGGTGGCCGACTATCCGTTCAGCACCCGCGAGCCGACGCCGGGCATGATGCCGTTCGAAGACATTGCGTTCCAGCTCGTCGACCTGCCGCCGGTCTCGTCGGCGCACGTGGACCCCTGGGTCTTCGACCTGGTCCGCGCCGCGGACCTGGTCTGGGTGGTGGTTGAGGGCACGGCGCCGCTGGAAGGGTGGGATGACGTGCGGGACGTGTTGCGCGCGCACCACCTCGGGCTCCAGCCGGCCGCGCGGGCGCGGCTGCCGAGCGACCCGGAGGTGCGGCACGAGTGCGAAGCCCTGGTGGTCCTGACGAAGCTGGATCGGCCGGAGGCGGCGGGGGCGGTCGAGGCGCTCGACGAACTGCTCGACCGACGCTGGCCGCTCGTCGGGGTGTCGGCGGCCACCGGCGCCGGTGTGGAGGCGCTCAAGCGCGCGACGTTCGCGGCGTTCGACATCGTCCGCGTGTACACGAAAGAGCCTGGCAAGCCGGCGGACCGCTCGGCCCCGTTCACGCTGCCCCGGGGGGCGACGGTGGGCGACCTCGCGGCGCGCATCCACAAGGACCTCGCGGCCGCCATGACGTTCGCCCGCGTCTGGGGCCCGAGCGCGTTCGACGGAGCGACCGTGCACAAGGACCACGTGCTCGCCGAGGGCGACGTGGTGGAGATTCATACGTAGGTCTCGGGGGTCGCGTCATGGGGGAGCTGAAGAGCGCGTACGAGCTGGCCATGGAGCGGCTGCGCCGGAAGGACGCCGAAGAAGGCGTCACCTCCGCCCCGCTCACCGACGAGCAGAAAGCGCAGATCGCCGAGGTGCGCAAGTACTACGAGGCGAAGCTCGCCCAGGAGGAGGTTCTGCACCAGTCGGCGCTGCGCCGGACGCTCGACCCGGAGGAGCGCGCGAAGCTCGAGGAGGCCTACCGGCGCGAACGGGAGCGGCTCGTGGCGGAGCGGGACCGGAAGATCGAGAAGATCCGGGCCGGCCTGGGCGGCGAGTGATGGTGGCGGGTTCCAGCCCGGCCCCGCGTTCGACCCGGTCGGGGCGATCGGCGGGGAGCGCCGTCCCGGGGGAGGCGTGGGGCTGGGCCAGAGCGGCTCTCGGCTTTCGGCCCGAGTTTCTCGATTTCGCCCGGGGCATCCGCGTCGGGCGGCTGGAGCCTCACCAGCGCCTGACGCGCATCTTGAAGTCGGCGCTCGAGGCGGCCTACGGGCAGCCGTTCCTGATCGAGCGCTGGGGTCGGGGTGTGTACTGGGTCTGGATCGGCTTTTTGAACCGGCCCAACCGAGACGCAAAGCCGCTGTCGAGCGGGGCGAGCTTCGGGTGTTCGAAGTTCTTCGTCATGATCGACACCGAGGATCGGCTCTTCAAGTGCGGCCTGCAGGTCGAGCGCGGGTATCTCCGCGCTCCGGCCGGGTGGGCGGCGTGCCGGCTGCGGTCGGACTGGGATTGGCACCGCTTGCTGGCGGCCCTCACGCCGCGCGGCCGGCTCGGGCGCGAGCTGCGGCGGCTCGCGCGCGACGGCTTTCGGGTGCATGCGGGGAGCTGGTCGGCGCCGCACGAGTTTTCCAGACGCACGCTGCCGGGACCGGCGACCCTGCGCCGCCTGCTCGTGCGGAGCCCGGCCGGCGCGTGGTGCGGGTTCCAGCTCTACTATCCGCTGGACGAGGCGGCGGTGGCTCGGATGAGCGGCGCCGATCTCGTCGAGGCGATGCTGGCGGTGTTCGAGGAGGTCCGGCCGGCCATGAACCTCTGCGTGCAAGTCCCGCTGTCCCCCGTCGGGCCGGCGGCCGAGGCCGGGCGGGGCGGGGGCGCCTGATGCGGATCGCGATCGCGCAGCTCAACCCGACGAGCGGCGACATCGCGGGCAACGAGGCGCGCCTCGCCGCGGCGATCGCCGAGGCGACGCGTGCCGGCGCCGACCTGGTCGTCGCGCCCGAAATGGTCGTGACGGGCTATTGCATCGGCGACCAGATCGAGGAGCCGGATTTTCTCGCGGCCAACCGCGCGGCGGTCGATCGCCTGGCGGCCCAGACGGGGGCGACGGCGGCGGTCTTCGGGTTCGTCGACTACGACCCCGACGCCCGCAACGAGGACGGGCGCCTGCGCAAGTACAACGCCGCCGCGGTCGCGCAGCACGGGCGCCTGCTCGGGGTCGCGCGCAAGTCGCTGCTCCCGAGCTACCGGTACTTCGACGACAAGCGCTACTTCACGCCGGCGGCCGACCGCCGGCCCATCGTGATCCAGGGGCGCGAGGGACCGATCCGGCTCGGGGTGTCGATCTGCGAGGACATGTGGGACGAGGCGTACCGGGTCAAACCGATCGCCGAGCTCGCCGAGCGGGGCGCGGAGCTGGTGCTCAACCTGAACGCCTCGCCGTTCGTGCCGGGCAAGCGCCGGGAGCGGGCGCGCCTGATCGAGCGGCACGTGGCCCGCATCCGCGTCCCGTTCGTCTACGTCAACACGGTCGGGGTGGGCGACAACGGGAAGAACGTGATCCCCTTCGACGGCGAGAGTCTCGTCTACGACGCCCGCGGCCGGCTGGTCCACGTCTGCCCGCAGTTCCGCGAGGTCGTCGAGCTGGTCGAGTTCGACCCTGCCGGCACGCAGGGCGCCGGGGTCGCGCTCCCCGCGCCGGCGCGCGAGCGCGAGGTATACGACGCGCTCGTCTTCAGCCTGGCGGAGTACGCCCGGCACTGCGGGTTCCCGGGCGCCGTCGTGCCGGTGTCGGGCGGCATCGATTCCGCCCTCGCCGTCGCCCTGACCGCGGCGGCCCTCGGGGCGGAGCGCGTCGTGGCCTACAACCTCCCGTCGCGCGTCAACAGCGCGGAGACCCGCGCGCAGGCCGAGGCGGTGTGCCGGAACCTGGGGGTGCGCTACGTCGTGGTTCCGATTCAGCCGATCGTCGACGTGACCGAGCGCACCTTCGAGGCCGCCGCCCACCCGATCGCCCGCGGGGTGTCGCGGGAGAATCTGGCGGCGCGCGTCCGTGGCCTCCTCATGATGCTGGAGTCGAACGATACGGGCCGCCTGCTGGTGGCCTGCGGCAACGAGACGGAGTTCGCCCTGGGCTACGCCACCCTGTACGGCGACATGGCGGGCGGGCTGGCGGTCATCGGCGACCTCTCCAAGACGGACGTCTACCGCGTGGCGCGGCACGTCAACGAGCGGCACGGCCGCGAGGTCATCCCGGAAGCGATCTTCCGCCTCCGGCCGTCGGCCGAGCTGAGCGAAGGCCAGTACGACCCGTTCGACTACGCCGTGACGGCGCCCCTCGTCGGCGAGCTGCTCGAGAAGCGGTGCAGCCCCCGCGAGCTGGTGGAGGCGTTCAACCGGCGCGCCCTCGACCCGGAGCGGTTTGTGCCGGACGCGGACGGGCGGACCGTCTACGACAAGCACGACGCGGCGAGCTTCGAGGCCCTGGTGTACGAGACCTACCGTTTGATGAAGCGCGCGGTGTACAAGCGCCTGCAGGGCCCGCCCATCATCGTGGTGAGCGAGCGCGCGTTCGGGTTCGACCTGCGGGAAACCATCATCAACGAGTGGGGCGGGCGCTGACGCCGCGGGGCGGGCGTGGCCCGCGTGGCGCCGCGGCGCGCGCCGGCCCGGCGCCCCGTCAGATCAGAACTGTTCCGCCCAGCGGATCGCGCCGGGGAGCGCCGAGGCGACGTCGCCGGCCGTGAAGTGTTCGCCCTGAGCTTCCCGGACAAAGTCGCCCGCCAGCCCGGTGACGAACGCCGCCGCGCAGGCGGCGTCGAACAAGTCGTGGCGGGCGGCGAAGCCGAGCAGCGCCCCGGCGAGCACGTCGCCGGTGCCGCCGGTCGCCATGCCGGGATTGCCGGTGTGGTTGACCCGCGTGCGCGCGCCGTCCGACACGATGTCGACGGGGCCCTTGACCACCACGGTGCACCGGTGCGCCCGCGCGAAGGCGGCGACCTGGTCCACCGTCGGATCGGTGCCGGCCAGCATCCGGAACTCGCCGCGGTGCGGTGTCAGGACGACGTGCGGGCCGAGGACGTCGAGGCGCCCGACGAGAGCCTGCAACCCGTCGGCGTCGACCACGACCTTGACCGGCGCGAGCGCCGGGATCAAGCGGACCACGAGCTCGCGGGTCTCGGGCGCGACGCCGGCGCCGGGCCCGAGCCCCAGCCCCGGGCCGATGAGCACGGCGTCGCAGCGGTAGGCGTCGACGCGGCGCCTGATCTCGTCGAGGTGGCCGACGCCGAGCACGTCGCCTTCGAGGCACGACCCGATGAGCTCGGGCAGCCGCGCGACCACCGCCTCGCAGGGTTTCGGGGCGCAGTGGTAGACCAGGTCCACGATGGCGGCGGCCGCCCTCGCCGCGTACTCCAGCGCGCCGCGGAAGAACAGCGAGCCGCCGGCGATGAGCACGCGGCCCGCCTGGCCCTTGTGCGCGTCGCGCGGCCGCCCGGCGAGCACCTGGACGTCGCCCGGCCCGATGCGCGCCTCGAGGTCGGCCGGCACCCCGAGCGGAAGGACGACAGCGCCGGGAGTCTTCGGAAAGTGGAAGCTCAGGGTGAGCGCCGCCGCGACCGCCGTCGCCGACCCCGCCCCCGTGGGGATGTCGATCGCCACCTTGGCCGCGCGGCTGGCGTTCATCGCCCGGACGGCCGACCGGTACGGCTCGCGCGGCTCCCCGCTCGCGCCGGTGCCGAGCAGCGCGTCGACGATGACGTCGTAGGCGCCGAAGTCGTGGCCGGCGAGCTCGGTCGAGTCCCGGATCACGACGCGGCGGATGCCGGTGCGTTCGAGGATCTCCCAGTTGGTCCGGGCCTCCGGCGTCGCGATCTCCTTCGGCGGACCGAGGAGCACGACCGTCACCTCGGCGCGGTCGTGGAGGTGTCTGGCGGCGACGAAGCCGTCGCCGCCGTTGTTGCCGAGCCCGCACACGACCGCCACGCGGCGGCCGGGGCCGTATCGCTCGACGATCGCGTCGGCGACCCCGCGGCCGGCGTTCTCCATGAGGACGAGGGTCGAGAGGCCCGCGTAGCGGGCGTTCACGTCGAGGCGGCGCGTCCGGCGGGCGGCGTCGGCGAGGGGTTCGGTCGTCACGTCGTCACGCTCCCGAGCGACCGGCGGGCCCCGCCGGTCGGTTCATGACGAGCACGGCGGCTCCGGCGACGGCCCCGGCTTTGACTTTCGCCAGGGCCTCGAAGGCCGCCTCCAGGCGAAACGGTTCGACCTCGGGCACGATGGGGATCTCGGCCGCGAGCGGCAGGAACTCCTCGACGTCGCGCCGCGTCACGTTGGCTGTGCTCTTCAGCTCCTTCTCGTGCCAGAGGTGCGTGGCGTAGTCCAGCTCCGGCACCGGGTCGCGCTTGCGGATCGCGTTGACCACGAGGCGGCCGCCGGGGGCGAGCCGCGCGAGCGCGTCCCGGATGGTCGCCCCGACCGGCGTGAAGTCGATGGCGCGGTCGGCGGGCTGCGGCAGCGCCTCGCCGGGCGGGCCGACCCACGACGCGCCGAGGCGCCTGGCCTGCTCCCGGTGCGCCTCGCTGCGCGTCACGACGAAGATCGGCGAGTCGGGAAACCGGTGCCGCGCCGCCTGAATGACGATGTGGGCCGAGGCGCCGAACCCGTAGAGCGCGAGCGACTGGCCGTTGGCGAGGCGCGCGAGGCGCAGCGCCCGGTAGCCGATGACGCCGGCGCAGAGCAGCGGCGCCGCCTCGGCGTCCGTGAAGCGCTCCGGGATCGGGTAGGCGAACGCCTCCGGCACGACCGTGTACTCGGCGTAGCCGCCGTCGACGTCCTTGCCGGTCCACCGCGCCCACGGGCACAAATTTTCGTCGCCGGCCAGGCACGCCTCGCACCGCCCGCACGCCCAGTGGATCCACGCGACGCCCACGCGGTCGCCCTCGCGGAAGCGTTCGACCCCCGGGCCGCAGCGCTCGACGCGCCCGACGATTTGGTGACCGGGGACGACGGGCAGCCGCGCGGGCAGGCGGCCTTCGATCTCGTCGAGCTCGGTGTGGCAAACGCCGCAGGCCGAGACGCGCACGAGGAGCTGGCCGGGCTGGACCGGCGGGATGGGCCGGGCGACGAGCCGCAGCCGGGAGGGGTCGAGAGGCCCGGTGGAGGTGAGCAGTTGCGCCTTCATGCGCGCGCCGCGGCGGGCACCCTCGCGCTCAGCGGGTGACCATCCTCCGCGTGTCCAGGTCGATCTCGTTCAGGGGCACGTCCCAGTGGGCGTCGAGGATCTCGAAGCGGCGCTGTTCCTCCTTCCGGAACGTCACCTGGTCCGGGTACAGGCGCCGCACGATCTCCTCTTCGCCCGACGGCCCCATCATGGCCGCCGTGTCTTTGTATGTGATGGCGACGGCGAAGGTCCAATCGGCGCGCCCGTCGCCGTGGTAGGTCGGCACGTAGGTGTGGATCGCCTTGATCCGGCCGGTCTCGACCTGGGCCTTCAGGACCGGGTAGTGGTTCTTCTGGAAGAGGTCCAGGAACTCGTCCTGGTGGCCCCACTTGACGCGGTAGAAGTACCACACCGTGCGCTCGACGCGCGACGGCGCCTGGGCCGTCGGGGCCTGCGCGCGGGTCGCGACGCTCGCAACGGTTGCCAGGGCGGCCCCGAGGGCCGCGCCGCCGAGCAGGGCGATCAGGGTGCGTGCGGACAAGCGACGCATGGCAAAGCCTCCAAAGATCGTCTGGGCCGGCCGGCACCGTTCCTCGGGGCGCGAGGCGGCCGGCCGGTTCGCGCGGACAAGCATAGCACCGGCGGGGCGAAAGGTCCTGGAGCCGCCGTCGCGCGGGCCCGGCGACCGCGCAGGCAGCCCGGCCTCAGACGCTCTTGATGAGTCCGCCGTCGACCCGGATGACGGACCCGGTGACGTAGCTGGCGCGCTCGCTCACGAGAAACGCGGCCACGCTGGCGAACTCGTCGGGCCGGCCGTAGCGGCCCATCGGGATGGCCTGGAGAGACTCGCGCACGACGTCCTCGACCGGCCGGTTCTGGCGCTCGGCAGCGGCACGGTCGAGCTCGTCGACGCGGCGCGTGTGGATGCGGCCCGGCACGAGCACGTTGACGGTCACCCCGTCGGCGGCGACCTCGTTGGCGAGGGTTTTCGACCAGGTCACGAGGGACGCGCGGAGCGTGTTCGAGATCCCGAGGTTGGGAATGGGCTGGACGACGCCGGAGGAGGTGCTCGTCAGGATGCGACCCCACTTGCGCGCCCGCATGCCCGGCAGGAGGCGCCGGGTGACGCGGATCACGCTGAGGACCATCGCCTCGAACTGCCGCACCCACGTCTCGTCGTCCACCACCTGCAGCGAGCCGGAGGGCGGGCCGCCCGTGATGTTGACCAGGATGTCGATGCCCCCGAAGGCGGCGAGGGCCGCGTCGCAGAGGGCGTCGACCTCGTCGGCCTTCGAGAGGTTGCAGAGGTGGGCCTCGACGCGCCCGGTTGCGAGCGCGGCGAGGTCGGCTTTCACCTGGTCGAGGCTCGCCTGGTACCAGTCCGTGAGCATGATGTCCGCGCCCTCGGCCGCGAGGGCGGTGGCGACGGCCGAGCCCAGGCCGCCGCCGGCCGCGAGCACGAGCGCGCGCTTGCCCTGAATCCCGAGATCCACCGAGACGCCTCCGTCAGTCGAGTTGGGGAGCCACGGCCAACCGCGGGATTCTACCATCTCCGAGCCGCGCCGTGCGGGAGCGGCGCGCGCGATGCCATAATGGCGCTCATGAAAGCGGTGGTGATCAGGAGCCTCGGCGGTCCCGAAGTCCTTCAGCTCGAGGAGGTGCCCGACCCGGTCGCCGGGGCGGGCGAGGCGGTGGTGCGGCTGCGCGCGGCGGCGCTCAATCATCGCGACGCCTGGATCCGCCGCGGCCTGTACGCGGGGATCGCGCTGCCGGTCATCCCGGGATCCGACGGCGCGGGCGAGGTCGTGGCGGTCGGCGGCGGGGTCGATCGCGCGTGGGTCGGCCGCGCGGTCGTAATCAACCCCAGTCTCGAGTGGGGCCCGGACGACCGGGCGCCGGGGCCACGCTGGCGCATCCTCGGCCTGCCCGACCCGGGGACCTACGCGGAGTTCGTCAAGGTGCCGGCCGATCACCTGTTTGACAAGCCCGCGGGCCTCTCGTGGGAGGAAAGCGCCGCGATTCCGCTGGCGGGCTTGACGGCGTACCGGGCGCTCGTCACGCGGGCGCGGGTGCAGGCGGGCGAGACGGTGCTGGTGACGGGCATCGGCGGCGGCGTGGCCACCTTCGCGCTCGCGATCGCCCGCCACCTGGGGGCGCGCGTCTTCGTCACCTCGGGCAGCGACGCGAAGCTCGAGCGCGCCCGCGCGCTCGGCGCCGAGGGCGGGGCGAACTACCGCGACCCCGAGTGGCCGAAGGCGCTCCTGGGCGCGGTGCCCGGTGGCTTCGACGTGGCCGTCGACAGCGCTGGCGGCGAGACGTTCGCGAAGCTGCTGGAGCTGGTCCGCCCGGGCGGGCGACTCGTGACCTTCGGCGCCACGACGGGGTCGCCGAGCACGGTGGAGGTGCGGCGCATCTTCTGGAAGCAGCTCAATGTGCTCGGCAGCACGATGGGCACGCCGCACGAGTTCGCCGCCATGCTGCGCCTGTTCGGCGAAGGCGGGTTGCGGCCGGTCATCGACGCCGTGTTTCCGCTGGCGCGGGCGGCCGACGCCCATCGGCGCATGGACCAGGGCGAGCAGATGGGCAAGATCGTCCTGGCGATCGCGGCGTAGTGCACGGGGTCCGCGGTCGGGCCTGCGAGGCGCGGTCGGGCGGACGCGTCACCGCGCCCCGCCGTCGCGGACGAGCGCCATCACCTCGGCGAAGAGCCGGCCGTTGGTGCTGATCGCGTGGCCGCCGTGAATCGTGGGGCGTCCGTCCCAGTCGGTGAACGTGCCGCCGGCCTCGCGGAGGATGGGCAGAAAGGGCGCGCAGTCCCAGGCGTGCATGACCGGGTCGAGCATGACGTCGGCGCGCCCCGTCGCCACGAGGCAGTGGCCGTAGCAATCGCCCCACCCGCGCTGGATCCTCGTGGCGCGCTGGAGGCGGGCCCAGGCGTCGGGCCGGCGCCGGCCGAGGTCGGCGGCGTCGGTGTAGGCGAGGAGCGCTTCGTCCAGGCGTTCGACGGGAGACACGCGCGCCGGGCGGCCGTTCCAGGTGCAGCCCAACCCGCTCGCCGCGGCGATCGTCTCGTCCAGGGCGGGCAGGTGCGCGACGCCCACGACCATCTCGCCCCTGACCTCGAGGCCGACGAGGACGCCCCACAGGGGTACGCCCCGAATGAACGACTGGGTCCCGTCGATCGGGTCGATGAACCAGCGGTGCGACGAATCGCGGTCGGCCTCGCCGAACTCTTCGCCCACGATGGCGTGGTGCGGGAACCGGCGTTCGATGGCGGCGCGCAGCAGCGCCTCGGCGGCCCGGTCCGCCGCGGTGACCGGCGAGCGGTCCGGTTTCCAGTCGACCGCGACCCCGGCGCGGTAGAACTCGAGGGCGCGGCGCCCGGCGGCGGCGGCCGCGTCGAGGGCGAACTCGAGCAGCTCGCGGGTCGACGCCATCGACAGGCATCATAGCCCGGCCGCGCGGGCTGTCGCGGCGGGCGCCAGAAAGATCCTAGAATCTCCGAGGCAAGGGCGCAGGGGATGGATCGCTTTCGCGCCGGTCGCGGTCGGGCGCTCTACGCGGTGTACTGGCTCGGCCTGTCCGTGCTCGTGCTGGCGCTCGATTACGCCCTCGGACCGATCACCCAGTTTCCCGCCGCGTTCATCCTTCCGGTCAGCCTGGCGGCGTGGTACAACGGCCGCCTCTGGGGGCTGGGGCTCGCCCTGGTCCTGCCGCTCTGCCGGCTGTACCTGGTCTCGCTGAGCGATTTGCCGTGGACGATGGGGGAGGCGTCGATCAACGCGGCCATCCGGATGATCGTGCTGGGATTGTTCGCCGTCCTGGTCGATCGAGTGGCGGTGCAGCGGGAGGCGCTCCAGCGCCGCGTCGAGGTGCTCGAAGGGTTTCTTCCGGTCTGCGTCGTGTGCAAGCGGGTCAGGAACGAGGACGACGGGGCGTGGTGCCCCGTCGAGCGGTTCTTGCGGCTGCGGTCGCCGGCGGACCGCCGGGGGCCGGTGTGTCCTGACTGTGCGCGGGAGGCCGAGGAAGCGTTCGACCGGCGGTAGGGCGCGCGCTCTTTGTGCTGTAAAGTCGATGTGCTATGCTGCGCGGGTGCCCGCCGCCGGCCGGCGCCCCCGGTAGGAGGCGCAGGCGGAGCGGGCTGTCAGGTATGTCGGTCGTCCCGTTCGAAGTGAGCCTCGAGCTGCGGCCGCGCGCCCGGTTCGACGCCATCGATGTCCGCGCCCGTCTGACCGAGACGTACGGCGACGCCTTCGATCAGTATCCGCGCTGCCTGTATTGTTCGTTCCACACGACGGCCGGGTATCTCGACCAGGGGCTGGCGGCGCGGCTGGATCACCGGGGGCTGAAGGGGTATATCGACGCGTTCCGGACCTTGTTTCCCGAGGGGGCCGGCTACCGCCATGACGCGCTCGAGGAGCGGGTCGAGCTTACGAGCGAGCAGCGGCGGGTCGAGCCGCGGAACGCGGATTCGCACCTGACGTTCATGGCCGCCGGCCTGCGGACGTGCGTCTCGTATCGGAATCGGCCCGGCCAGCCCGTCGCGTTCGTGGACCTCGACGGCGTGTACGGAGGCGAGCCGCGGCGGCGCCAGACGACCGTCGTGGGGTATCACGGGGAGGTCGCCGTCGAGCGGGTGCGCGTGGCCGTCCCGGTGTCGGGGCATCCGGTCGACTCGATCAACTTGAAGGATCGGCGGCTGGGGCTCTATGACCGGCTCGCGGACCTCATCGCGCGGCACGGGGTGACGAAGGGGCGCTTGCGCCTCGAGCTCGCGCCCGGCGAGCGCCAGGCGGGCCTGACGATCAACGAGTACGAGACGCTGCTCATGCGGCACGACCTGGTCGAGGTGCTGCGCAACCCGCTGCGGTTCATGGCGGAGAAGAGCCGGCACGCGCTGCAGAACCCGCGGGCGATTCCCGCCAAGACGCTGGACTACGCGAAGTACGACCTCGTGCGGGCGCTCAACCAGCTCGTCGAGGCCCTGGGGCTGAGCGAGTCGCGGCTCGAGCGCCTGATCGCGCGGGCGATGGCGATGCCGGCCGAGCGGTTTCTGCGGATGAAGCGGTCGGTCAATCTGCTCGTCTCCGATCGGGACACGCCCGGGCGCGGAGCGATCCTCGAGGGGACCTACCAGAGTCCGATCCTGGTTCAGTGGCGCCCGGCGGACGGGCGCACGCGCTACATCGACGTCACGCTGAACCGCTTCGTGTGAACCTGCCGCGGCGCGTCGAGCCGGGTCCCGCCGGAGCCGTCTCGACTCGGGTTGCCCTGCGGCGCCCGTGCGCCGCGCGGTCACGTGCGCGGGCCGACCGCAGGCACGCCTTCCATAGATCAGCCCCCCGGACCGCCCTCCGTGGCACAACCTGAACGAGCTGGACGGGGGCGTCGCTGTAACGAAGCCGCCGCCCGCATTGTCTAAGGGACGACCCGCGTCGCGGCGCCCGCGCGCTGCCGGTGGCCTGGGTGAAGCCACCCGCCGGCGCCGAGCCGCGGAATCGAGGAGACCGGCCCGCCGGGCCCGGCGAGTGGCGGGACCCTGTGACCCGGCCCGGGGCCGGCCGATTGGCGAGGAGGCGAGTCTCGTGAACGACCTGGAGATCCCCGACGTGGAGACCGCGGTCCGCTCCCGCTATTCCGGGGCCGCCCTGGCTCCCGAAGCGGCGCTCTGCTGTCCTACCTCGTACGACCCGGCTCTGCTCGCTGCTATCCCCGACGAGGTCCTCGAGCGCGACTACGGGTGCGGCGATCCCAGCCGCCATCTGCGGCCGGGCGAGACGGTGCTGGATCTGGGATCGGGGTCCGGCAAGATCTGCTTCATCGCCAGCCAGATCGTCGGGCCCGAGGGACGGGTCATCGGCGTCGACATGAACGACGAGATGCTCGCGCTCGCGCGGCGGAGCGCGCCGGTCGTGGCGCGCCGGATCGGGTACGCGAACGTGTCGTTCCGCAAGGGACGGATCCAGGATCTCGCGCTGGACCTCGAGCGGCTTGACGCCTGGCTGCGGGGGCATCCTGTCCGCTCGGCCGCTGACGTGGAACGGCTGTCGCGCGAGATGGCGCGGCTCAGGACCGAAGAGCCGCTCGTCCCCTCGGACGCGGTCGACGTTGTCATCTCGAACTGCGTGCTCAACCTGGTGAGCCCGGCCGACAAACCGCGGCTCTTCCAGGAGATCTTCCGGGTGCTCCGCCGCGGCGGCCGCGCCGTGATCTCGGACATCGTCTCGGACGAGGACGTCCCGGACCGCCTCCAGCGCGACCCCGACCTCTGGAGCGGCTGCATCTCGGGCGCGCTGCGCGAGGACGCGTTCCTGCAGGCGTTCGAGGAGGCGGGCTTCTACGGCATCACCCTCGCGGCGCGGGCGTCCCGCCAGTGGCGCACGGTCGAGGGCATCGAGTTCCGCAGCGTGACGGTCGTGGCCTACAAGGGCAAGGACGGTCCGTGCCTCGATCACAAGCAGGCGGTCATCTACCGGGGCCCGTTCCGCGAGGTCGTCGACGATGACGGGCACGTGCTGAGGCGGGGCGTGCGGACGGCGGTATGCGAGAAGACCTTCAAGATTCTCGCGGCCGAACCCTACCGGTCCCACGTCGAGCTGGTCGAACCGCGGGTGCCCGTGGCCCCGGAGGACGCGCGGCCGTTTCCCTGCGCGAAGGGCGCCCTCGTCCGGCATCCGCGGGAGACGAAGGGCGCCGGCTATGACGCGACCACGGACGCCGCGGGCCCGGCCTGCGCGCCGGAAGGAGGATGCTGCTGATGAGCGCGCCCGTTCAGACGCGGGACCGCACCCAGGCGGACCGCCCGGCACCGGCTGCGCCTGCCTTCTCGTCGATGCTGGCCCGGCACGGGCTCCCGCCGCTCCGCCGCGTGCGCGCCACGACGCTCCAGGTCAACGTCGGGAGAGTGTGCAACCTCGCCTGCCATCATTGTCATGTCGAGGCCGGCCCGAAGCGCACCGAGAGGATGCCGGCGGAGGTGGCCGCGCGGGTCATCGAGGTGCTGGAGGCGAACCCCGGGCTCGGCGTCCTCGACATCACCGGCGGCGCGCCGGAGATGAATCCGCACTTCCGCCACCTGGTTGCCGAGGCGCGGCGCCTGGGGCGCGAAGTCATCGACCGCTGCAATCTCACCATCTTCTTCGAGCCGGGCTACGAGGATCTGCCGGAGTTTCTGGCCGCCCACGGGGTGCACATGATCGCGAGCCTCCCCTGCTACCAGCGCGAGAACGTCGATCGCCAGCGGGGGCGCGGCACGTTCGACCGCAGCATCGACGCGCTCTCGCGGCTCAACGCGCTGGGATACGGCCGGCCGGGCTCGTCCCTGCAGCTCGACCTCGTCTACAACCCGCTCGGGCCATCCCTGCCGCCGCCCCAGGCCGCGCTCGAGGCGAAGTACCGGGAGGAGCTGTCGCGGCTCTTCGGCATCGAGTTCCACCGCCTGCTCACGATCACCAACATGCCGATCCGGCGCTTCGCGGCCATGCTCGTACGGGAGCAGCGTCACCAAGCCTACATGAGCCTGCTGGTGAACCATTTCAATCCGGCGACGGTCCCCGGCCTGATGTGCCGGTCGCTCGTGAGCGTGGGCTGGGACGGGCGGCTCTTCGACTGTGACTTCAACCTGATGCTGGACCTGCCGCTCGGAGCCGCTCGCCGCTCGGGGGTCTCCACAATCTGGGACCTGGATCGAGTCGACTTCCTCACGGCCCAGCCCATCGCGACCGGCCCGCACTGTTACGGCTGCACCGCCGGGGCGGGCTCGAGCTGCGCGGGAGCGCTGGCGTGACGGCGACGGCGCTCGTCGTCGCCGCCACGGCCGCGCTGGCGTGTGCCAACGGCGCCAACGACGTGGCCAAGGCGGTGGCGACGCTCGTGGGCAGCCGGGCGGCGACGGACGAGCAGGCCAGGGTGTGGGGAGCCCTCTGCGCGGGCGCCGGCGCCATCGCGGCGGCCAGCGGCTTCAACTGCGCTGCAGCGGGCGCCGCGACGTCGAGCGCCTGTCAGACGAGGTCCGCGAGGCCAGGCTCACCCTCGACGGCTCGCGTCGGCCACCTCGATCTGACGCCAGGCATTCGGCGCAAACGCCGCATCAACCGGCGTCGAGGCGAGGTGGTTCGTGTAGTTGCTCAGCGTCTTGAGGGCGATGCCGACAACCACCTCGAGGAGCTGGCCCGCCGTGTACCCGGCGGCCGCGAAGCGCTGGCGCTCGGCATCAGAGATCCAGCCGCGGTTGGTGACCAGGGCCGCCGTCGTGCGGCGCAGCGTCTCGAGGCGATCGTCCGGCAGCGGGTGGCCCGCGCGGAGCGCCTCGAGCACCGGCTCCGGCATGCGCACCATGCGGGCAACGGTGCTGTGCGCCGCCATGCAGTACTCGCATCCGTGGGTGAAGCTCACGGTGAGCAGGACCACCTGGCGTTCGATCTCGCTCAGGGTGCCGGAGCCGAAGATCTCGCTGAGCGCCAGGTAGGCGCGCGCCGCGATGGGCGCGTTGGCGAGGACGCCGATGAGATTGGGGACGAAGCCGAACGCGCGCTGTGCCTGTTCCAGCGAGGGCCGGGCCGCTTCCGGCGCCGTGTCGAAGGTGAGAACGCGAAGACCTGACATGCCTGTGCTCCTCTCCGAGCCGGCTCGCCCGCCGAGTCCGCGAGCGGGTGATTCCGCCGGTTCACGACACAGTCTTTCCGCCTCTGGGTTCGTCACAGAGTTCCAAGACAGGGTTCCGGGCGTCGGCCCGCGTGGACGCGCGCCTGGCCGCGAGGCGGTACCGCACCGTGATCCGACTCTGCCGGACGCCGGCCGCGGGGCGTCGGTGTAACGCCGGCATCCCTCGCAGGACTCAGGAGGGGTCGCGCGAGCGCGGTCGCCCGACCTTGACGGCGCGCCCAATTGTCGCGGTGCGCCGAGAAGCCGCGCGAGGAGGACACACGATCATGCGCAAGACCATCGCCACCGTCAGTCTCGTGCTCGGCCTGATCGCCGCGGCGGCGGCCGGCTCGGTGTGGGCCCGGAGTCAGGCCTCGGGGTCGAGCCAAGCGGCCCACAGCCCGGCCCTGGGCGGCTACTGCCCTGTGGCCTACCTCGCGATGAAGACCGCCGTCAAGGGCGACCCGGGCCAGCGGAGCACGTACAAGGGCCAGACGTACCTGTTCACCAATGCCGAGGCGAAGCAGATGTTCGACGCGGCGCCGGAGAAGTACCTCCCGGCCTACGACGGCTACTGCGCCACGGCCGTCGCGCAGGGCGTCAAGCTCACCTCGGACCCGAGGATCTTCGTCGTTCACAACGGCCGAACCTATCTCTTCTCGAACGCCGCCGCCAAGGCCATGTTCGAAAAGGACCCGGCCGGGACAATCGCGAAGGCCGACGCCAACTGGCCCAAGGTCGCCCGGTCGACGAAGTGACCGGGGTGGCGCGAGCGCTCCCGGTGGAGGTCCGGACCGTGTGCAGGCCGCCTCGATTTCTGCCGCCTCGCGGCGCGGGGCGGCCTGCCGTCCGGAGACAGGCCTCGACGTCTCGCGTGCGGAGGTCCCGTTGACTCGGACTCGTCGCGTCATCGTCCTGCTCGTCCTCGGCGCGGCGGCCGCGGCTGTCGCCGTCCGATTCCCGGTTGCGGAGTGGGCCGTGACGTTTGTCGCCTGGGTCCGGAGCGCCGGCGTTCCTGGAGCCCTCGTCTTCGCGGCCGTCTATATCGCGGCGACCGTCATGATGCTGCCGGGGTCGCTGTTGACGCTGGGGGCGGGCCTCGCTTATGGACCCGTGGTCGGCACCGCGCTGGTGTCACCCGTGAGCGTGGTCGCGGCCACCTGCGCGTTCTTGCTGGGCCGGACCACCGCGCGCGAGTGGGTCGCCCGCCGCATCGCCAGGGCGCCGCGGTTTGCGGCCGTCGATCGCGCCGTCGGCCGCGAGGGGTTCCGCATCGTCCTGCTGCTCCGCCTCTCGCCGCTCGTGCCCTTCACGCTGCTGAACTACGCCCTCGGCCTCACGCGGGTGCGGCTGCGCGATTTCGCCATCGCGTCGTGGGTGGGCATGCTGCCGGGCACCGTGCTCTACGTCTATCTCGGCTCACTCCTGACGAGCGCCACGGAGCTGGCGGCGGGCGTTGCCCGGCCAGAGTCGAGCGCGAGCCGCCTGCTCTATTGGGGCGGCCTGGCGGCCACCGTGGCCGCGGCGTGGCTCGTGACGAAAACGGCCCGGCGCGCGCTCGATCGCTCGTTGCGGGAAGCGGACCCGGCGCTCGCCCTCGACGCCGAGGCCGGTCCATGACCCTGGGGGCCAGAAAGAACGAACATGCCCTCACCTTCGAGGACCCGCCGGCCGGCCGGGGAGGCAAGGTCATGACGCCCGCCGGGCCCCTCGCCACCGAGGCGGCGGCGTTCGCCGGCCGTGACCTGCCCGGGATCCTGCCGGACGACCCGCACGATCGGACGCTCGTCCGGCACGTGAGCCCGCCCGACTGGGTGAATCCGGTTCCCGCCGGCCGCTACAACCTCGTGGCGATCGGCGGGGGGACGGCCGGGCTCGTCTCGGCGGCCGGTGCAGCGGGGCTCGGCGCGCGGGTCGCGCTCATCGAGCAGCGCTTGCTGGGCGGCGACTGCCTGAACTACGGGTGCGTCCCGTCGAAGGCGATCCTCCGGGCGGCCCGGGCTGCGCGGGAGGTGCGGGAGGCGGCCGCCTTCGGGCTCTCGTCTGGCGGACCCGCGGGGCAGGATTTCGCCGCCGTCATGACGCGGATGCGGGCGCGGCGGGCGCGCATCGCTCCACACGACTCGGCCCGCCGCTTGCGCGATCTCGGGGTCGACGTGTTCATCGGCGCGGCCCGGTTCGTCGGGCCGGACGCGGTCGAGGTCGACGGCCGACGCCTGCGCTTCTCGCGGGCCGTGATCGCGACGGGGGCGCGTCCGACAGCGCCGCCGATTCCGGGGCTCGCCGAGGCGGGCTTCCTCACCAACGAGACGGTGTTCGGCCTGACCTCGCTGCCGCAGCGTCTCGCCGTCATCGGCGCCGGCCCCATCGGGTGCGAGCTGGGCCAGGCCTTTGCCCGGTTCGGCAGCCGCGTGGCGATCGTGAGCCTCGACCCCCGGCTCCTGCCCCGCGAGGATCCCGCTGCGGCGGCGCTGCTGGAGCAGCGGTTCGCGCAGGACCGCATCGGCCTCTACCTCGGGGCGAGCATCGTGGCCGTCCAGCGTGTCGAGCGCGGCAAGGCGGTGGTGTTCGACCGCGGGCGCGGTCCGGAGACGGTCGAGGCCGACGAGATCCTGGTCGCGGTGGGCCGGGCGCCGAACGTCGAGGCGCTCGACCTCGAGGCGGCCGGCGTCGCCGCCACGCGCGAGGGCATCACGGTGGACGACCGGCTGCAGACGACGAATCCGCGCGTCTATGCGGCGGGCGACGTCTGCTCCCGCTTCAAATTCACCCACGCCGCCGACGCCATGGCGAGGGTCGTGATCCAGAACGCGCTCTTTTTCGGGCGGCGCAAGGCGAGCGCCCTCGTCATCCCGTGGTGCACGTACACCGACCCCGAGATCGCGCACGTCGGTTTCTACGAGGCGGAGGCGCGGGCGGCGGGCTTCGACGTGCGCACGTTCGAGGTCGACCTGGCCGAGGTGGACCGGGCCGTCGTCGACGATGACGGCCCGGGGTTCGCGCGGTTGCACGTGGACGGTTGGCGCGGGCGGATTCTCGGGGCGACCATCGTGGCGCCGCACGCGGGCGACCTCATCGGCGAGGTCTCGCTCGCGATGACGGCGGGGCTGGGGGCGGCGGCGCTCTCGGCGACGATTCACCCCTATCCGACGCGGGCCGAGATTCTGCGGAAGCTGGGGGACGAGTACCGGCGGTCGCGCCTGACCCCCGGGCTGCGGCGATGGCTCGAGCGGTATTTCCGCTGGCGCCGGTGAGGCGCGGGGAGATTCGCCCGGCCCCGTGCCGGCCGGTCGCGCTCGCTCAGGAGCGGCGCGACTCGTCGCGCCACGCGCGGAAGGCCTCGCGCAGGGCGGGGTCGATCGGGTCGTCGCCCCGGAGTCTCCGGCCGAGCCGGCGCAGCAGCTCGCGAGTGGCCGCCATCTGTGCCAGGTACCGGCGGCATGCCGCGCACATGGCCAGGTGCAGGCGGATCTGGAGCCGTTCCCACCACGACAGGTCGCGCTCCAGGAAGGCGGTCGCCCGGGCGGTGACGTCCTTGCAGCTCAACATGATCCGGCGTCCTCGTTCACGGCGCGTGGCGCCCGAGCAGGTCGGCGAGCGCCGCTCGGATCCGCGTGCGGCCGCGGTGGAGCAGCACCCGCTGATTGGTCTCCGTGATGCCCAGGAGATTACAGACCTCGTCGGCGGACAGCCCTTCGACGTCCCGGAGCGTCACAACGGCTCGCTGGCCCGGGGGGAGGGCGTCGATGGCGGCTTCGAGCCGGTGCCGGATCTCGTCGTTGAGCACCAGGCGCTCCGGGTCCAGCGAGGGCCATGGCGCCGGAGGGGTGCGCCAGCGCCCCGATGCGTCGAACCACTCCCGCTCAGCGGTGGCGTCGGGATCGCTGCCCGGGTCGGCCTCGCCGAACGCCACGAGGCGAGCCTCTCGGGCGGCGTGCGTCCGCGCCCGGTTCATCAGGATGCGGAAGATCCAGGTCTGAATCGAGGATCGGCGCTCGAACGCGGGGAGCGCCCGCAGCACGGCCAGCCAGGTTTCCTGCACGACGTCGGCGGCCTGGGCCTCCGTGCGCACGAAGGTACGCGCCAGGCGGAGCAGGCGGTTGTGGTAGCGCCGTACAAGCGTTTCGAACGCCGCCTCGTCGCCGCCGAGCAGCCGGTCGACGAGGTCGTGACTTTCGTGGTCCATCGTGCTCCGCTGACGCCCCGCCTGCGACGCGCCGGCCGACGGGCCGCGCGCTCTCTGGGGACGGTTCGAGTATACCTTCCGGCGCGACGGTCGCCGGGAGAAAACCCGCGGCCACGCCACCCATGACACGAGCAGACGTCCGGCACGAGTCGTGGTCTCCCGGGTCGGGCGGGGTCCCGGTGGTGTCGGTGATCGTGCCGGCCTGGCACCGCGACGAGGCGCCGCTCGATGCCCTGCTCCGCGGTTTCCCGTGGGACGGTCGCGCCGAGGTCGTCGTGGCGTTTCCGCGCGAGGACGTGTCGCTGGTCGAGACGCTGCGGGCGAGGCATCCCGCCGTGCGGTGGGTGCTCGCGCCGCGAGGTCGGGCTTCGCAAATGAACGCCGGGGCTGCGGTCGCGTGCGGACGCTGGCTGCTCTTCCTCCACGCCGACTGCCGCCTGCCGGGCGGCTGGCTGGGTGCTATCGATCAGGCCGAGGCCCGGCGCGATGTGGTCGGCGGCTGCTTTCGCTTCGCCCTCGACAGCCCGGACTGGCGCGCGCGCCTCATCGAGCTGGGCGTGCGCCTGCGCGTCGCGCTGTTCGCACTGCCGTACGGCGACCAGGGTCTGTTCGTGCGCCGCGACGTGTTCGAGGCTCTGGGGGGGTATGCCGACGTGCCCCTCATGGAGGACGTGGACTTCGTCCGGCGGCTCCGGCGCCGCGGCCGCCTCCTGCGCGCGCCCCTCGCTGTCGTCACGGCGGCGCGTCGGTGGCAAGAGGACGGGTGGGTCCGCCGGACCGCCGGGAATCTGTCGCTCGTGGCGCGCTATTTCCTGGGCGCTTCGCCGGCTGCCTTGGCACGGCGCTACCTCCGCCGCCATCGGGTCGCCGTGGCGATGATGGCGCGGGCACCGGCCGCGCCCGGCAAGACCCGCCTTCTGGGCTGCGCCGGCGCCGCGCAGCACGCCGCCCTCAGGGTCGCGCTCTTTCACGACACGCTCGACGCCCTCCGCGCCGTCCGCGGGGTCGATCACGTCATCATCTGCGATCCGCCAGAGGCGTGCTCGGACGTGCGGGCGAGCGTGGGTCCCGAGGTGGACGTTCTCGCCCAGCGGAGCGGCGATCTCGGCGCGCGGCTGGTGGGTGCCTTCGAAGACCTGTTCCGCCTCGGCGCGGAGGCGGCCGTGATCGTAGGGTCCGATCTGCCCGACCTGCCGCCGTCGATCGTGCAGCGGGCGGTCGATGCGGTCGAGCGGCCGGGCGACCGGGTTGTGATCGGGCCTGCGCTCGACGGTGGCTACTCCCTCGTCGGGCTCAAGGCGCCGCACCGCGGTCTCTTCGCCGGCGTCGACTGGAGCACCCCTGCGGTGCTGGGCCAGACGCTGGACCGGGCGCAGGCGCTCGGGCTGCCGGTAGAGCTCCTGCCGCCCTGGGCCGATGTGGACGGCCCGGGCGACCTCCAGCGCCTCGCGCGGGCGTGCTCGCCTGGAGCGGTGCGCACGCGTGCGTGGATCCGCAGTGTCGGCGGTCTGGACCCTGAAGCGCCGGGGGCTGACGAGCGCTTCCGACTGGACCGAAGCCCGACGGTGGTCCCGTGGCGGCACGCGGGCGGACACACGCGTTCCATCGACGTCACGCTGAACCGCTTGGTGTGAGCTCTCGGCCGGAGCTGCGGGCACCGCCCGGCCGTTGGCACAGGAGCCCCGCCTGCAGCACCTCAGTTCGTCCCAGAGGCTGGACACCCGTCATCATGGCGCTCGCCTAAGGTATCACCGCCCCTGGAGGCAGGGTCGGGGTAAGGCGCGTCTCGTGGCGACCGATATTTCGGTCATGACGGCGCCCCTGCGGTTCGCGGCGTGGATGACCGCCCATCAGCACAAGGATCCCGAGCTCGGACACGTGTATCGCTACCACTCGCGGAGCGATGCTCACTCGATCGCCCTCTGCGAAGAGATTGTCGTGGACTTGCTGGAGCGCTCGGAGAGCCTCCGGCACCAGGCAGCACAAGGGGTCGTTTGTTACGACATCAACTGTCGATTCACGTGGCCGACGTCGAGAAAGACCAAGACGCTCGACCTGGCGATCGGACCCGCGGCCGACCCGCTCCCGCCGGCGGGAGGGGCGCGCATTCGTCGAGGTCGCCTCAGCGATGTGTACGTCGCCTGCGAGGCGAAGACGGTCATGACCGAGCACAGCAAGTCAAGACCGCGAGTCTACGACGAGTTGAGTTCGTCGCACCAGATCGTCCACGCGGGTCGACACGACGCGATTGCCGCCGGGATCACCGTCGTGAACATCGCTCAGACGTTCGTCTCGCCGCTCCGCCAGCGGACCCCTGGCGTCTTGCAGGTGTCCGAACACAAGCAACCTCACGCGGCGCGGAACATCATTGAGCATCTGCGGGGTCTACCGATTCGCGAAGATATCCACGCGACAGGGTTCGATGCGTACGCGTCGATCATCATCGACTGCGACAATCTCCACGACGTGCGGCTGTGGTCGGACCCTCCCGCTCCACAGCCCGGCGATCCAGACCACTACGACACCTTCATCGCGAGAATCGCCCGCTTCTACGACGTACGCTTTGGCCGCCTGGCGTTCCGCCGCTTCTGAACCTCCGCGGCAGCCGCTGTGTCGAGGTTTCCACCGAGGGGGCGTTGTGCCTCGTGCGCTTCAGGCTGATTCGCGCGCGGCCTCGGCTTCGTGGTACGTGAACGTCGCGGCGCAGAAAAAATCGGGGCGCTCCGAGAGGCGTCGCTTGGAGACCATGAAATAGTGGGGATCCAGCTCGATGCCGATGCTGTGACGGCCGAGGCGGGAAGCCGCTAGCGTCGTCGTTCCGGTTCCCACGAACGGGTCGAGCACCGTGTCGCCCACAAAGCTGAACATCCGGATGAGCCGCTCGGCAAGCTCGAGCGGGAAGGGGGCCGGGTGGTCCCGCGTCGAGGCTCCAGGAAGGTCGGACCACACCTGCTGGAACCAGATCTTGTGGTGCTCGATGGGAATCACGCTCAGAATCCGGGCCGCCAGCGAGGGGGTGCGATACCCACCAGGCTTGCGTTGCATCAGGATGAACTCGATGTCGTTCTTCACGACGGCGTTGGGTTCGTAGGGCTTGCCGTAGAATCCCGCACCGGCCTCGACCTCGTAGGCGGCGTTGGCGATCTTGTGCCAGATGATCGGCGCGAGGTTGTCGAAACCGATCGCACGACAGTGTTCCTGAATAGAGGCGTGGAGCGGCACGACCATGTGTCGGCCGCCGTTGCGCCGCCGGGAGCGGCAGACGTCGCCCACGACGATGACGAGACGTCCGCCAGGCACGAGCACTCGAAAGCAGTGGCGCCACACCCGGTCAAGTTCGGCCAAGAACGCGTCGTAATCCTGCACGTACCCGAGCTGCCCCTCGATGCGCCGGTATTCCTTGAGCGTCCAGTACGGCGGAGACGTCACCACCAGGTGCACGCTCTGGTCAGGGAGAAAGCCGAGGTCCCTGGCATCGCGGCAATAGAGCTCGTGGCGCGTGGGCACCTCGCGCAGCACCGCCTCGATACGAGCCGTGAGCCGGGAATCGCGGGCGATTCGGGGAATGTCCGTCTGGTGGTTGCGGATCGGCCCGATCTCGGGTGGAATGTAACGGCTCAGGTCGTCCGAAACGGGCCGGATGGCGCGCCCTTG
>CAYZKQ010000012.1:0-8323 GCA_964478975.1 uncultured Vicinamibacterales bacterium | reverse complement strand
CATCCTAGCATCGTCTCAGCGCAGGCGGGCGCGGCGCGACCCCGCCCGGCGGCGGGCGGGGTGAGCCTCACCCGGCCGTCGTGGTGGCGGTCTTGAGCGCCGCGCGCACCCGCGCCGGGGTCATGGGGAGCTGCCGCACGCGCGCGCCGGTCGCGTCGAAGACCGCGTTGGCCAGCACGGCCCCCATCGGGACGATCGCCGGCTCCCCGCCACCCTGCGCCGGCAGATCCGGCGACGGGAGAATCACGGTCTCGATCTTCGGCACCCACGTGAACCGGGGCAGCTCGTAGGTGTCGAAGTTGGTGTCGAGCACGGCCCCGTTCTTGAAGTGCACCTCCTCGGCGAGCGCGTAGCCCAGCCCCATCGTGAGGCAGCCTTCCATCTGCTGGGTGGCGCCCTCGGGATTGACGACCAGGCCCATGTCCTGCGCGGCCACGATCCGAACGACCTGGATCCGGCCGGTCGCCCGGTCGACCTTCACCTCGGCCATGAGGGCGACGTAGGTGCCGGCGTCGATGCCGAGGGCGACGCCCACGCCGCGGCCGCTCGGCGCGCGCCCCGGCTTCCAGCCGAACTTCTCCGCCGCCGCTTCGAGCACGCGGCGCATCCGCGCGTCGGCGAGGTGCTTCAACCGGAACTCGACCGGGTCGACGCCGGCCGCCGCGGCCATGTGGTCGACGTGCGACTCGCGGGCGAAGGCGTTGGCGTTGGCCCCCGGCGCCCGCCACGGCCCGACGGCGAACGGATGCATCCCCGGGGGATTGCCGCCGCCCCAGCCGCCCTTCACGACCGTGCGGTGGTGCGGGATGTCGTAGAAGTGGGCCGCGCCCCGGGAGCCGGCGCCGATCACGGTGTAATCCCAGAACACGACTTTGTGCGCCGCGTCGAGGCCGGAGCGAATCGTGATCACGGCCGCGGGGTCGAAGGTATCGAAGAAGAACTCCTCCTCGCGGCTCCAGACGACCCGGACCGGCCGACCCGTCGCCATCGCGAGCCGGGCCGCCTCGATGGCCTGCTGCGACGCGCTCTTGCCGCCGAAGCCACCACCCACGTACGGCGTGATGACGCGCACTTTCTCCGGCGGAAGGTTGAGCGCGCGCTGGATCTGCGACTTGAGCGGGAACGGCGTCTGGGTGCTCGCCCACACGGTCACCTTGCCGTTCTCGACGGCGGCGACCGCCGAGTGCGTCTCCATCGCGGCGTGCGAGGCGTAGCTCTTGTAATACGTCTCCTCGAAGACGCGGGCGGCCAGCTTCTCCCCTTCCGCCACGCTCCCACCTTCGGCGGCGGTGTCGCCGGCCGGCGCCGTCTTCACGAGGTGCTCGAAGATCGTCTGGTCGGTGACGGTCGACGGCGACGGCTTGAAAGTGGCTTTCACCAGGGCGAGGGCGCGGTCGGCTTCGTCACGGTGCTCGTGCAGGACCGCGACGAGGTCGCCGTCCCGGACGACGCGGACGCCCGGCACCTTCTCCGCCGCCGAGGTATCGACGCTCTCGAGCACGGCGCCGTGCGCGGGCGGCCGGAGGATACGCGCGTGGAGCGCACCGGGCGGGACGATGTCGCCGGCGTACTTGGCCTGGCCCGTCACCTTCTCGACCGCGTCGCGCCGCGGCGTACTGCGGCCCACGATCGTGTAGGCGGAGGCCGCTTCGAGCGCCGGCTTGCCCTCGAGGCGGCGCTCGATGCGCCGCCCCTCCGTCAACTGCCCGTAGGTCAACCGCTTCGTGCGATCCGACCGGTGCACGACCGCACCCGCCTCGACGGTCAGGTCGCTGACGGGCACCTGGAGGCGCTCGGAAGCGAGCTGCAGGAGGACCGCCTTCGCCTCGGCGGCGGCCGCCCGGAGCACCGGACCGAACTGGCGCGTGCTGAGGGACCCGAACGTCCCCATGTCCCAAGGGCACAGGTCCGTGTCGCCCATCACGATGTCGACCGAGTCGAGCGGCACATCGAGCTCCTCGGCGGCGAGCTGCGGCAGCGACGTCATGACGCCCTGCCCCATCTCGATCTTCCCGACGAAGATCCGGACCTTGCCGTCGGCGCCGATGTGCAGATAGGCGTTGATGTCGGTGGGATACCCGCCGCCCCGGCCGCCTTGCGGGAGCGCGGCGGCGTCGGAGCGCCGGCCGAGCAGCGGCTCGACGGCGATCATGACGAGCAGGCCCGCGCCCGTGAGCCTCAAGAACTCGCGGCGGTCGACGGTAAAGGCGAAGCCCCACCCCTCCGGCACTTCGAATTCGTCGTCGAATCGGGTCATCGCGAGCCCCCTGCGGTGGCGGCGGTCTCCACGGCCTGGACGATGCGCACGTGCGCGCCGCAGCGGCACAGATGGCCGTTCAGCCCGCGCACGATGTCCGCGCGCGTGGGCTTGGGGTTCTTCAGCAGCAGCGCGTACGCGCCCATGATCATGCCGGGCGTGCAAAAGCCGCACTGAAAGCCCAGATGCTTGACGAAGGCCTCCTGGACCGGGTGCAGCCGGCCGCCGGCCGCGAGGCCCTCGATCGTCGTGACCCGCTTGCCGTCGACGTCGCCCACCGGCGTGATGCAAGACCGGACGGCTTCGCCGTTGACGACGACGGTGCACGCGCCGCAGAGCGCCTGCCCGCACCCGAACTTGGTTCCGGTGAGGCCGAGGTCGTCGCGCAAGACCCAGAGCAGCATGCGCGTCTCGTCGACCGTCAGGCGCGTGGGTTTGCCGTTGAGCGTGAAGGCGAGTGTGCGCATCGAGGGGACGACCTCCGAGAGAGGCGGACCCGCTCATTTTACCCGCGACCGGCCATCCCGTCACCCCGGGGTACTCCGGGCGGATCGCCCCGCCGCCCGCGGCCGTCCGGCGCGCGCAGGGCGGGCCTCGTCGGGCCCCGCGTCAGGTCAGGAATCCCCGCCGTCCCGGGCGCGACCCGTGCGCTATCGCACCGCGAAGCAGTAAAACAAGCCGGCCCCGCCCGAGGCGCGCAGGTTGTCCTGGCTGCAGCCCCGCGAGCCGTGCGCCGAATTCCACGAGGTGGGGTTCTCGCCGCCGCCCTGGCGGTCGTGGTGCCCGACCTGCGCGCTGCCCGCCCCGTTCGACGTCCAGTTCTGGCACGTCTTGTCGTCGCCCGGCGGAAACGCGGTCCCATCGAGCTGCGAGCCGGTGAGGATGTCGTGGGTGTTGGGTGTGTCGCCGCGCCCCTTGACGACCTCGCCTTTCTCGGTGAGCGCCGTTTCCTTGGTCAGGTTGTTCCGCTCGCTGTGCAGATCCGCCACGCTGTCGGCGATCTTCACGCCCTTGGCGTTGTACCAGGGGCCTGTGCCGATGCGGTCGCGCGCGTGGCCGGCCGGTTCCGCATCGGTCGCTTGCGTGCTGAGGTAGGCGCGCCAGGTTCGCCCCGTCACGCCGGCGGCGTCGGCGAGCCGCTGGCAGTGGCGGTCCGCGCCGGCGAGGCCGCCGAGGTTGGCGCCGTCGCCGAGCCCGACGCTCGTGATGAAGAAACTCATCTGGGTCGACGCCTGACCCGGCGCCGCGCAATCCTCCGCCCCGCCGCCCCGTACCTCCCCCAGCCAGGCACCCGCCGCGAGGGCTGTCCCGAGCACCGCGATCCATCGTCGCGTCCGCATCCCTGCACCTCCGTGGGCGACCAGATTATAATTGGCCGCGCTCGCGGCAGGCCTCCTCATTTCGTCATCCGACTTGCGACTCGCACGGAGGGCGTCTCATGCGGAACGGACGCATCTTCTCGATTCGGGCGCTCGGTGTTCTGGCGCTTCTGCTGGTCCTGCTGTGGCTGCCGGCGGGGCTCGCCCAGCAGGCCGCGACCCCCGACCTGTTCGGTGGGCTGCGCTGGCGCCACATCGGACCGGTCGGCAACCGCGTCAGCGCCGTGGTCGGGATCCCCGGCGATCCGCGCGTGTATTACGCCGGGGCGGCCTCGGGCGGGGTGTGGAAGACGACCGACGGCGGCCTCTACTGGGAGCCCATCTTCGACGGTCAGACCGCCCAGTCGATCGGCGCCATCGCGGTCGCGCCCTCCGACCCGAACATCGTGTGGGTCGGCACGGGCGAGCAATGCATCCGGAGCCACATCTCCATCGGCGACGGCCTTTACAAGTCCACCGACGCCGGCAAGACGTGGACGAAGATGGGGCTCGAGAAAAACGGCCGTTTCGGCCGCATCGTGATCGACCCGCGCGACCCGGACATCGTGCTCGCCTGCTCGCTCGGGCACGCTTACGGCCCCGCGGAGGAACGGGGGGTGTTCCGGACGGCCGACGGGGGCAAGACGTGGCAGCGCGTGCTGTTCGTCGACCCGAACACGGGGTGCTCCGATCTCGCGATGAATCCGAAGAACCCCCGCGTCCTGTTCGCCGGCATGTGGCAGTTCGACATCAAGACGTGGGGCCGCGAGAGCGGGGGACCGTCGAGCGGGCTCTATCGCTCGACCGACGGCGGGCTGACGTGGACCAGGCTGACCGGACGCGGCTTGCCGACGCGCCCGATCGGGAAGATCGCCCTGGCGATCGCACCGTCGAACCCGGACCGCATCTACGCGCTCATCGAGACGGGTGAAGGCATCCCCTGGAAAGGCCAGCCGACCGACCGCGGCAAGCTCTGGCGGTCGGACGACGGCGGCGAGACGTGGGAGCTGGCGAGCTACGACCGCACCCTCGGCGGGCGGACGCACTACTACTTCCACATGGCCGTGTCGCCCGCCGACCCGGACGAGGTGTATTTCCTGACCGCCTCCTTCGCCGTCACCTATGACGGAGGGCGGACCAACCGGCTGCTCACCGGTCGCGCCAGCCCGGGCGGCGACAACCACAGCATGTGGATCGACCCCACCGACCCCGACCGCATGATCGTGGGCAACGACGGGGGCATCTCGATCTCGACGACGCACGGGCGGAGCTGGAACCGCATCCAGTTGCCGATCGCGCAGATGTATCACGTGACGGTTGACAACCAGATTCCGTACTGGGTGATGGGCAACCGGCAGGACGGGCCGTCGTTCCGCGGCCCGAGCACCAGCCGGCTCGGGGGCCGTGGCGGGCAGGGTGGTCTCATTCCGCGGAGCCTCTGGCACGGCGTGGGCGGCGGCGAGAGCGGGTTCGCGACGCCCGACCCGGTGGACCCGATGGTCGTCTGGTCGACGGCGTCGGGTTCGGGCAGCGTGGGCGGCATCGTGGTGAAGTACGACGTGCGGACGGGGCTCGCGCGCAACGTCGAGATCTGGCCCGACAGCCCGCTCGGGTGGCCAGCCGGCGAGGTCAAGTACCGGTTCAACTGGACGATGCCGTTCGCCATCTCGCCGCACGATCGGAACACGCTCTACGCGGGCAGCCAGTACGTCCACCGGACGACCAACGGCGGGGAGAGCTGGGAGGTGATCAGCCCGGACCTGACGCTCAACGACAAGAGCAAGCAGGGGATCTCCGGCGGCCTCACGCCGGACAACATCGGCGTCGAGTACTACCCCGTCGTCCTGGCGATCGCCGAGTCGCGGGTGCAGAAAGGGCTCATCTGGGCGGGCACCAACGACGGGCAGGTGCAGGTGACGCGCGACGGCGGCAAGACCTGGACGAACGTGACGAAGAACATTCCGGGTCTCCCGCCAGACGGGACGGTCTACAACATCGAGCCGTCGCGCTTCGACGCGGGCACCGCCTACGTCGTGTTCGATTTCCACCAGGTGAACAACCGCGACCCGTACGCCTACAAGACGACCGACTACGGCAAGACGTGGAAGCTCATCGTGAACGGCATCCCGAAGAGCATGTTGAGCTACGTGCACTGCATCAAGGAGGACCCGGTGCGCCGGGGGCTCCTCTATCTCGGCACGGAGAACGCCATCTACGTGTCCTTCGACGATGGCGAGAACTGGCAGCCGCTGCAGGCCAACCTGCCGCACGCGCCGGTGTACTGGATCACGGTGCAGGAGCACTTCAACGACCTGGTCATCGCGACCTACGGGCGCGGCTTCTGGATTCTCGACGACATCACGCCGCTCCAGCAGTTGACCGCGCAGGTGCGCAGCGCGGACGTGCACCTGTTCGCCCCGCGGCCGGCGTACCGGTTCCGCAACCCCGAGCCGCCGGCGGCGCCGTCGATCGACATGACGGCCGGCCAGAACCCTCCCTACGGGGCGGCCATCAACTACTGGCTGAAAAGCGCGCCGGCGGGCGACGTGCGGATCCAGATCCTGGACGCGAAGGGCCAGGTCGTGCGCACCCTGACCGGCCCGCGCCAGGCGGGCCTCAACCGCGTCTACTGGGACCTGCGCGGCGAGTCGTCCAGGCCGCTGCGCTTGCGCACGAGCCCGGAGTACGCTCCGGAGATCACGGTGGGACCGGAAGGCTGGCGGCCGGCGCCGGAGGGCGGGACGATGTCGATCCTGATGCCGCCGGGCACCTACACCGTGAAGCTTCAGGTCGGGGGGCGCGAGTGGACCCAGCCCCTGACGGTCCGGAAGGACCCGAACTCGGCCGGGACTGAGGCCGACATCCAGGCGCAGGTCGCGTTCCTGACGGAGGTGCGGCGCGACCTCGAGACGGTCGTGGACATGGTCAACCGGATCGAGCTCGCGCGGAAGCAGCTCGCCGACGTGCGGATGCTGGTCGAGGGCGATCGGGACGCCGCCGCCGTGCGGCGCGCCGCCGACGAGGTGGAGCAGAAGCTGCTGGCGGTGGAGGACCACTTGATCCAGCGGAAGTTCACGGGCCAGGGGCAGGACACGGTGCGGTGGCCGGCCAAGCTCGTCTCGAAGCTCACGTATCTGGCCAACGGGGTCGCGAGCTCGGACCACGCGCCGACGTCGCAGGCCCGCGAGGTCCACGCGGAATTCAGGAAGCAGATCGCGGCGCTCAGCGGGCAGTTGGAGGAGGCGATCGCGAAGGATCTGGCCGCGTTCAACAAGCTCTTGCGCGACCGCAACCTCCCCACGGTGTACGTCGGGCGAGCGTCTTAGCTCAATCTGTCGGGCGGGCCGTTCAGGCCCGCCCTCAACGGCCCAGCACGCGCTCGGCCCGCTCGAGGTCGGCGGGCGCGACCGCGATCACGGCGGCGGTCTTCTGCGCCTTGGCGTAGGCCGTCGCGTAGGCGTAGCGGATGTCGATGTTCGCGCGGTGCAGCTTCTCGGCGGTCTTCGCGAGGGCGCCGGGCCGGTTCTTGATCTCGACGAACAGGACGTCTTCCGCCGCGAACCGGTAGCCGGCCCGCGCGAGGGCGCGGCGCGCCACCTCGGGGTTGGCGACGAGCAGGCGGATCGCACCCCGGCCTTCGCCGGCGTCCGGCGCGAGCAGGGCGAGCAGATTGACGCCGCCGTGGGCGAGGTCGCGGCACAACCGCGCGAGGGTGCCGGTCTGATTCGGGAGCTCGAGCGTGAGCTGCGTGGCCCTGGGCACGGCGGCCTCCCTCCTCGCCCCGAGAGGTCCGGGTCCGGGCCCGCGGTCGCCGCCGGCGGCGACATCGTCCAGGCGCGGCCCGCCCCGAGGGTGCTCGATACGGTAGACTGGCCGGGGTGCGCGCCGCAAGTCCCCGGGCGCCGCCGCTCCATGACCCCTGCTCGCGTGCGCGTGTTCGCTCCGGCCAGCCTGTCGAACCTGGGTCCGGGGTTCGACGTGCTGGGCCTCGCCCTCGATCAACCCGGCGACCTGATCGAGGCGGAGGCGGCCGACGACCCGGGGGTCGCCCTCGTGGAGGTCACGGGCGACGGCGGGCGCCTGCCGCGCGAGCCGGCGCGCAACGCGGCCAGCGTCGCCGCCGCCGCGGCGCTGGACCGCGTCCGGGCGCGTCGCGGCGGGCGCGCCGCCGCAGGCGTCCGGCTGACGGTGCACAAAGGCGTCCCCCTCGGCAGCGGGCTGGGCGGCTCGGCGGCGAGCAGTGTGGGCGCGGCGGTGGCCGTGAACCTGCTCTTCGGCTCGCCCCTGAGCGAGGCGGACCTCGTCGAGAGCGCGCTGGCCGGCGAGCGCGTCGCGTCCGGAGCGCGGCATGCCGACAACGTCGGGCCGTGCCTGCTCGGCGGCATCGTCCTCATCGCCGGGTACGACCCGCTCGAGCTGGTGCCGCTTCCCGTCCCGCCGGGCCTGGCTGTGGTGGTCGTGCACCCGGACCGGGCCGTCCTGACCGCGGAGGCGCGCGCCCTCGTATGGCGGCGGACGTACGCCCTCGACCAGATCGTGACGAACCTCGCTGCGGTGGGGGCGTTCGTGAGCGCGCTCTACCGCGGCGATCTCGACCTGCTCGGCCGCGCGGTGCGGGACGCGCTGGTCGAGCCGGTGCGGGCCGGCCTGGTGCCCGGGCTGGCCGAGGGCGAGGCGGCGGCGCGCGAGGCCGGCGCGCTCGCGAGCG
>CAYZKQ010000011.1:0-33529 GCA_964478975.1 uncultured Vicinamibacterales bacterium | reverse complement strand
TCGAGCCGGAGCCGCTCAGTCAGATCGTCAACGTCTCCTACGTTTTTCCGGACGCGCAATTCGCCGCGCTCGCCGCGAACACGCTCGCCGAGATGTACGTCGAGCAGAACCTCGAGCTCAAGCAGGAGGCCACCCGCAAGACGCTCGAGTGGCTCGCGGGCCAGATCGCCGAGCAGCAACGCAAGGTGCAGGAGAGCGAGCAGGCGCTCGCGAACTACCGCGAGCAGCACAACGCGCTCTCGCTCGGCGACGTTAACGTCGTGGCGAACCGGCTCAATTACTTCAACGACCAGGCCTCGCGCGCCCGCGCGCTGCGCGTCCAGAAAGAAACCCTCTACAACCAGGTCAAGGGGCTGCGCGGCGACGACCCGGCCGCCGACACCTACCCGGTCATCGCGCAGAACGGCGCCATTCAGCGCGTCAAGCTCGAGCTCCAGAAGCTCGAGCAGGACCGCCGGGAGCTCTCCCAGCGCTACGGGGAACTCCACCCCGAGATGAAGAAGCTGGCGGCGGCCATCGACGATGCCAAGGCGCGCTTGCAGGCCGAGGTGGCGAAGGTGATCGAGTCGGTGCGCCAGGACTACGAGAGCGCGCTCCAGGAAGAGCAGCGGCTGGCCGCGCAGTACGCCCAGGTCGAGCGCGAAGCGACCGAGCTCAACCGCAAGAGCATCGACTACTCGGTCCTCGAGAACCAGGCCCGGACCAACCGCGAGATCTACCAGCGGCTGCTCCAGCAGCAGCAGGAACTGCAGGTGGCGAGCAACAGCAAGGCCAATAACGTCCGGATCGTGGACCGCGCCGAGGTCCCCGGCGCGCCGTTCACGCCGAACGTCCCGCGCAACCTGCTCGTCGCGCTCGCCCTCGGCCTGACGCTCGGGTTCGGCCTGGCCTTCGCCCTCGACTACCTGGACGACACCATCAAGACGCCCGAGGACATCACGCGGCGGCTCAACATCCCGTTCCTCGGCCTGGTGCCGGCCGTCCGGGGCGAGCGCATGCCGATTCTCTCCGGCCCCGCCCCCCACGACTTCGGAGAAGCGTTCCGTGCGCTCCGCACCTCGCTCATCTTCACGAGCGGCGGGGAGCAGACGCGCGTCGTGCTGGTCACGAGCGCACAGCCGGTCGAGGGCAAGACGACCACCGCGTGCAACCTCGCCGTCGTGCTGGCCCTCGGCGGGTCGCGCGTCCTGCTCGTGGACGCCGACATGCGCCGGCCCGGCGTCCACCGAGCCCTCGGCCTCCACAACAGCGTGGGGCTGTCCCACCTGCTCGTGGGGCAGGCCCGCGTGCGGGAAGCGATCCAGCGCACGGACGACCCGAACCTCTACGTCCTCACCGCGGGCCGGACGCCGCCCAACCCCTCGGAGCTCCTGGCCTCCGAGCGCATGAAGCGTCTGGTCGAGAACCTGGCCACCGGCCCGTTCCAGTGGGTCATCATCGACACGCCGCCCGTCCTCGCGGTCACCGACGCGGTGGTCCTCACCCCCCTGGTCTCGGCCGTCGTGTTCGTCCTGGGGGCGGAAATGACGCGGCGCCGGCTGGCGGAACGGGCCATCCAGATGCTCTCGGTCAGCAAGCCCCACGTCATCGGGGCGGTGCTCAACCGGGTCGACTTTGAGCGGCACCGGTATTACTACTCGCGATACTACGGCTACCACTACAAGAGCTACTACGAGCACGCGGCGGCCAGGGCCTGAAGCGGGCCGGCCGGTTCTTCCTGCGCTGGCGGTCACGACGCTCGTGGCGTGGTCGCTCGCGGCGTTCGGGGCTGTCTACCCATGGGCGGCCGCCCCGATCGTCGTCGGCGCCGCTGTCCTGGCCGTCGCGGTCCGCCCCGCGTTCGGCGGCCCGCCCGCGCTGCGGGCGCTCGACATGGCCCTCGGGCTCGCCGTCGCGGTCGGGCTGGCGCAACTCGTTCCGCTGCCCCCGCTCGTCCTCGACCGGCTGTCGCCGCACGTCGCCGCCTTCGACGCCGCGTATCGGGTCGACGCGGGCCTGACCGCGCGGCGGGGCCTCCGCGCCCTCGCGCTGTCGCCGTCGGCGACGGCGTACGCGACGCTCCTGGCCGGCAGCATCGTGCTGCTCTTCTGGAGCTGCCGCACCGCGCTCGCGCAGGGCGGCGCGCGGCGGATCGCCCGCGGGATCAGTTGGCTGGGCCTCGCGGCCTCGCTCCTGGCGATCGTGCAGCGCGCCGTGTCGCCAGGTCGGATCTACGGCTGGTGGACGCCGCTCGAGCCCGGCGCGCAGCCCTTCGGCCCCATGGTCAACCGCAACCACTTCGCCACGTGGCTGCTCCTGGCCCTGCCCGTGACCGTGGGGTACCTCGTGGCCCACGTCCAGGCCCGCGCGGCCCGGTGGCGCGGCCCCGGGGGCGCCATCCGCCAGGCGCGGGCGCTCGGCGGCCGCGCGGTGTGGCTGGCGGGGGCCGGCCTCCTCATGCTCCTCGCCCTCGTGGACTCCCGGTCCCGGGCCGCCGTCGCGAGCCTGATAGTCGCCGGCCTGTTCGCCACCTGGCTCGGGCGAGGGCGAGCCGCCGGCGGGGCCCGCTGGACGCTCGTGCTCTTTCTGGGCCTCGCGGCGGCGGCCTTGGCGGCGTGGGCAAACCTCGGTATGCTGCTGCAACGCTTCGACGACCTGGCCGTCGAGGGATCGAGCGGGCGGCTGCACATCTGGCGGGCGACCATGCGGGTCATCCGGGACTTCTGGCTCACCGGTGTGGGTCTGGGCGGCTACGACACCGCGATGGTCGTCTACCAGGACGGCGCGCGCGAGGTGTTCTTCAATCACGCGCATAACCAGTACCTGCAGGGAATGGCGGAAGGCGGTCTGCTCCTCGCGCTGCCGGCGGCGGTCGCCCTGCTCGCCTTCTGGCGCGCGGCACGCGCGGCCCTGCTCGCCGACCGCTCGCCCATGTGGCACGTGCGCGCCGGCGCGCTGGCGGGCATCGTGGCCGTGGCCGTCCAGAGCCTCTGGGAATCCGGACTGCTCGCACCGGCCAACGCCGTCCTGCTCGCCGTCGCGGCCGCGCTCGTTCTCCATCGCCCGCCGGCCCTTTCCGGCGGACGGCGGGGGTCGTGATGTCGTTGCGTGTAGGCTTCGACATCGACGGCGTGCTCGCGGACTTCCGCACCGCCTTCGAGACGATCGCGCGCGGCATCGGGGGCGCCCCGTCGGGAGGCGCCCCCGAACCCCCGGAGGGCGACAGGCCGTCGACGCGGGCCATCCGGCGCGCCTGGGAAATCATCGCCCGCACGCCGAACTGGTGGACGACGCTGGCGCCGTGCGAGCCGGGACAGATCGCCCGGCTCTACGAGCTCTCCCGCCGCCTGAAGTGGGAGGTCGTCTTCATGACCCGGCGGCCGGACTCCGCCGGCGAAGCCGTGCAGTTCCAGACCCAGTGGTGGCTCGAACGCCACGGGTTCTATCTCCCGACGGTCCTCACCGTCCCCGGCTCCCGCGGCGAGCTCGCCAGCGCCCTCCGCCTGGACGTCGTGGTCGACGATCAGCTCCACAACTGCGTCGACATCGTCGGGGCGGCGCCCACGAAGGCGATCCTCATCCTGCGCGCACCTGGCGACGAGGCGGCGCGGCAGCAGGCCCTCAACCACGGTATCGGCGTCGTGGCGTCGCTGGCGGAGGCCCTCGATGTGCTCGAGGAGGGGCACGAGATCCTGTTCGCCCGGCGCGGACGTCTGGGGCGCTTGCTGGACTGGTTGAGCCGGCCCCGCGACGAACGGCTGCCCCAGACGCCAGAGGCACCGCGCCCGACGCTCGGCGACCGGTGAGCCGGGGAGGGTCCGGACTCAGGCGGGCTCCGACCGCCTCAACCAGCGGCCCACGCCGGTGAGAAGCCGGTGACCGTAGAGGAACGGCAGGAGGATCGGGTGGGAGCAGCCGTAGGCCGCCTGCATGTAGGCGCGGCTCGGAAAGAGGTGCTGCAGAAGGAAGAGCGCCGATTCGCGGGGCGTCTCGAATAGGACGAGGTCGCGGAACAGGCCCGCTGCACGCCGGCGGGCCGACCTCAGGTAGCGCTCCGACGGTTCGTCCCCAGCGCGCCCGAAGATCTGGTCGAGCGTGCGGCTCGGGAGTGACAGCGGCGTCGGAAAAACCTTGCAGGCTTCCCGGAGGGCTGCCGCCGAAACCCGGGCCACGCGCTTCGCCACGGCCCGAGTCGCGAACGCCTCCAGCCCGGCGGCATCGAGGGACCCGGCCAGACGGTGGACGTCGTACAACCACATGAGCCGCGGCTCGGATTCGTGGTGCGCCACGCGGTGGACGCACGCGATAAGCAACGCGTCAGCCGGGTCAGGTGCGCGTGCGCTCGGCGCGAGCGCCGGCACCGCCACCGCGCGCGCCAGGAGTTCGCTGAAGTCGAACAGGCCCGCGAGCACGGCGGCGTTGCCCAGCCGCCAGTGCACGTCGATGGCCACGCGCACCCCTCCCGGCTCGTCCTTCACGTACTCGGCCTGCCGCATCACGACCGATCCGTCGATGAGCGGCGTCCGGCGGTAGCCGCAGGCTTCGAGGATCCGGATCGCCCGAAGACGGTCGTCCGGTGCCACCAGCACGTCCGTATCGACGCGCGGCCGCAGCCAGGGCTTCGGGTAGACGGTGTAGGCGAGCGCCGTCCCTTTGAAGACGAGCGCGGGCACGCCCGCCGCCGCCAGCGCGTCGAGCACCGCCGCGATCGCCGCGCGTTGCCGATCTTCGAGGATGGCCGCCCCGCGCCGCTCGGCCTCGAGCGCGGCGCGCAGCGCGGCGGGCCAGCCTGCCGAACCCGTAGCCTCCCGGCGCAGCCGATCCCCGAGCAGCGGCGCGAGCCCGTGCCAGCGCACCAGGTCGAGCACCCGAGACGGCGATGGCGCGGCGTCCGCCGGCCAGGGTCGGTCTTCACCCCGGACGGTGGCCAACACGAGCTCGAGGAGTTGGGTGTCCGGCCCCACGAATCGAGACGCTTTCGCCCGCACCCCCTGTGTCCAGTGAGCACGTAGGGCGGCCCTTTCAGGGCCGCCGGGAACGCTCCACCCTCACGCGAGGATCGAACTGAGCACAGCCCGGCGGAAGGCCGGGTGTTTGAGGAGGGCAAGGGCTGCAGCCCGGTGCCAGTTGAAGCTCGCCGTTTCCTTGACGAGCGGGACCAACCCGTCGACGCGCGCCAGCTCGACGAGCGAGCGGATCCCCCGGTCGCTCAACCGCACCGCGAGTGTGCGGAATGCCAGGCCGACCCGGATCTCGGCGCCCAGCCGCTCGCGCCAGCGCATCTCGTACACCCGCAGAGACCGCTCGTCCAGCCGGTCGCGGGCGAGCGCCTCGTCCAGCGTGTCGGCGGCCAGACGGCCCGAGAGTAGGCTGTAATAGATTCCGCCGCCCGTCGTGGGCTTGACCAGCCCGGCTGCGTCGCCGACGGCGAGAACGCGTGCGGCATACGTCCGGCGGATCGGACCCAGGGGCAGGAACTTGAGCCGCGGCGGCGGCAGCTCGATCCGGTCGAGGCCGGCCCGGCGGGCCCGGTCGGCCGCGTAAGCCTGGAACCGCCGGCCCGCGTCGCGCGTGCACATCAGGCCGAGTCGCGCGTAGGGCTGTCCCTCCCGCTCGAAGGGCACGGTCCACGCGAACCCGCCCGGGGCAATCTCGCGGCCGAACTGGACTTCCACGTACGGACTTTCCGGAAACGGCGCTTCGACCTGCGCGGTCTGGAGAAAGGCGCGCGGCAGGCCCAGTCCCAGCTCGCGGTTGAACCGGTAGTGCGCCCCGCAGGCGAGCACGCAGGCACGGGCCACCCGGGGCTGCTCGTCTCCCGCCGCCCACACCGCCACTTCGCGCGGCCGGACCTCGAGACGCCGCACGCGCCGCCCCGTCTCGATCCGCGCGCCCGCGCCTCTGGCTCTGGCCGCCAGGCGCGCATCGAACGGGCCGCGGTCGACGACCGCCGCCACGACGCGGTCGCTCTCGACCACCACCGTCAGGCCGTCCGGCGCCCGGAACGCCGCCGCCCGCGCGAATCCGAGGATCGCCTCGTGGGGCAGGCCCAGTTCGTCGAACGCCTCGCGCCCGAGGACACCGGTGCAGTGGACCGGGTAGCCCACAACCTCGTGCTCTTCCAGCACGAGGACGTCGCGGCCCCTCGCCGCCAGGACTCCCGCCGCCGCCAGGCCCGCCGGCCCGGCACCGACCACGATGACGTCGTGCACGGTCCTCGACACTGTCCTCGGCCCCGCCCTCACGCCGCACGCCAGACCCGCCGGCGGCGGCCCCGGTGCTCCCAGGTTCCGGACAGACTAATCCAGAACGAGTAGGCGATCAACCGCACATCGAGCCAGAACGACTGGCGTTTCAGGTAGAGCCTATCGTAGCGGAATTTCTGGCGGCGCGGCAGGTGGCGCGACGCATAAATTTGCGCTACCCCCGTCAAACCCGGCCGCACGAGGCACCGTTCGGCGAACCCGGGCACGTCTTCCAGCCGCTCGAATCGCCCGGCCCCGTTCGCCTCGATCTCGCCGGGCCGCAGGGCCCGCGGCCCGACGAAGCTCATGTCCCCGCGGACGATATTCCACAGTTGAGGCAGCTCGTCCATAGCCGTTGCCCGCAGCACGCGGCCCACGCGCGTGACCCGCGGGTCGCCGGCGGTCGCCTGGCGGGGACCGGCGACGGCCTCGGCGTTGGGGATCATGGAGCGGAACTTGAACGCGCGGAAAGGCCGTCCCCCGAGCCCGACGCGCGGTTGCACGTAGAAGACCGGTCCGCCGTCCTCCAGCTTGATCGCCGCGGCGAACAGGAGCCAGAGCGGCGCCGACACCACGATGCCGAGACCGCCGAGCACCACGTCGAGCGTGCGCTTCGCGCGGCTCGCGACAATGCGCGCTCCGGCGCGGACCAGGCGCGGGTCGATCGGGCCGGCGGGGGTCATGCGCGCCTCACACGCGCGCCGGACGCCGAAACGGCCGCGCCAGCACGTGTCCCGTCGTCACGAGGGCGCACCGCCCCCAGATGCCGGTCCACGCCACCAGGTCGACGATTGGGCGCCGCGGAAAATGCTTGCGGTAGTACCGCCACAGGCTGCGGTGGCGCGCGACGAGCATCCGGAGCGAATGCTGGCGCGTGCTGCCCGCGACGTGGTGCCGCACGGTGAGGGCCGGATGATACCGCACCGCCCAGCCCGCGGTCCGCGCGCGGAGGCAGAAGTCGACGTCCTCGCAGTACATGAAGAATTGTTCGTCCAGACCGCCCAGGCGCTCGGCCACCTCGCGCCGGTGGAGCAGGCAGGCCCCCGAGACCCAGTCGACGTCCTGGACGGCCGACGGATTCAGGTCCGGCAGCAAGTAGCGCGTCGAGAACGGGTTGTTCGGAAACAGGCGCGTCAGCCAGCCGTGCCGGTGGCCCAGGGGCCAGTCGTACGAGGGGAACGCGCGCGCCGAACGCTGCAACTGCCCGTCGGGGTCGAGAATCTTCGGGCCCACGATGCCCACCTCGGGGTGGGCGTCCAGGTAGGCCGCGAGCACCGGCGCGCCGCCGTTCTCGACCGTCGCGTCCGGATTCAGCCACAACACGTGCCGCCCGTGGGTGGCCGCCAGCCCGCGGTTGAGCGCCGCGGCGAACCCGAGATTGCGCTCGTTGACGAGCAGCCGCACCCGCGGGGCGTGCCGCCGGACCAGCGGCACCGTGGCGTCCGTCGAGGCGTTGTCGACGACGCAGATCTCTGTGGTGCGCGGGTCGAGCGTCGCCTCGAGCGATCGGAGGCACGCGTCGATAAAGGGCGCGGAGTTATAGGTCACGATGATGACAGAGAGATCCATCTTCTGATCCGTCGTCCCCCAGTCAACGGGTCTGAGAGGCCCGCCCTATCACAACCACCCGCGCGCTGCCGGACGCGCTCGAGCACGTAGAGCGCCCAGGGCCGCGACCAGTGGAGACGCCCTCGCAGAAACGCGTCGACCACGGCGCGGTACCGCGGCTCGCGCCGCAACGCGGCGAACCCCTCGTCCCGCGGCGCCGGGGTCGACAGCTCCTCGCGCAGCCAGCGGTCGAGCGGGAGAAAAAACCCGCGCTTGGGGCCGCGCGCGGCGCGCGCGGGCACGAGTCCGGGCGCGGCCGCGAAGAGCGTCGCCTTGTAGCTGCAGCCCGACCGCCGCCGCCACGCGCCCACGCGCCGCATCGCCGCCACGAGCTCGTGGTCGACCAGCGGCGTCCGCAACTCGAGCCCCCACGTCATGGTGAACTGGTCCGCGTCGCGGAGGAGTTGCGGCGTCATGAACTCCTCCATCTCGCACCGGACGATCCGCCAGAATCGACGGGCGACGTCGTCGCCACGCGCGCCGGCCGAGACGAGGGAGGCTCCGCCGGCACGCGCAACTTCCGGTGAACCATCCTGGTCCGCTACCTCGAGCGGCGTCTCGTCCGGGCGGCTCCCAGTGATCGCCCGCACCTGGCGTTCCGTGAACAGCGCCCGATACCGGCGCCAGACCTCCTCGATCTCGCAGGGCGCGTCGCGGAGGATCGCCGCGAGCTTGGGGCCGAGCGATGGCAGCACCTGCTCGGCGGCCTCGGCCGCGACCCGCCGCAGGCCGGGCACCACCTGGAGTGCGCGCACGCAGCGGAGCAGACGCGGCACCACCACGAAGCTCGGGTATCCGCCGAGCAACTCGTCGCCGCCCAGCCCCGAGAGCACGACCTTCAGGCCGGCCTCGCGGGCGGCCTGGGCCACGACGAAAGTGTTCAGCCCGTCGGCCGTCGGCTCGTCCATCGCGGCGAAGAAGCGATCGAGCGTGGCGAACACGCTCTCGCGCGTGACCGCGACCTCCGTGTGGTCGGTCTCGAAGCGGGCCGCGGCGGCGCGCGCCCCGGTCCGCTCGTCCTCCGGCATGCCCGGGCAGGTCACCGTGAAGGTCCGGAGCGCGCCCGCGGAGACGCGCCGAGCGGCGGCCAGCACGGCCGTGGAATCCAGCCCGCCGCTCAGAAAGATGCCCACCGGCACATCGCTCACGAGATGGGCGCGCACCGACTCGGTCAGGGCGGCCTCGAACGCTTGGGCGGCGTCTTCGGCGGCTGCGACCTGCCACGGGCCGCCGCCCAGCGCCGCCGGCAGCGACCAGTACGCCCCCGTCACGACCCGCCCGCGCGTCCACCGCAGCCAGTGTCCCGGCGCGAGCGGACGAAGCGCGCGATACGCGCTCGCCCCGGCGGGTAGATAGCCGCGCCGCAAGAAACGCACCTCGGTCGCCGGGTCGACGTCGGCCGGCACGAGGCCGGAAGCCAGACACGCCTTCGGTTCGGAGGCGAAGATTAGCGCGCCGGGCCGCGGCTCGGCCCACACGAGCGGCTTCATCCCGAACCGATCGCGCGCCAGAAACAACGTGCCGTCCAGGTCGTCCCACACCGCGAAGGCGAACATGCCGCGCAGCCGCTCCAGCGCGCGCGGACCCTCCCGGACATACAGGGCGAGCACCACTTCGGTGTCGGACGCCGACTCGAAGCTGACCCCCGCGTCCTCCAGCTCGCGCCGGAGCTCCCGGTAGTTGTAGACCTCGCCGTTGTAGGTGATCCAGAAGCGTCCATCCGGTGTCGCGCGCGGCTGGTGTCCGCCGTCGGTCAGGTCGATGACGGCCAGGCGCTGGTGGCCGAGCAGCGCGGCGTGCGGGGCTGGCGCCATGCGGGGCCGCCGCGCCGGCGGCCCGTCCGCTCTCCGCATCTCGATCGCCGCGGCCCCGATCGACACGAGCCCCCAACCGTCCGGGCCTCGATGCGCCAGCGCCTGTCGCATGCGTTCGGCCGCCGCGGAGGCCTCCGGCCCGAGTCCGCGATCGGCGTCGACGATCCCGAAGAGGCCGCACATGCCTTGAACGTCAGGACGCCAGCAACTCGTCGTAGATGGACTCGATGGCGCGCACGGCCGCCCGCAGGTCGTAGCGCCCTTCGGCGCGGCGCCGGCCCGCCTCGCCCATCGCGCGGGCCTCCTCGGGATGTTCGAGCATCCACGCCATCGCCGCCGCCAGGGCGTCCGCGTCCCCGGGCGGGACGAGCACGCCGGTCTCGCCCGGCGCGCAGATTTCGCGTGGCCCGCCGTCGTCGGTCGCGACCACCGGGCGCCCGGACGCCATCGCCTCCACGAGCACGAGCCCGAACGGCTCCGGCCGGCGCGAGGGCAAGACGACGAGGGTGAGGGCTCGATAGACCTCGGGCATGTCCGCCGGCCCGAACCGCCAGCCGGCGAATCGCACGGCGTCGGCGAGATCCAGGCGCCGCGCGAGCTGCTCGAGCGTGGCGGCGTACGCCTCCTGCCCTTCGATCGGCCCGCCCACCACGGCGAAGCGCGCCGCCGGTACGCGGCGGTGCACGAGCGCCGCCGCCTGCACGAACACGTCGACGCCCTTCCAGGCGTCCAGGCGGCATACCGTCCCGACGAGCGGCTCATCGCGTGCCGCGCCCAGCGCCACGCGCACCTGCGGGTCCGGCGGGCCCGGGCAAAATGCGTCGAGGTCGACGCCGTTGGGCACCTTGCGGACGTGCGGCGGGAGGCCCCCGTCGGCTCGGCGGAACAGCGCACCCACCGCGTCGCTCGTGACGATCACGCGGTCGGACCGGGCGGCGAGCGCGCGCTCGACCGACCGGACGACCCGCGACTGCCACACGATCTCGCGCACGTGCCACACGTGGGGCCGGCGCGCCAGCTTCGCCGCCGCCAGGCCGTAGAGGTTGTGGATCGTGTTCGTGTGCACCAGGTCGACGCCGCGCGCCCGGACGAGGCGCACGAGCCGGGCCACGGCGACCGGGTAGTTCGCCAGATACGGCCCCAGATACGCGCGCCCGCGCCGTGTCGTCAGCTTCCGCATCCGCGGCTCGATGACCACGTCGGCCCCGCACGCCTCGAGGGCGGACACTAACGGGCCGCGGGCCGGCAGCGCGACGATGGGCTGGAACCGCGCGCGATCGAGCCGCTGGACGAGCCGGAGCAGCGAGACGTCGGACCCGCCGATTTCGGACGTGCCGTGGAGGTAGAAGATCCTACGCGGCCCGGCAGCGGCGCCGCGCGACGACGGCGGCATAGATCGCTTCGTAGCGCTCGGCCACGACGTCCCACGCGAAGGCGCGGGCGCGCGCGAGCCCGCGCGCCGCATATTGGGCGCGTGCCTCGGCGTCCGCGAGCAGCCGGCTCAAGGCGGCGCCCAGCGCGTCGTCGGACACCAGCAGGCCGTCGCGCCCGTCCTCGAGCACTTCGCGCGCGCCGGGGTTCCGCGTCGCCACAACCGGTGTGCCCGCCGCCATCGCCTCGATGTACGGACGGCCGAAGCCCTCGTACGAGCTCGGCAGGCACAGGACCCAGGCGCGGCGGTACAGCTCCGCGAGCCGCTCGTCGCTGACCGGCCCGATCCAGACGATGCCGTCCCCGTCCGCGCGGTCGGGGCTGACGAGCCACAGCTCGACGTCCGGCACCCGCGGGCGCACCTCCCGGCGTACGACCCGGAGGAGGAAGTCCCCGCGCTTGCGGCTCGCCAGCTCGCCGACGAACAAGATCGACGGCCGCTCCGACTTCGGCTCTCCTCGCGGGGCGAAGCGCTCGAGGTCGACGCCGTTCGGGATGACCGCATCGACCCGGAACACATGACGGCCGGCCGCCGCCGACACCGCCACGACCGCGTCCGCGCGGAACGTCGCGAGCAGCTCGCCCGCGTAGAACCCGAGGTGCACCAGGAAGCGCTTGAGCGAACCCCGGCGCAGCCCGTTGTGCACCGCCTCGGCGAGCGACGAGCCGTGGAGCGTCCGGACGATCGGCGGGGCCGTGCGGCGCGGGATGACCTGGTCGTCGCCTTGCGCGTGCACGAGGTCGAATCCGGAAAAGTCGACGCGCGCCACCTGGAACGGAAACCTCAGGGGAGCGAATTTCGCGGCCACCCGACCCTCCGCCACCGCGAGCGTCCGGACAGCGTAGTGCGCGCCCGGCGGCGGCGGGTCCTGGCTGATCATCGTGACGTGGTGGCCGCGCGCGGCGAGGGTATTGGCGAGCCCGTGGGCGAAATGGCCCGCACCGCCGCGCGAGCGGCTCGGCAGGAAGCGCTGGATCATGGCGATCCGATAGCGCCCGGCAGCCGCGCGCTCCACGCCGCGAGCGACCAGGCCTCCCTCGTCACCCACGCGCCACCTCCTCGTAGACCCGCAGCACCCCGCGCGCCGTCGCCTCCCACGTGAAGCGCGCGGCGTGGCGCAGCCCACGCGCGACGTGCGCGTCGCGCCGCCGCTCGTCCGTCAGGAGCCGGGCGACCGCGTCGGCGATCGCGCCCTCGTCCGTCGGATCCACCAGGATCGCCGCGTCGCCGGCGACCTCCGGGAGCGACCCCCGATTGCCGCACACGACAGGTGTGGCGCACGCCATCGCCTCGAGCGGCGGCAGGCCGAAGCCGGCATAGAGGGGCACGTAGAGGAGCACGTCCGCCGCTCCGTAGACGGCCGGCAGGCGCTCGGCGGGGACGAACCCGAGTTCGCGCACGCGGCCCTCGAGCCCGAGTCGGGCGGCGAGGGCGCGCTGGTCGGGCGTCAGGGGTCCACCGACGCGCGCGAGTTCGACGTCGAAACCGCCCCGCACGAGGCGCGCCACGGCCGCCAGCACCCGCGGGAGGTTCATGTACGCCTGCGTGTGCCCGACGTGAAGGATCGTCGGGCGCGCGAAGCCCAGGTCCGCGCGCGTCCGCGCCCGGTCGGCCGCCGGCTGGAACGTCGGCGCCACGCCTTCGTACACGACGGCCACCCGCTCGGCGGGATAGTCGACGAGCGACAGGAAATCGTCGCGCGACACCTTCGAGACGGCGATGACGCGCGCCGCGCGGCGGACGGCCCCCAGGCTGTATCGAAGCGACAGCCTGGTGCGCCAGCTCGCGCCCGGCACCTTGACGACGATCGCGTCGTGGAAGGTGACCACCGTCCGCTCGGGGGGCAGCGCGTAGGCGAGGTGCCCATAGCCGTGATCCAGGATGTGGTTGATGTCGGCCGCGGCGCCGCGCGCGTAGCGCTGATACGCCACATACTGATCCCAGTAGCGCGCCCACGGTGGCGCGAGCCGCGCATTCGGCAGCGCGCACTGCCGCACCACATGCGCGTGTCCGGCGACGGCCTCGAGCCCGCGCCGCAGCTCGTCGCCGTACACCTGCATGCTCCGCCGGTACGGGTCGGGAAACGGCTGGAACAGCGTGATCGTCACGGCGACGCCGGCGGCTCGAGCGGGCGCGCGCGCCGCTCCCCGCGGGCGCCCACCACGCGCGCCGGGTTCCCGACCGCGATGGCTCCCGCCGGGACGTCGCGCGTCACGACGGCGCCGGCCCCGATGACCGCACCCCGCCCGATGCGCACGCCGTCGAGCACGATCGCCCCGTTGCCGATCCACACGTCGTCTTCGATGACGACGCCCCGGCGCGTGACCCCCTGGGCCTGGATCGGCCGGTCGGGGTCGTCGAACACGTGGTTTTCCGCCAAAACGTGCACGGCCGCGCCGAGCGTCACGCGGTGGCCGATCACGATCCCCCCGCCCGCCCCGAGCACGCAGCGGGGCCCGATGTAGGTCCGCTCGCCCACCCGCAGCCCGACGCCCAGGTCGTCGAGCGTGCTCGTCGCCTGCACCCAGACGTGCTCGCGCAACCGGACGTGGTCCCCAAGGTGAATCCCGTCGCGCGACAGGCCGCTCACGAAGGCGAAGTCGCCCAGCGACACGCTCCGACCGAGCGTGATGTAGCGGGGAAACTCGATCCGGACGTGCCGCCCCAGCCGGAACCGCGCGCCGCACGCGCGGAACCGCCAGCGATGGAGGTATCCCCGCAGCACGGGGAGCGCACCCCGCCGCCACACGTAGCCCACCAGATCCCGCAGCCCCACCTGGGGATCGCGGACCTCGTCCAGCCCCTGTTCCCGGGCCGCCAGACTGGCGAGCCACGCCCTCATTCGCCGGGCCCTCCCCCCCGCCATAATCCCGCGCACCCTGCTCGGCTTCGCCCTCACGCCCGGCCGCCGGCGATCTCGCGGTAGATCGCCTCGACCGACCGCGCCATTCGTGCCGCCGTGAACGACGCGGCGATGCGCGCCCGGCCCCCGGCCGCCAGCCGTGCGCGCCGGCCGGGGTCGTCCAGCAGGTCGACGATGGCGCGTGCCAGCGCGCGGGCGTCTCCCGGCGGCACCAGGACGCCCGTCTCGCCGTCCACCACGATCTCGCGCGGGCCGCCGGCGTCGGCGGCCACGCCGGTGCCCGCCGCCATCGCCTCCGCGACCACCAGCCCGAAGGGCTCTGGGCGCACCGACGAGTGCACGACCAGGTCGGCCGCGGCGAGGAACGGCCGGGTCGCCGGTTGCCAGCCCGCGAACGCGACCGCGCGCTCCAGGCCCAGCCGGTCCCGCAATCGTTCGAGATCGCGGGCGTACCCGGGCTCGAGGCCGAGCCGCGTCCCCCCGAGCAGCAGAAACCGCACCTCGGGCCGCTCGCGGTTCACCAGGGCGGCGGCCTCGAGCAGCACGTGCGGTCCCTTCCACCACTGCAGCCGGCCGCACCAGACGACGAGCGGGCATCCGGCCGGCCATCCGAATCGCCCGCGAACCTGGCCGCGCCAGGCGTCCCGCTCGGCCGCCGGCGGTGGGTCGACCTCGACGCCGTTCGGCACGACGCGCACGCGGTCGCGCCATCGCGCCGGTGCGCGCTCGGCCACGTAGGCCGACACCGCCAGCGCGGCGTCCGGCACCGGGTGAAACGCCAGCGTTTCCACGAGGCGCTGCGCGTTCCAGCCGGCGGTGGGCACGTCATGCAGGTGGCAGACGCTCGGCACGCCGCGACGCCTGGCCGCGCGCCCGCCATAGAGATACGCCATCGTCCCGTGGCAGTGGACGAGGTCCACGCCGGCCGTGTCGACCAGGCGGGCGAGCTCGCCGACCGCGGCGGCCCCACGCCGCAGGTCGCGTATCCGCCCGGCCGGAATCGTGACGGTCGGGGCCAAGGCGGCGCACTCGTCCGCGAACGGTCCGTTCTGAAGGCACGCGACCAGCGGATCGACTTCCCGCCGGTCCAAATGGCGGAGCAGCGCGAGCAGAACCGTTTCGGCCCCGCCACGCTCGCCGGCCCCGCTGACCAGCAGGACGCGCAGGCGGGCTTCCATCTCACCGGCTCTGGACGAGAGCGGCCGGCGACTCGACCTCGGCCGGCGCCGGCTCGGCGCGCGCGGCGAGCCACAGGCGCCAGTGCTCCAGATCGACCATCCGCACGATCGTCCCGACCGTGAACCAGAAATAGAAGTTCGACGGCGCGGCGTCCAGAAACGTGCTGACCGGCAGGACCGCACAACCCTGAATGACGTACGCGGCCGCCGCGAGCCAGAGCATCGCCTCCGGCGACTGGATCATGAGGGGACGCACCCGGACAACGAGGCGCAGGACTTGCCACACGACCACGAGAAACGCCAGCAGCCCCAGCCAGCCCATCTCGACCGCGAGGATGCCGAGGTAACTTTCGACCAGGATCACCTCGCGGAACTCGGAAAAGTGGCGCGCGCCGATCGTGGCGGTCCCGAGACCGAGGCCCGCCGGGTTCTGGAGCAGCATCGGCAGGAACAGTTGGCCGAAATACGTGCGGCGGAAGCGCTCCACGTGCTCGTAGGAGGCGATCGATCCGAACCGCTCCTGCACGCCCGGTCCGAGCGCCACGAACCCGTAGGACAGGATCACGAAGATCGCCAGAGCCCACACCGCGGCGCGCGTGAGCCGTCCTGACATCATGACCGCCACGGCCACCGACGCGCACCCCACCACGAGCGCGGCTCGGCTGCCCGAGGTGAGAATGGCCAGCACGATCAACGACAACGCGAGCGCCAGCACCCCCCGCGTCCATCGGCTCACGCCCGGCGACGCGAGCAATCCGGCCACAAGCACGAGGTTGAACGTCAGGTAGCCCCCGTACTGCCCCGGCGAGGTGAACGTCCCCGGCACCCGCCAGTAGCTCGACCCGGTCTGGCCCCCGGGCGTGTAGATGACAGCCGAGTACGTCGCGCCCAGACGCTGCAAGGCCTCGGGCCCGGCGAAGAAGAGATAGATCCCGAAGAGAGATACCGGGATCGCCGAGACGGCCAGCACGAGTACGAGCCGCCGCAAGTCCTGGCTCGTGGCGAGAAACAGGTAGGCGACGTAGATGAGCGGCAGGTAGAACAGCCGCTGCTTGAACGCCACGAGCTCCGAAAGCAGCGTCACGCGGGTCGGCACGAGCAAGTAAAGGCCGGTGACGAACGCAAAAAGCGCCAGGGCCCAGTTGAGCCCGGCCGCAGTCGGACTCGGATTGAACAACCGCTCGGGGTCGGCGGCGAGGACCGACAGATACACCAGCAGAATCACGAGGTCTTTGTAGACATAGGGCAGCTTCGACGGAAACAGCAGGTTGATGACCAGCCCTTCGACGCACGTGTAGACGAACGCCGCGTATACGAGTGCGCGCGCCGTCTTCGTCATGCCCGCCCCGGATACCGCGTCCCCGCGCGGCGGACAGCCCGCGGCACGGCCAGACCGGTCATCGTTTCAACTCGTAGCGCTCGCGCTCGATCGCATCCTGTCGCTCGACCTCCGCGGTCAGGCCCGCCCGATCCGCGAAGTACCGCCAGGCGAATCGACCCAGGCGCCCCGGAACGACCCGCACCTGGTTGCGCGCCACCTCGGCGAAGTCCACCGGCCCCCGGTTCGGCACGATATCGGTACCCCACTGGAAGATGAACCCGGCGTTCCACACCGCGAGCGCCAGCGCCGCCAGGCGCACGAACCGCGGACGCCACGATCGCGCCCCGGCGCCCGCCTCGACGCGCGCAACGATCGCCGCGGTCCCGAGCACGAAGGCCGCGGTCCACGACACGAAAAACCGGTTGCCGAACGAGGACTGCCCGTGCCAGTTCTGAAAGCTGGCGACCGCGTAGTAGAAGAGCGCGAACCCGGCCACGAGCGTCCCGGCCCGCCGCGGGTCGCGCCGCACCAGCAGCCCGAGCCCGGCGACCGCCGCGAGCACCACCGGGGTCCACACGAACAGCCCGTGCTCCGCAGCGAACCCCACCTGCCACAGCCGCGGCGTCGTCCAGAAGAACTGATCGCGGTAGCCGGTGACGAACGGCGAGCCGTGGAGAAGCGCCTTGACGACGAAGTGCGGGGTCAGGGCGGCCAGCAGCCCGCCGGCGAACGCGCCAGCGGCCGCCAGGCGCCGGCGGAGGCTCACCGCCTCGCCTCGCACATCCCGGCCCGTCAGCTCGACCAGCGCCGCGAGCCCCACGAGGCCGTTGAGGTAATACACGTCGATCATCAGGCCGGCCATCGCCCCCCACGCCGCCCAGCGGCCGAGCGCCCAGCCGAACCGCCGCGCGCGCAGCCAGTAGCCCAGGAACAGCGCCACGGCGAACGCCGCCAGCGCGTGGACATGGAACGGCAGAAAATACATGTAGACGGGAAGAGACGACGCCCACCACACCGAAAGCGCGGCGACGAACGCGGCCCGCGGCCCGACGTACCGCTCGGCCACGCTGTAGCCGATCAGCACCGCCAGCCACCCGTAGAGCGCGGTGCCGGCGGCGCAGAACCACCGATACGGTGCCGCATAGCCGTCGGCCGGCACCGCCACGGAGGCCAGGTGCAGCACCCCCACCAGCGCGTGCGCCGCGAGGAAGAACGGGAGCCACAAGAGGGCCGGCCCGACCGCCCACTGGTTCACCACGCGCCCCGTCGCGCTCCGCATCGACGCCCGCACGCGGCCCGCCTCGTCGAAATACAGCTCGCGGAACAGCGGATCGCCGTGCCGGAACTGATTCTCGAGGTCGAGATCCCTGTCGATGACGAGCGAGGGCAGATACGCGTAATACCCGTGTCCGTCGCCGCGGAGATACGGATTCACCAGCGGGAGCGACAGCACGAACAGGGTACCGAGCACGAGCGGCGCCCTGGCCCCCGCCCGCGTCCCGCTCACCGCGACTCCGCGGGCCGCCGCCGATTCTGCGTCACGAGGAACGGCCCCATCACGAGGGCGTCCAGGTGGCCGAGCTGATAGGCTCGGACGGCGTCGGCCGGGCTGCAGACGATCGGCTCCTCGTGCATGTTGAAGCTCGTGTTGATCAAGGACGGGATGCCCGTCCGCTCTAAGTACTGACGGAGGATGGCGTAGTAGAACGGGTCCGCGTCGCGACGGAGGAGTTGCGGCCGGGCGGTGCCGTCCACGTGCACGACCGCCGGCGACACCTTCCGCATCCACGGCGTGCACGGGCACGTGATGGTCATGAACTCGCTCGTGTACCGGCACCGCGCCACGTTCTCGTAGCAGCGGTCCGCGGCGTCGGCGAGCGTCACAGGGGCGAAGGGCATGAACTCGGTGCGGTCGAGGCGTTTGTTGAGCCAGTCGTTCACCGTCGGGTCGGTCGTCTGGTACAGGATCGAGCGGTGGCCTAGCGCCCGCGGCCCGAACTCCATGCGACCGCGGAACAGCGCGACGACGCGGCCTTGCGCGAGGAGCTCGGCGGCGCGCTCCACCAGCGCCTCGTCCGGGAGCCGCTCGGCGGCCAATCCGTGGTCGGCGAGCGCGGCCGCCATGTCCGGTTCGCTGAACTCGGCGCCGAGGTAGAGGTGCGGCAGCCGGAACGGCTCGAGCAGGCGCCGGCGCGCGGCGGCGTACAGCGCCGCGCCCAGGCCCAGGCCTTCGTCGCCCATCGCCGGATACACGTAAACCTCGTCCACCTCGTCGAGGGCCGCCACGGCCTGGTTCAGGCGGACGTTGGCGAACACCCCGCCCGCCAGCGCCACGCGCCGCAACCCGGTGCGGCGCGCCGCGTGGCGCACCAGGGACGTCACGACCTCCTCCAGGCGGCGCTGCGCGGCGGCCGCGATGTCTTCGCGCGGCACGCCGTCGAGCACCCGGCGGATCGCCACCGGATCGAGGCGCGACCGGAAGGTGAGGCCGTCGACCGCGAGCCACCCGCGCATGAGGTCGTAGCAGCGTGCCTCGCGGTTGCCGTACGCGGCGAGGCCCGTGATCTTGCCGCCGTGCTTCATGTGGTGGAACCCGCACACCGTCGTGATGACTTCCCAGAATCCGCCCGGCGAGTGCGGGTAGAACGTCCGCGCGAGGACGCGGAGGCGGCCGCCACGTCCGACCGCCACCACGCTGCTCTTCAGCGCCCCGACGCCGTCGCCGGTGATCACGAGACACTCGTCGAAGCCGCTCGTGTAGTACGCGCCCGCCGCGTGGGCGAGGTGGTGGTCGACGCGCACGAGCGGCACCCGGTCGAGGCCCGTATGGCGGAGAAACGCCTGCCAGTCGGCGAGCGCGGGCCGCCCGTCCCGTTCCCGGACTTCGCGCAGCCGGCCCTTGTAGCGCTCCAGGTACTCGTACGCGCCGATCTCCGCCATCCCCCGCTGAAACGCGTCGCCGCGCCAGCGGTCGTGGATCTGTCGCCGCAGGATCGCCGGGTCGCGCACCGACGCCGCGAGCAGGCGCAGCCCCTCCGCCACTTGTTGGGCGGCGCCCATGTACGGCACCGCGACGGCCGCGAGGTCGCGCGGCCGCACGCCGGTCATCCGCAGCAGCGACTCGAGCGCGCGGAACGGGAAGCCCCCGTCCATCTTCACGCGGGTGAAGCGCTCTTCGGACTGGGCGGCGACGGGCCGGCCCCGATCGTCCACCAGCGCCACGCCCGTGTCGTGGCCCACCCCACGGGCCGGATGGTAGAGGCCGAGGATCATGAGCGATCGGCCCTCAGGCGACCCGGCTCAGGTGCGCGAGATAGGCGCCGGCGATGCGCTCCCACGTGAAGTGCGCCTCGAAGAGCGCCCGCGCGGCCCGGCGCATCTCCGCGCGGCGCTGCGCGTCGCTCGCGACGAGCGCGACATTCCGCACGAAGCTCTCCGCATCCCCGCCCGGCGTCAGCAAGCACGCTCCCGACCGCCTCCACACATCGTCCGTGCACGGGCCGTCGGTCCCGACGATGGGCAGGCCGTGGGCCAGCCCCGCGATCACGGTCGTGCGGCGCGTCGAGACGCCGTCGACGAGCGGCGCCAGCAAGAGGTCGCTCGCGGCCAGACAGCGCGAAACATCCGGGCTCGGCCGAGCGGCTGCCACCTCGAACGCGCCGTCCGGCAGGCCGCAGCGGTCGCGGAGGAACGCGGCGATGGCCTCGGAGGACCGGCCCAGCCACCGGAGCCGGAGCTGGTCGTGCGACGCCTGCCGGCCGAGCCTGGCCACGATCGCCGCACTCATAGCCTCGGGCTGGCCGAAGATCGTGCAGACCACCTTGTCGTTCTTCTCGACGGGCGTGTCCGCGACCAGCGCGACCGGTATGTTGCTGCCGACCGGTACTTTTGCGATCGCGCGCCGCTTCCAGCGCAGGCGGCGCCGCAGGCGCCGTTCGGTGAGCCCGTAGGTGGCGACCAGGTGCGTCGCCAGGACGCCCAGCGCGACCAGGGCGAATTCCATCGCCAGCCTCGCGCCGGCGCGGCGCAGCGACCGACCGACCGGGATAGCGAGCTCGTGCACCGTCACGACCACAGGCCGACCCCGCGCGCGGCAGTGCCGGAGCCAGAGCAACAACCATGAGAATTCCCGCGAACCGAGGTACAACTGCGGAACCCACTGAAGGATCGGCACAGAGTCGCCGAATGGCTCTTCGCGCCGGCGCCGCCACAGCTCGCGCCAGCTTCCCAGCGCGACGCGCGGGACCTCGGGCAGGCCCTCGGCCGCGCCGGGCGGCGGGGTGGGGCGAGCCAGGCCGACGAGCGAGGCCGGCGCGTGCGGCGCGAGCGACGCGGCGAGCCAGCAGGCGTAGTCGGCCACGCCGTCGAGCCGGCCCGGCGCCGTCGGGCAGATCACCAGGAATCGGGTCGCCGTTACTTGCGTTCGCGGCGCGCCAGTGCTCGTGGCCACGTCAACGATCCGCCATCGCGCCCGGACTCTCAGGCGGGGACGAACCTGAAAAGGAAACGCGGCCCAGCGCCGCCCGATACGCGCGGAAGCACCGCTCCACCACCTGCTCCCACCGGAACCGCTCGGCCACCCACGCCCGCCCGGCCGCCCCCATCCGCTCGACCTCCGTCGGGTGGGCGAGGCAATACCGCAGGCGGTCGCGGAGCGCGTCCGGGTCGTTCGGCGGCACCACGAATCCGGTCACCCCGTCCTCGACGAGCTCCGGAAGCGACGCGACATCAGTCACGATGACGGGCGTTCCGCAGGCCAGCGATTCCAGCACCACGAGTCCCAGCAGCTCCGGTTGAGGCGACCTGGACCCGTCGAACGCGACGTACACAGACGGCAGCACTGTGACCAGAGCCCGGCGATACCACCCGATCAGATCGTCGTCGGTCGCGTCGAGGTGGAACTGCACTGTCTTGCCGGTGGCCCGCTCGCGCAGGAGATCGAGGAAGGACTTGTCGTAAGCACGCCCGACGAGGTGCAGCGGAACGTCACGCGGCACGGCCTCGACGAGGTAGTTGACCCCCTTGTGCGGCAAGAGCCGGCCGACGAAGAGCACCTCCCCCGTCCGCCGACCATCCCCGGGGGAGAAGCGCTCCGGATCGACGCCACCCCAGATGATCCGGAGCGAGGCCCGATGCGCCGTTGCGGAGTCGTGCCATCGCGAACGTGAGTACTCAAAGATGAGCAACATCGCATTGGCCCGGCCGAGGAGCGGCACTACTCGAGAGAGCGCCCACCGATGGCCGCCTCCCAGGTCGGTGACGAAGACTTGCTTGCCCCAGGCGCGTCCGATGAGGATCCCCAAGTCCGTGCTGAGCGTGTACGGCTGGTAACAGTCCACCACCTCGGGCCACCGGATCCACTGAAGGAACCGCTGCGACCAGGGGTTCGTCGCCAGCGGCCCGAGGCCGGGCAAGCGACACCGCCCGATGAGTTCGATGCGCAGGCCGCCCTCCCGCCGCGACGCGCTCCGCTCGCTGAAACTCAGGAGGACAGTGTCGGCCACCCGGGCCATCGCCCGCGCAGCTCGAGCGTGTACCGCTCCGCACCGCCGATGATCGACCCCTCGCCGAAGTACGTGGGCGAGATGTGGAGCACCCTCACTTGACGACTTCCAGGTCGAACACCAGATACCACGCCGGGAAGATCCAGCAGAGGTGCTCCTCGTAGAACCGCGGGTATCGGTTCGCCAACCACTCGATGGGCGCGTTCTTGTAACGACCGTAGAAGTGGAGATGCCGTCGGATCATCTTGAAACGAGCGGCCGTGTAGAAGCCCCACTGGTTCGCCCCCGTGAAATAATCGAAAGAAAAGTACCCGAGGTGGTGCCGGTGAGTCGGATCGGTGAACGAGTTCGCGCAGGAGAAGTGCGGCGTCGTGATGTGCACGATCGCCCCCTTGCGGCCGATGCGGTGAATTTCTTCCATCGCGCGCACCAGATCGGCGAGGTGCTCCAGGACCTCTCGGCAGACGATCCGATCGAAGCTATCCGACTCGAACGGCCACGGGTAGACGTCGAGGTCATGGAGCACGTCGGGCGACGTCAGGGGGCTGCGGTCGACCCTGATCGCCCCGGGCTCGGATTGGTCCAGCCCCGCGCCCAGGTTGAGCGTTCGCGGCGCGCCAGTGCTCGTGGCCACGTCAACGATCCGCCATCGCGCCCGGACTCTCAGGCGGGGACGAACCTGAAAAGGAAACGCGGCCCAGCGCCGCCCGATACGCGCGGAAGCACCGCTCCACCACCTGCTCCCACCGGAACCGCTCGGCCACCCACGCCCGCCCGGCCGCCCCCATCCGCTCGACCTCCGTCGGGTGGGCGAGGCAATACCGCAGGCGGTCGCGGAGCGCGTCCGGGTCGTTCGGCGGCACCACGAATCCGGTCACCCCGTCCTCGACGAGCTCCGGAAGCGACGCGACATCAGTCACGATGACGGGCGTTCCGCAGGCCAGCGATTCCAGCACCACGAGTCCCAGCAGCTCCGGCACCATCGTCGTCCCGCCGGCGGCGTTCCGGTAAACCGAGGGAACCACCGTCACGATCGCGGAGCGGTAATGGTGGATCAGCCGGTCGTCCGGGACGTGGAGCTCGAACGTCGCCCGAGACGCAAGAGCCGCCTGGCGAAGGGATTCGGCGTAGGCGGTGTCCACCACCGACCCAGCAACGGTGAGGTGCATGGGTGGCTCGACGGCCTCCAACAGATACTCCAGCCCCTTGTGGGGGACGAGTCGCCCCACGAACAGCACCTTGCCCGGCTCGCGGTGCCCGCCGGGCGAAAACCGGTGGAGATCCACGCCCCCGAAGATCACCTCCAGCGCCGCAGGCCGCTTCGTCTTGGGCTGGCGAGCCCACAGGCTCCGGGAGTACTCCGAGAGTAACAGCATCCCCGTGGCCCTGCGCAGCACCGGCAAGTAGTGGGCGGGCGCGTACGGGTGGCCGCCGCCCAGATCTGTCAAGAACGTGGGCTTGCCCAGGCGCGAACCGACCCACACCGCGAAGGCGGCCAGAAAGGTGAAGGGTTGATGCGCGTGGATCACGTCCGCGCTGCGCAAGCGCCGCAGGACGGACCAGCGTACCGGGTTGCTGGCGACCGGATGCCACCAGCGTCCCACCAGGCCGCGCGGCAGCTCTTCGATCACCAGGCCTCCTTCGCGCGCCGTGCGCCGCCGGTCTCCAAAGGTCAACAACGTGACCTGCGTCCGCGCGGCCATCGCGCGCGCGAGCTCCACGACGAACCGCTCGCCCCCGCCGAGATAGCCGGACGGGCCGAACGTCGTCGGCGAAAGGTGCAGAACGTGCACGGGTTCAGTTTTTCGTGGCGCCGCGTGACGCGGCCGCCGGATGAGCCGCAAATTCCCGTGAGGCTGGCTCGTGGGCCAGCGCCAGCGCCGACGCCACGAGCGTGACGACGAGAATCAGCGCGAAACTCGTCACGGTCGCGAAGGCGGCGCCCCGGATCCCCCAGCGCGGGATCCACGCGAGGTTGAGCCCCACGTTGAGCACGACCGCGAGAAGCTGCGCGACCAGGTTCACCCGTTCGCGGCCCAACGCGATGAGCAACACCCCACCGGGTAACGCCGCGTACAGGCAGGCACTCGCCCAGACGAGCACGCGCAACGCCCCCGCCGCCTCCGCATACGGTCCCCCGAACAGAATCTGGACAATGGACTTGCTCAGCATGGTGACCGCGAGAGCCATCGGCACGCCAAGTCCCGCCAGCAGCCGGAGACTCTCGCGATACGTGCGGCGCAGGCGGGCCCGGTCCCCTCGAGCGTCGCGCGCCATCACGGGATAGAGCGTGTTCATCACGAGCTGAGGAAGACGCTCCGCCAGCGTCGTGACCTTGTAGGCCGCCCCGTACTGGCCGACCTGGCTTAGGTCCGTCATGCGCTCGAGCATGAAAAAGTCGAGCCGGTTGAGGGCCGCGCTCAGCAGTCCCGCGAGCCCAAGGGGAAGGCTGGACCGGAGCACCGCCGCCCAGTAGCGCACGTCGACGCCCCAGACCGGCCGGACGAGCCGGCCGGCCAGGCGCCGCATGAGAACCCAGCCCACGACCTCCGCGATCACGAGCGCCGCTGACACGGCAACGAGCCGCCCCTCCGCCCACACGACGACGATAACCGCCGCCAGACCCGCCAGCCGCGTCGTCAGATCGACCCACATGCCGTAGTCGAAGCGCAGCGCCGACTGGAAGATCACGACCGGGAGCTTCAGCGCCGTCAGCGGCAGCAGCAGCGCGAAGATCCCCAGGGCGACGGCCAGGTCGAAGGGAAACCGCATCGCGAGAATCACGCCCCAGGCCACGACCAGCGTAATCAGCCCGAGCACCAGCCGGAGGGCGAGGACGCGGCCGAGAATCTCCGCTGCGCGACCGGGCTCCTGCGAGAGCTCCCGCACGGCGATCGTGTTGATCCCGAGGTCGTTCGCCGCCAGGAAAAAGTAGAGAAACGCGAACAGATAGGTGAATCCGCCGAACTCGGCCGGGCCGAGGTGCCGGGAGAGCAGCACCGTCATGGCCAGACCGGTCAGGACGCCCACGACCTGGGCCGCGGCCTGGTAACTGACGTTCCACACGAGGAACCGGCGCAACCCTTCCCCGTCGGTCACACGTGTGCTCCCGCCGGCGGCCGGCGGCGTCCTTCAACGACCTCGCGGTAAAGCCCCACCAGGCGCTCCACATGAGCGCCCGCACCGAAATCGCGCAGGACGCGCGCCCGCCCCCAGGCTCCCATCTTCGTGGCCAGCACCGGATCGTCCAGGAGGCGCGCGAGCCGGTCGGCGAACGCGTCGAGGTCGTACGGCTTCACCAGAAACCCGCTCTCCCCGTCGTCGAGCCACTCGGGAATCCCGCCGACCGCGAACGCGACCACCGGACGGGCGTGGGCGAGGGCCTCGAGCCCCGCGAGCCCGAATGGTTCGGGCCAGCGGGACGGCATCGCCACCACGAGCGCGTCGCGGTACAGGGCCGGGAGCGCGTCCCGATCCGCCCACCCGCGGAATTCCACTCGGTCGGCGAGGCCCAGTCGGACCGCGAGGCGTTCGGCTCGGCTGCGCTCGTAGCCATCGCCCGCCACGACCAGGCGCCACGGCCGCTGCAGGCGGGCGAGCGCCCGGAGGAGCATCGCCAGACCTTTCTCGGGTCCGAGGCGCCCGCAGAAGACGATCGTCCGCGATCCCTTGGGCGGGGGCGGCGGGTCGGCGGGGGCGGGCGTAAAGTATGGCAGCGTGTAAACCTGCGCAGCGGGGTAGCCCGTCGCGATCGCCTGCTGCCGCACGTACTCCGACGCCACCAAGAGGAGCGGGTACTCCGCATTGTTCCGATTCGCGGCGGCCGCGCGACCATACAGGCGCCAGATCGTCGCGGGACGTCTACTGAGCACGCAGCGCCTGTACACCATCCGCGGCAGGCACAGCGCGCTCGTCCGGTGCCGGCACGGTCGATCAAGCGCGAAGTGGAACTTCGTATCGGCCGGGCAGAAATCATAGGTGTGGAGCGTCTTGAGCGCTGGGTATCGCCTCCGGAGTTCGCGCTCGAGCGCGAAGTTGTTGCACGCGTGCACGTGCACAACGCCGGGGGCGAGCGGCAGCAGCGCCGAGAGCACGTCCACGGCCCGGCGGCCATCGGGCCCGGACCAGGCGGCAAGCCCCTCGACGACCATTTCCCGCACACCACAACCGAGCGCCGGCGCGCCGGGGTCAGCGTGGACGACGATCACGTCGTGCCCCGTCCCGCTCAGCGTTCGGGCAAGGTCCCGCAAGTAAACCGCCACGCCGCCGTTCGGACGCCAATCCTGCGTGATGAGCGCGATGCGCACAGCCGCCCTCGAGCGCTTCCCCTTCTTACCGACCCTGACCGGAGCGGCGGGCCGTGGCCACTCGCTTGCGCGCCACGACGAGCGAGTGGAGCCCAAGCCACCCGAGCCCCGCCCGCGGTTGGTCCACCGGTCCCAGCGCGATCGGCGGACGGCCCGGCCAGGGACAGTAATGTCCCGCACTCGTCCGGACTTCCACGACAAGCCCGGTGCGGCGAACCCACCACCAGGTCACGGGCAAGAGCGCCAGTCGATTGAGGGGCTGACCCGTTTCCGTATACCGACGACCCGTCAACCGGAGGTAGAAGCGATAGAGCCCCATGAGCCCGAGGTAGTTGGGCGTTGTGAGGAACAAACGCCCTTCAGGGGCGAGGACGCGCGCCAGCTCCCGGACGGCCCGCACCGGGCTCTGCACATGCTCGATGGTCTCGCAGGAGATGACCGTGTCGAACGCCGCCTCTGCGAACGGCAGCGCCTGAATGTCGCAGACCTGCCAGTCGACGCCGGGCAATCCCGCCTCGCACGCCGCGGCCCGCGCCAGGCACACCGCCGTTTCGGAGAAGTCTGCGGCGACGAGCCGCGAGGGGGGATCGGCCAGGCTCGCGAGCCACCGGCTGAAGCTGCCGCGCCCGCAGCCGACCTCGAGCACGCGCCGGCCCGCCACGTCCCTCCTCAGATCGAGGTACCGCCGCAACAAGCGGTGCCAGGGCGACGCTGGCCCGTCCTCGACGGGCCACTGCGCGTGCCAGGTGTCGTACGCGACGCGGACGTCGCGCCCCGCCCGCCGGGCGCGCGCATCGCCACGCCCGTTCACGCGCCTCGGGCGACGCGCAGCAGGCATCGCTCCGTCTCGGCCAGCACGCGACCCGACTCGAACTCGCGCGCCCGCGCCTGCGCCGCCGCCCCGAGCCGCGCCCGCAAGGACGGATCCTCCAGCACGCGCCCCACCGCCGCCGCGAGCGCCCCGGCGTCCCGCTTCGGCACGAGGAGCGCGTCCACACCGTCCGTCAGGATCTCCGGCGCGGCGCCCGCCGGCGTGGTCACGATGGCGAGGCCAGAAGCCATGGCTTCTACGAGGGCGCGACTGAAGCCCTCGAACAGCGTGGGAAACACGAAGATGTCGGCTCGCCGGTAGTGCTCCACCAGTCCGGCTCGCTCGACGCGCGGGAACACGTCCACGCGGGATCGAAGCGCCGCCGGAAAGTCGCCCCGTACGCGATCCCCGTCGACGAGCGTTCCGACGCAAGCGAGCTGGAGGCGAAGCCGCGACGGCGCCAGGGCGGCGAACGCCGCCACGAGATCCGACGTGCCTTTCGTCGGCAACCATTGACCGACGAAAAGCAGCATGTCCACCTGGCCCGACCGCGAGGCTCGCGGCACGAAGAACTCCGCGCCGACCCCGTGCCGCACGACCTCCACCCGCGACGACTCCGCCCAGCCGCGCTCCACGAGAAACGCCGCCTCCGAGCGATTCAGGCAGAAGACGGCGTCCGACCGGCGGCAGGCCGCTCGGAGCACCCGCGGCACGAACCCGCCGTGCACCACCCGGAACGGCAACCGGAGCGGCCGTCCGGCGCGCCGCATCTCCACAGCCAGCTCGCGATAGAACAGGGGCTCGAGCCCGTGGAAGGCCGTGATCATGCGGAACGGCCGGCGGCGCCAGAAACCCGCCACCCAGCCCGCGTAGCTGTGAAAGACCACGAGGTCGTACGCCGAGCCCTCCCGTCGCAGCCGCCGCCACACCGCCCAGGGGTACAGGATCGGCAGCCACCGCGCATGCACGCGAGTGACTTCGGGAAAATCCTCCGGCGCCCGGATGGTCACCGTGTGGCCCCGCGCGCCGAGGTGCGCCGCCAGGTCCGTGTAACTCAGATAGACCGCCGATTGCGGCGATCGCGGGGTGTGAAGGCAGACGAGCAGCCGCACTCAAAAATACCGCTGCGGCACCTCGATGGTGTCGTTCGGCAGGACCGGATCGGTCATCCCGACCCGGATCTCCTTGCGCTGGCCGTTGACGATCCGGATGATCCGGATGCGGTTGCGCGCGCCGCGCTCCGTGATTCCCCCGGCGAGGGAAATCGCCTTCAGCACCGTCATGCCCTTCTCCCAGACGTACGACCCCGGACTGCGGACGTGCCCCGTGACGAAAAACATCTCCGCCTTCGGGACGAAAATCGTGTCGCCGTCCCGAATCGTCACGTGCGCGGCCCGCCCGCTCTGCACATCCTGCAGGCTGACGCGCGCCACGACGTCCGACCGCGTGTCGTCGGTCGGGTCCACCGGACCCGGCGGCGCGTCGGGATCCTTCGGCCGCCGCACGATCACCTCCGTCCCCGCCGCCCCGGTCGGCCCGCCCGCCTGCGACAGCGCTTCGAGCAGCGAGAGCGTCCCCGTGATGATGTGCTTGCCGGGCTGCCGCACCTCCCCCATCACGAAGATGCTCTGACTCCGATACTGCTCGACCAGCACCGTTACCTGCGGGTTCACCAGATACCCGGCCGCGAGCCGCCGGGTCAGCTCCTCCTGAATGGCCCGCAGCGTCTTGCCCGCCACCGCCACGCGCCCGATCAGGGGATAGTTGATCGTGCCGTCGCTCTCGACCGTGAACCGCCCCGAGAGCGCCGGCTCGTTGAAGACGGTGACGCTCAACACATCCTGCGGTCCGACCTGGTAGTCGGCGGGCACCTCCGGCTGCCCGACCACCAGCGCCGTCCAGCAGGCCACCGCCGCCACGGCCGACATCAGGTGTCTGCGCATGACTCAAAACCCGTATCGCAGCGACCCGAACACGCGAAGCCCGCGGTACGCCCGCTCCACGCGAACGGACCGGCGCTCGACCCGCTCCACGTCCAGCCCGAGCCGCGTGGCCTCGCCAAACCGGTACCCGGCACCGGCTCCGTAAGACGACACTACGTCCGTGCGCGCCGCGGCGGCCGACCCGGCCAGCGGACGATAGCCCAGCCACACGCGCCTCGCCTGCCCGCTCACCTCGAACGATCCGACGATCCGCTGGGCCAGAGAGACGGCGGCCTCCGTCTGGACGTAGTATGGATAATCGAATTCGAAAGAAAACGCCACGTCGCGCGCAGCGCTCACACCGACGCTCGTGCCGGAGAGCGGTGCGTACCGCAGGCCGAGATTCGCCACCACCCCGGAAAAGGCCGGCACACCCGGGGTCTCCGGAACGAACCGCCGGTAGCCCACCGCCGCCCGGCCGCTGACGAGCGCATCCGGGCTGAACTCGAAAGCGGGCAGGAAGGCCACGCTCCCCGCGTCCCGGAACGTGGCCCGCTCGAAGCGCGCCCGCGTCGCCTGCAGCGCCAGCGACAGGGACGTGAGCGGCGTCAGCTCCACCCGCACCCCCGCGCTCGCCACCTCCGCCCGGTGGTTGAGGGCTTCGTCCAGCGGGATCCCGCTGAACAGCTCGCCGGCGTCGAACTCGGTCCGCTGCGTCCGGTAGCTCAAGACGACCCACGTCCGACTCGCGAGCCGAAGATCGACCCCGGCTTCGTACGCCGGAAGCGAGCGCTGCGCCCGGGCGTCCACCTCCACGCCGACCCGCGACCGGGTCCGGAGCCAGTCGGTCGCCACCCACGGCCGCACCCAGAAGGACCGGAGCTCGAACTGCAGCCGCGCCGACGTGTCGACCCCCTGCTCGCTCTTGTACGTCCGGTACCAGACGTAGTCACTGACGACGCGCACGCCCAGCCGCGCGACGCCGACCCGAACGCCGCCTTCGAAACCCGACGTCAGGGTCATGGTGTAGTCTTCTTTGGCGTCTTCGTAATCGTCGAACACGTTGGTATCGAGGCCGGCATTGGTCAGCGCGACCCACGGCTGCAAGAAGAAGGGCCCCGCTTGAAAGCGCGCCCGGTCGGCCAGGTCCTCGGGAATGGGGCCAGCCGGTTGCGCGAACGCCGCGGCCCGCGCGAACACCGCGCCCGCGAGGGCGAGCCAGGTCACCCGCCGCCGGCGGGCACGGACTCCACAACTCCCGGTCGGGCAACTCATCGAGTGCGTGTCCTCGGTGAAGGCATGCTCAATTGGCGAATCTTCCGGTACAAGTTGGTCCGCTGCATCCCGAGCGCGCGCGCCGCGTCGCCGATGCGCCAGCCGTGCTCGCGCAAGACCGCCGCGATGAACTCCCGCTCGAACTGCCGCCTCGCTTCGCGCAAGCTCGCGCCCATCGCGCGCAGGCGGGGCCACTCGCCGAGCTGGCCGAGCACGTCCTCGACCCGCAGGGGACCGGGCGGCGCCACGGCGGCCGCGCGCGCCAGGACGTCGCGCAACTCGCGGACGTTCCCCGGCCAGGGCAAAGCCGCCACGAGCGCCGCCGCCGCCTTCGTGAGCACCCGCGGCGCCGGCTCTTGGGCCGCACCCTCGGCCAGCACGGCGCGCGCGACCGCCGGAATGTCTTCCCGCCGCAGCCGCAAGGGCGGAACCTCGATCCGCACCGCCGCCAACCGCCGATAGAGATCCGCCCGGAAGCCGCCCTGCGCGACCTCCGTCTCCACGCTCGTCCCGCACCCGGCTACCACCCGAGCCTCGAGCTTCACCCGCTTGCCGGCGCGCCCGACGCGCACTTCCCCATCCCGGAAGATGCGGGCGAGGCGCTCCTGAACGGCGGCGGGCAGGTCCACGACATGGGCAAGATACAGCGTGCCGCCGGCCGCTTCCAGCAACCGGCACCCGGCCGCCACCGCGGCGGGAGCGTTCCCCCGCTCCCTCCGCTCCCGGCCTGTCGGCCCGAACAGCGCCGCCTCGAGAGCGCCCGCGTCGCCCTGCCGGCAGTCGATCGCGACAAAGGGCGCCCCTGGCGCCCCGCACTGGTGGATGGTGCGCGCCACCGCCTCCGCATCCAGCCCCTCTTCCGCGACCACGAGCGCACGGCCCAGCACCGCCGCCCGCTGGACCGCATCACGAGCCTGTCGGACGAGCGGCGAGCTGCCTGCGAGCTCGGGCGGCCACGGCGGGTGGGACAGCCGGTCGGCCGGTACGGATTTACTTGGCGGGGGAAACGACAGCGCCACGGAACGCGTCCGCGTTAGCTTCCGGACGGTGACATTTACGAGAGGTGACGTGTACGACGGAGCGGGTCGAACGACGGACCCGGGGCCGCGCCCGCGCGCTCTCGAGCGGCCGGCGCGACGCCGAAGCCGTGCGCCATCGTCCGGGAGGCGTGGTAACCGACCCGGGGGAGGCTCAGAGACAGCTCCGCCCCGCCAGTCCCAGGCGACCGGCCGGACACCCGTCTATTTCGGCCGGTCGGCGGTCGCTCCATCGTCTCACGACCCGCGGGTTGTGTCAAGAAAGATACAAGCTCGAATCTATTTCGATACAGCTCCAGGGCTGCACCCGCGTCCGTCGTCATCGGGGTTATCGCCCGCAATCCGTCTCGCACGGATCGCGGTAATCCACGCAGCCCCGTCAAGTCTCTGTCTCGCTCGTACCTAGGGCGGGCCTCCTCAGGCCCGCCGTCTGCCGGGGCCGGCGCGCCGCCGGCTCCCGGTGCTATAGTCGCCTCGCCATGCTCCGTCGCTTCCGCACCCTCGTGGCCACCTGCCTCGCCGCCTCCCTCCCGCTCTTCGCCTGTCGCGGCCGAGCCCCGGAAGGTCCGGTCGACCTCCTGCTCGTCAACGCGCGCGTCTACACGTTCGCGTGGTCCGACCCGGCGCCCGACGGCACCCCGGCACCCGACGCGCCGTACACCCCGGCGGGCGGCTGGCATCCCGACGCCGACGCCGTCGCTGTGCGACACGGCCGCATCGTCTTCGTCGGCGGCGCGCGGGAAGCGGAGCGCTATCGAGCCGCCGCCCGGGAGGTCATCGACCTCGGTGGGGCCACCCTCCTTCCCGGGCTGGTCGATTCCCACGTGCACATCGCCGAGCTCGGTGCGTCGCTCGCCCGGGTCGATCTGGTCGGCGTCCGGTCCGAGGCCGAGGCTGTCGAGCGCGTCGCCGCACGTGCCCGGTCGGTGCCCAAAGGCGAGTGGATCATCGGGTGGGGGTGGGACGAAGGGGCTTGGGCCGACCGCTATCCCGACCTGACCTTGCTCAGCCGGCGCGTGCCCGACCACCCGGTCGTCCTGCGCGGCCTGCACGGGTTCGCCGTGTGGGCGAACCGCCTGGCGTTCGAGCGCGCGGGGATTACGCGCGCGACGCCCTCGCCGCCCGGCGGGGAGATCCGGCGCGATGCGCGCGGCGAGCCGACCGGGATTCTCGTGAACGCGGCTCGCACGTTGCTCGAACGCGCGATTCCCGAGCCTTCCCCCGAGCAGCTCGAGGCGCAGGTCCTCGACGGCCTCGCCGCAATGGCGCGGGCGGGGTTTGTCGAAGTGCACGAAGCCGGGGCGAGCGGTCGGTTGCTCGACGTGCTCGAGGACCTGCAGGCGGCGGGTCGGTTGCCCGTGCGCGTCTCCGTCATGCTCTCGGCGCGCGAGCCCGGGCTGCTCCGCCTCTGGCTTGCGCGCGGGCCGACACGGGACCCGGGCGGCTGGCTGACCGTGCGCAGCGTCAAGGTGTTCGCCGACGGCGCCCTCGGCTCGCGCGGGGCGTGGCTGCTCGAAGACTACACCGATCGCCCCGGCCATCGCGGCGTCCCCGCTACCGACGTCGATCGGGCGCTGGTCGCCGCCCTCATGGCCAGAGGGTTCCAGGCGTGCATTCACGCGATCGGCGACGCCGCGAACCGCGACGCGCTCGATTTCATCCAGGCCGTCGAGCGCGAGCATCCCGGCGCCCGCCTCAGCCGCCACCGGATCGAGCACGCGCAGGTGCTCCACCCCGAGGAGGTGCCGCGGTTCGCCGGGCTCGACGTCATCGCCTCGATGCAACCGGCGCATGCCGTCGAGGACATGGCGTGGGCCGAGGCGCGCATCGGCCCCGAGCGGATCAAGGGGGCCTACGCCTGGCGGTCGCTCCGGCGTGCGGGCGCGCGTCTGGTGTTCAACTCCGACCTACCTGGTTCGAGCTACGACATCTTCTACGAGCTGCACGCCGCCGTGACGCGGCGCGACCGGAGGCTGCAGCCGCCGGGCGGCTGGTATCCCGACGAGCGTCTCACCCCCGAGGAGGCGCTCCGGGCGTATGCGACGTGGGCGGCGTACGCCGGCTTCGAAGAGCAGGAAGCCGGCATCATCGCGCCCGGCCGCCGCGCCGATCTGACGGCCATGGACCTCGACCCGCTGGTCGTGGGCACGACGGCGCCGGACAAGCTGCTCGGCGGGAAGATCCGCCTCACGGTCGTGGGCGGCCGAGTCGTCCACCGCGCCCCGTGACCGTC
>CAYZKQ010000010.1:0-35009 GCA_964478975.1 uncultured Vicinamibacterales bacterium | reverse complement strand
GGCCTCGTCTCAGCTCGCGGCGGTCGCGCGGCGGCGGGCCGGACGCCGGCGAGCACCCCGCGCGCGCTCGCGGTACGCGCGGAGGAGCAGCTCGAGGTGCTGGCGCTCTTCGTCGGCGAATTCCAGGAAGATCTGCTTGCCTTCCGAGTCCTCGAACCGCTCCCCGTAGCGTTTGAAAAAGCGGTGCGAGGCCCGTTCGCACCGGATGCCGATCAAGAGGGCCCGCCGGTCGTCGACCCCGGCGGTGAGCTCGTCGGCGCCCGCGGCAAACAGCCCGTTGGCCGCGCCGCGGAAAAACAGGAACGTCGGCCGCGACTCGAGCTCCGGGTCCTGCGCGAGCAATTGCCGGTAGCGGGCTTCGAGCCGGCTCAGGTGCTGCTTCTCTTCGGCGGCGAGCCACTCGAAGACCCGGCGCCCCCGGGCGTGGCGAGTCAGTTTCGCGGCGCGGGTGTAGAACTCGAGTCCGCTGCGCTCGGTCGCCATCGCGATACGGAGGGCGTCCCGCGCGAAGAGCAACTCCGTCGGCACCTCGCGCGGCGGCGGCCGCTGGCCCGACCGGCACGCCTCGCACTCGCCGTAAATCTGCACGACCGTCTGCCGGGCGTCGAAGTTGCGCGCTGCCGCGACCTCCTCGAGCGCCGCTTCGATGTCCGAGCTGAGGAACTCCGCCGACGTGTTGCAGGTCTTGCAGATGAGGTGAAAGTGCCGGGGATGCCGGTACGAATGCTCGTACCGGAAGCGCCCCTCGCCGAAATCCACCTTGCGCGCCAGCCCCGCGTCGACCATCCACTGCAGCGTCCGGTAGACGGTCGCGCGGCTGATGCGCTGGTCCTCGCGGCGGATGAGCGCCACGAGGTCGTCCGCGCTCAGGTGCCCTTCCTGGCGCAGGAACACGTTGACAATGAAATCCCGCTTGCTCGACCGCTTGCCGCCCGGCGGGCGCACGCGCTCGAGGACCGCTGCGCTCGTCTCCATGGCGACGTCCTGGACGATCCCGGTCAGCAGCGCCCGCCGCGCCGGGCGCGAACTACACGCTGAAGGACGACCCGCACCCGCAGGTCGACCGGGCGTTCGGATTCTTGATCGTGAAGCCTCCGCCGCTCACATTGTCGACGAAGTCGACCTCGGCACCCTGGAGGTACCGGATGCTGATCGGGTCGACCACGAGCCGGATGCCGTTCGACTCGAATACCTGGTCCGTCGACGGATCGCCTTCGCCCTCGTCGATCATCAGGCCGTACTGGAAGCCCGAACACCCGCCGCCCTGGACGAACACCCGCAAACCCGCGCCGAGTTTGTTCTCTTCGGCGAGCAGCTCCTGGATCTTGGAGGCCGCCGCTGGGGTGACGTGAATCATGGATGCCACTCCGTTCGCTCGACAACCCGCGATACGGGCTGAATCACTGCCATTATACTGGCCACCTGACCGTGCCGCCAACGCGGCGGCGGCCCGGTCCGCGGCCCGGCTGGCCCCCGCCTGGCCCGTTTCGGCCGGCGGGACAGCCGGCCGCGTATCCCGTCCACCGCGCCGCCTCATCCGCGCAGCCGCGCCAGCGCCTGCGCCGACCGCTCCTCGATGTCCCGGTGCAGGCTTCGCCCGTGCGCGTCCATCGTGACGATCGCCGGAAAGTCCCGGACGTCGAGGTGCCACATCGCCTCGGGCACGCCAAACTCAAGCAGCGAGACGCCGGCGACCCGCTCGATGCAGCGGGCGTAGAACTGCGCGGCGCCCCCGATGGCGTTCAGGTAGACGGCGCCCGCGTCCTGGAGGGCCGCCAGCGTCTGCGAACCCATGCCGCCCTTGCCCATCACGGCGCGCACGCCGTAGCGTCGGAGGACCTCGCCCTCGTAGGGCTCTTCCCGCATACTCGTGGTCGGGCCCGCGGCCGTGATCCGCCACCCCTCGCCCTCCTTCAGGACGACGGGGCCGCAATGGTAGAGCACCGCCCCGCGGAGGTCCACCGGCGGGGGCGTGTGCATCAGGTGCGCGTGCACGGCGTCGCGTGCCGTATACATCCGGCCCGTGATGAGCACCACATCGCCGACCTGCAAGGATCGGATCGTCGCTTCGTCGAGGGGGGGCGTGAGCCGCTTCTCGAGCCCAGTGCGCGGGAACCCGCCCGCGGCGCCCGGCGCCAGCATGGGCGGCGCGGGCGCGGCCGTCCGATACAACCACTCCCGAATGGCTCCGGTCGCCGGGTCGAGGCGGACGCCGAGCCGGCGGAACGCCCAGCAGTCGTAGGCGACTGACACAAAGAAGCTCGCGGGCAGCCGATTGAGCGCGCCGATCTTGCAGCCGATGAGCGTGACGGCCCCGCCGAAGCCCATGGTCCCGATGCCGAGGCTGTTCACCGTGGCCATGATCTGCGCTTCGAGCTCGGCGAGCTTCGGGTCCGGATTCACCTCGTCGAGCGTGCGGAAGAGCTGGGCCTTGGCGTGCGCGTAGCCGGACGTGCGATCGCCGCCGATGCAGACGCCGACAGCCCCCGGGCTGCAGCCGAGCCCCTGCGCCTGCCAGACCGCGTGCAGGATGCACTTGCGCACGCCTTCGAGGGTCCGGTCGGCGCGGCCCAGGTGATCGAGGTCGCACGGCAGCGAGTACTGGGCGTTCATGTTCTCGCACCCGCCGCCCTTGAGAATCAGGCGGACCTCAACCTCGTCGCGATCCCACTGCTCGAAGTGGATGATCGGGGTGCCGGGCCCGAGGTTGTCGCCGGAGTTGCGGCCGGTGACCGAGTCGACCGAATTCGGCCGCAGCTTGCCGCGGCGCGTGGCTTCGGCCACCGCGTCCCGGATCCGCTCGCGCATCCAGATCTGGTTGAGCCCCACCGGTACGCGGATCTCGAACGTCGGCATACCGGTGTCCTGGCAAATCGGACCCTCGTCCGCCGCCGCCTGGTCGATGTTCTGCGCGATCACGGCGAGGGCCTGCGACGACCGCGTCCCTGCCGGTTCCTGGTCGAGCGCCGCGCGCATGGCGGCGCGGACGTCCGGCGGCAAGTCGGTCGCCGTGCGGGTGATGAGCTCGAGGATGCTCTCGAAGAAGGCTGGGAGCATAATACGGCCAGTATACCCCCATGCGACCGACCGCCCCGCTTGTCGTCGTGCTCGCCGCCGCGCTCGCGGCGACGCCCGCCCCGAGCGCGCAGCAGCCGCGGCACGGCCGCCTGTTTCCCCCGGAAAATCTGGGCTTGCTCGAAGGCCCGGACCGAGACGCCTGGCAGCGTCCCGACGAGGTCATGGATGCGCTCGGGATCGCCGACGGCGCCACGGTCGCCGACCTCGGCGCGGGCGCCGGGTGGTTCACGATCCGACTCGCGCGGCGCGTCGGGCCGAACGGCCGGGTTTATGCCGAGGACATCCAGCCCGAGATGATCGAGGCCATCAACCGGCGCGTGCAGCGGGAAGGCCTGCGCAACGTCACGACGATTCTGGGCACGCCGAACGACCCCCGTCTGCCCGCCGGCAAGCTCGACGCGGTGCTCATCGTCAACGTGTACCACGAGATCGAAGACCCGGTCGCCCTCCTGCGCAACGTGGCCCGGGCGCTCGCCCCGAAGGGGCGGCTCGGCATCGTCGATTTCACCAAGGACGGCGGCGGGCCCGGGCCCCCGCTCGACCAGCGGGTGGATCCCGAGCGCATCATCCGGGACGCGGCGGCGGCAGGCCTGCGCCTGCTCGCGCGCGAGACGTTTCTCCGCTACCAGTTCTTCCTCATGTTCGGCCGGTGACGGCGGCGGACGGGCCACCGGGTCCGCCGAGAAGGCGCCAGAGCCAGGGAAGAACGGCCGCGCCGGCGAGCACCTTGAGCAGGTCCGCCGGAAGAAACGGCCACAGCCCCGCGCGCGCGGCGGCCCGGAGCGACCACGAGCCCGGCCACGTGACCGCGAGCCAGCCAACGCCGCCCGCGAAGATCACGACGAGGCCCGCTACCATCGCCACGACCGACGTCGCGTAGCGGCGGTCGAACCCGCGTTCGGCCAGCGCGCCGGTGACCCACGCGGCCAGCGGATAGCTCATCAGGTAGCCACCGGTCGGGCCGACGAGTCGAGCCAGCCCTTGCGGCAGCACGGGCGAGGCCGCGAAGACCGGCAACCCCGCGACCCCGGCGGCGAGGTACAGTAGCTGGCTGAGGCAGCCCAGCCGTGCGCCGAGCGCGGCACCGCCCAGGAGCACCACGAGGGGTTGCAACGTGAACGGCACGGGGGTGAACGGCAGGGGGAAGCTCACCTGGGCGGCGGCGGCGGTCAAGACGGTGATGAAGAGCACCGCGGCGAGTTTCGTGGCGAGCGCCGCGCCGGGCCTGGCGGCCAGCGTGGCCACGAGCGTCGCGGCCGGGGGATTCGACGGCGTCACGGTCATGCCGGGCATTCTATCCAGATGCGGACGGTCCTGACAATCGCCGGCAGCGATTCCGGTGGCGGCGCCGGCATTCAAGCGGATTTGAAGACCTTCGCCGCCCACGGCGTCTACGGGACGACCGCCCTCACGGCGATCACGGCGCAGAACACGATGGGCGTGACCGCCGTTTTCGCGCTGCCCGCCGAGCTCGTGACCGCCCAGATCGAGGCCGTCGCGGCGGACCTGGAGATCCACGCCGTGAAAACCGGGATGCTCGCCACGGCGGCGATCGTCGAGGCCGTGGCCGCCGCCGTCGCCAGCCTGGAGCTGCCGTTCGTGGTGGTCGACCCGGTCCTGGCCGCCAAGAGCGGGGACCGGCTGCTCGAGGCCGACGCGGTCGCCGCGCTCGCCACCGAACTGCTGCCGCGAGCCTTCGTCGTGACGCCGAACATCCCCGAAGCGGAGATCCTCGCGGGATTTCCTGTCCGGAGCCTCGACGACGCCCGGCGCGCCGCGCGGCGGATCCGCGAACTCGGCCCGCGCGCCGTCGTGGTCAAGGGCGGGCACCTCGAGGGGCCGGCGGTCGTCGACCTGCTGTGGGATGGCGAAGCGTGGCTGGAGCTTCGCACCGAGCGGCTCGAGAGCAGGAGTACCCACGGCACAGGGTGTACGTTCGCGTCGGCGATCGCCGCGAATCTGGCGCTCGGCCGGCCGCTCCGCGAGGCCGTCGCCGCGGCGCAGGCCTACGTGCGCGGGGCGATCCAGCGAGCGCCAGGGCTCGGGCACGGCCACGGGCCGCTCGACCACTTCTGGCGCGCGCGGCTCTCGTGAGCCCGTAAGCCCCGGGGACAGAGCGACGCGGAGCCGCCGGCCGCGCGGCCGGCCGGCGCGCCTCGGACTGCTATACTGGGAACGATGGCGCGACCGCGGTTTCTCGTGACGCGCGACCCGCTCGCGCTCGAGGCGCTCGTTCGGCTCGTGACGGCGCGGGAGCCGACGGGTGAAGCGGACCGGCGCGACGGGGCGGGCGCGGGTGCCGTCGCGACCTTCGTGGGCGTCGTGCGCGACTGGAACCAGGGCCGCCGCGTCCTCCACCTCGAGTACGAGGCGCACGAACCCCTGGCGGTGCGTGCTTTCGAGCGCATCGCCGCCGAAGCGGGCGAGCGGTGGCCGACGGTGCAGCTCGCGATCCACCACCGCATCGGGACCCTCCAGGTGGGCGAGGCCAGCGTCATGATCGCCGCCGCGTCACCGCATCGGGCCGAGGCCTTCGCGGCGTGCCGCTACGCCATCGAGCGGGTCAAGCAGATCGCGCCAATCTGGAAGCACGAGTACTTCGAGGGCGGCGACGTCTGGATCGAAGGCGCGACCGCCCACCCGGACGACGAGGGGGCGCGGCGCGTGGCACTCGAGCGGGCATGCGCGTGACCATTCGGCTCTTCGCCCGGCTCCGGGACCTAGTCGGCGCGGGCGAGTTGGTGCGCGAGGTCGCTCCGGGCGCGACGGTGGCAAGCGTCTGGGCGGCGCTGACCGAGGAGTTTCCGTCCCTGGCGGCTTACTCGTCGTCAATCTCGGGCGCGGTCAACGCCGAGTACGCGACGATGGCGAGTCCGGTGCAGGAAGGCGACGAAGTCGCGTTCCTGCCGCCGGTTTCGGGAGGGACGTAGGGACCCGCCGACGCGGGGTCGTCCGGAGGGCGGCCCTTGACGGGCCGCCGCTGGCGGGGCCCCCGCGAGCCACGCACGTTTGTAGGGCGGCCCTTTATGGGCCGCCGCAGCGGGGTCCCCGCGAGCGACCGTGCGCGGGGGTCTGGGGGACGCAGTCGCCAGGTGAGAAGCGAGCGAGCGAAAGCGAGCGAGCCACGGGAGCGGAGCGGGGCCTGAAGGCGTCCCCGCGAGCGACCGTGCAGCGCCTGCGGCCGGGCCGAGCGCGCACGCGCGAGGCCGAGAGCGCGTGGGGGTGGGGCCCCACGCGCAGAAAGAAAAGCGGTCTGGGGGACGCAGTCCCCCAGTAGAGATTCGACAAATGCTCGACAAACTGGCAGCCGTCGAGACGCGCTACGAACAGTTGCTGGCGGCCATGGCCGACCCGGCGGTGCAGGCCGACCCCGCCGCCTACCGGACGCACGCCAAGACCGCCGCCGAGCTCGCGCCGCTCGTCGATCGGTTCCGGCAGTACAAGACCGTCACGGCCGAGATCGCCGAGACCGAGGAACTCGCTCGCAGCGGTGACGCCGAACTGCGGGAGCTGGCCGAGCAGGAGCTGAAGGCGCTCGTGGCTAAGCGCGACGCGCTGCTCACCGAGATCAAGCGGCTGCTCGTCCCCAAGGATCCGAACGACGAGCGCAACATCATGCTGGAGATCCGCGCGGGGACCGGCGGCGACGAGGCGGCGCTCTTCGCCGCGGACCTGCTCCGAATGTACACGCGTTTCGCCGAGCGCCAAGGGTGGAAGGTGGACCTGCTCTCGCTCAGCGAGACCGACGGCGGCGGCGTGCGCGAGGCCATCCTGCTCGTCGAGGGCCAGCGCGTCTACAGCCGGCTGAAGTACGAGAGCGGCGTCCATCGCGTCCAGCGCGTGCCGGTCACCGAAGCGAGCGGCCGCATCCACACCTCGACCGCCACCGTGGCGGTCCTCCCGCAAGCTGACGAGGTCGACGTCCAGATCAACGAGAAGGATCTCCGCATCGACACGTTCTGTTCGAGCGGGCCCGGCGGGCAGAGCGTCAACACGACGTACTCGGCGGTGCGGATCACGCACTTGCCGACGGGCCTCGTGGTGACCCAGCAGGACGAGAAGTCGCAGATCAAGAACAAGGCGAAGGCGCTGAAGGTGCTCCGGGCGCGGCTCTACGAGCTCGAGCGGCGGAAGCAGCAGGAGGCCATCGCCCGCGACCGCCGCAGCCAGGTCGGGACGGGCGAGCGTGCCGAGAAGATTCGCACGTACAATTTCCGCGAGAACCGCGTCACCGACCATCGCCTCAACTTGACCATCTACCGTCTCGCCGACATCCTCGACGGCGACCTCGACGAGCTGGTCGCGGCCGCCGTGACCCACTTCGAGGCGGAGAGACTCAGGGAAGCGACCCAAGCCGACCATGTCGAGTCGCCCGCAGGCGACCGTGCGAAACCCGCGGACGCGCAAGCCTGACCGCGCGGGCCGCCTCGCCGTCGCGGACCACGTCGCCAACGCGCAAGCCCGCCTGCTCGCCGCCGGCCTGTCGCCGGCCGAGGCCGCCGCCAGCGCGGAGCTCCTCGCCCGGCACGTCCTCGGCTGGGACCGCGCCGCCTATCTCGCCCGCCGTACCGACCCGGCGCCGTCCTGGTTCGCCGAACGATTCAGCGCGCTGGTCGCGCGCCGCGCCCGGCGGGTGCCGGCGGCCTACCTGACCGGCACGCGCGAATTCTGGACCCTCGCGTTCCGCGTGACCCCGGCCGTCCTGATCCCTCGCCCGGAAACCGAGCTCCTCGTGGAGGCGGCGCTCGCGGCCGCCCGCGCGCGCCCGCACCCCGTCCGGATCGCGGACGTCGGCACCGGCAGCGGCTGCGTGGCGATCGCGCTCGCTCGAGCGCTCCCGCACGCCCGCCTCGTCGCGACCGACATCAGCCGCGAGGCGCTGGAGGTCGCGCGCCTGAACGCGGAGCACCACGGAGTCGCCGACCGGGTGCGGCTCGTCCGCACCGACCTCCTCGCCGGTGTGCGCGGCGAGTTCGACCTCGTCGTCTGCAACCCCCCGTACGTCGCGACCGAGGACTGGCCGGGGTTGCCGCCCGAGGTGCGCGAGTACGAACCGCGTCTCGCCCTCGACGGCGGCCCCGGTGGCCTCGCGGTGCTGGCCCGACTCGCGGCGCAGGCGGCCCCCTGCCTCGCCCCGCGCGGTCTGCTGATCGTCGAAATCGGGGCGGGTCAGGAGCGCACGGCAGGCGCGCTGCTGGAGAACGCCGGCTGGCGCGTCGGCGAGACCCGGCGCGACTTGCAGGGATGGGTGCGGGTGCTCGTCGCGGGTCGCGAGGTCGACGCGCGGAGCGAGCACGACGGGTGCGAACGTCCTGCACGTCCGTCGCGTAAGGCGCGGACGCGGGTCGCGCGGGGCCGAACGAGCCAGGGAGCGGGAGCGGCGCCCTGGTCCTCGGACCGGCGAGGCGGGTCCCGGCAGCCGGACGCGCCGCCTCTGGGGTGATGAGAACCATGTCAGCCGACTGCATCTTCTGCCGCATCATCGACGGGCGCGCGCCGGCCCGCATCGTCCATCAGGACGATCGGGTCATCGTGATCGAGGACATCAACCCGCAGGCGCCCGTCCACCTGCTGGTGATCCCCCGGCGCCACGTGGCCACCTTGAACGACCTCACCGACGCCGACGATGCACTCGTCGGAGAGCTGATCCGTCGGGCGGCGATCGTCGCGAAGGCGCGCGGTATCGCGGACTCGGGCTACCGCACGGTCTTCAACTGCAACCGGGGCGCGGGCCAGAGCGTTTACCACCTCCACTTGCACGTCCTCGGCGGCCGGCGCCTCGCGTGGCCCCCCGGCTAGTTCGCCTCGCCGCCCGGCTCGCGCGAGCGCGTCCGGGCGCAGACGACCCGGCGCGGGCGCCCTCGGGTGCGCCCACCGGAGCGACTCTTCGACCGGCGGCGGAGCGCAGGGGCCAGCGCCGATCCGCCTATGCGATAATCGAGTCCCATCGACACGCGCGGGGACGGTCCGGCGTGACGATGTGCGGGAGGCGCTGGCCGCTCGGCGTCGAACGAGTCGGGCGTGGCGCCACCCGTTCCAGGAGCGGAGGAGGAACCCAGGCTATGGCCGCGCGGAACCTGCGCGAGGGAGTCTCGCTCGCGCGCACGGTCGTCGTGGCGGCGATGGCGACCCTATTCGGATGCACGGGCTCGCCGACCGCACCATCCACCTACGCACCGTTCAGCGTGACCGACCTGCGGGTGGGCACTGGGCCCGAGGCCGCGGCCGGCAACATCGTGACGGTCAATTACACGGGTTGGTTCTACGATGCGTCGAAGCCCGACCAGAAGGGCCTCCAGTTCGACTCCTCCCTCGGGCGGGGACCCCTGGCGTTCACCGTCGGGGCCGGCATGGTGATCGCCGGCTGGGATCAAGGGGTCGTCGGGATGAAGGTCGGCGGCCTCAGGCGGCTCGTCATCCCGCCCTCGCTCGCCTACGGGGGGAGGCGGCAAGGGCCCATCCCGCCGAATGCCACACTGGTCTTCGAACTGGAGCTCCTCGACGTCGTGGTCCTGGGCGAGGGCGGGTAGCCCCACGGGCGTTCAGCGGCCGATCTGCACCTTCACCCCCGCGACGAGGAACGTAAGCCAGTCGTCCATCCGGACCTCGCCCGGGCCAGACCCGTCGATCGCCGCGCGGCCGCCCTCGGCGAACACCGCCGCCCGACGCCCCAACCAGATCTCGGTGCCGCCGCCGAAGAGCCATCCCCACCCGTTCGTCCGCACCTGGAAGATCTGCGTGCCGCCCGCGAACGTCACGGAGCTGCCGTCCTCGAGCGTGAGGGTGACGGGGTCGAGGGTTTCGGTCGTGGTGATGAGGGCCCGGTGATAGCCGGTGCCGATCGACCCGAACAGCCTCAAGCGTCCGACCGCCCCGCCCACCTTCGCCGCGACGGTCGCGAGCTCGGTGTCGAGTCTTGTGGTGAAGCGATAGTTCGCCTCCTCGCCGCTCACCGTGGCGCGCGCGGGCCTGACGTAGGCAACCTCGGCCGCCAATCCTCGCCAGAACCAGTAGGTCGCGCCGGCCGTGTAGGCGGGTCGCGTCCCCCTGGCCGCGCAGGTCGCCACGTTGCCGCAATGGACCAGCCCGATATCCTGCCAGGCCGTCAGGTCGCCGCCCCCGAACAGCACGAGTCCGCGCGGCGCGAGCACCGGCGGGCGCGGCGGGCCTTCCCGTTCCAGCGCCGTCGCGAGCCACTCCCTCGGCGCCGGCCCTTGTCGGATACGCACCGTGGGGGCATCCCGGGTCAGATCCACCACCAGAGTGGTGACGCGCCGCACGACGTAGACCCCCGTCATTTCGCGCCGGTCGCACCCCGGGCCCGCGGGGGCTTCCGGGACAGCGGGCTCCGCGAGCACGACCCGCCGGCGCTCCGGGCACAGGTCGACGTACACGCGCGCGTCGATCTCCGCCTTGTTGAGCCGGGCTGGGAGGTCGAGGCCGAACCTCGCCTGGCCGCGCGCGTCGACCGTCTCCTGCGCGACCGTGGCCGCGTTCAGGATCAGTTCGACCGACGTCCCCGGCGGAGCATTCGTCACGATAACGGATTGCGCTGCGGACACCCTTGCGAGCAGGAAGACGCCCAGAGCGCCGATCCCGATCCGCACAGCCCGGCACCTGTCCGGCCGCGCTTGTCGCTGTCCACCGGGTTCCACCGTCACACTCCCTGGACCCTCTTGGGTCCGACGACGCGCACGCCGCACGCGAACCGTCCTCGCCCCCCCGACCGCCGCCACCCTACGACGATCCGCCCCAGGGGCTCCGGTCCGACGGGACCAGCACGTAGCGGCCGAGGCCGGCGTGCGGCTCGAGGCAGAAATCGGCGATGAGGTAGCCCCTCTCGAAATAGTGCGTGAAGATCGCGCGGGTCTTCAAACGCCAGTCGAGCGCGAGGTCTGGGTTCCGCTCCAACATCTCGCCGAAGTTGGCCGGGATCTCGACGCCCAGGACCGCCTCGCCGTGCCCGAGCGACACCTCGTCGCACACGATCCATTCGCCCAGGCGGCGCGTGCGGGTGAGCGGCACCGCGTCCGACACGCGCGCGCGGGGGGTTGCGGCGGCCCCGAGCGCCAGTCGCCGCTCGACGTGGGGATGCCGCACCCACCATTCGGCCACGAAGCGGTCGGTCGGCGCGCCGCGGTGGAGGGGGCTGGACGACTCGCCGTAGACGTTGACCGCGTACTCGCGCACCACGACCCCCAGCTTGGCGAAGTTCAGATGGGCGTTGGGCGCCTGCAAGGGGTCGAACGTCCACTCGACGAGGTCGAGGCCCATGGCGAGCGTCCGGTCCCGCTGGGCCAGCTTCAGGCGCGTCCCGAGCCCCGCCGCCCGCACTCCGGGGACGACGCCGAGCATGTGCGACCACTGCATCGGCCGCCCGTGCCTCAAGCCCGGCAGCGAGTACACGAAGCCGACCATCTCGCCCCGCTCGTCGAACGCGCCGAGCAGGATGCCCCCGCACTTGACGCTCACGACCAGGATCGGCACCCCGACGACGTCGTCGGCGTCGACGTAACCCCAGATCAGCTTTTCGAGCTCGACGACGCGGCGGAACTCCTCGAGGGTGGTGAGGTCGCGGATCACGACCCCCGAGGATACCTCAGGCCCTGCCGCGGGCGCACGCCCGCCTGGGTGGTCCGCGCGCGGCGCGCCGCTCACGGGTCCAGCTCCAGGTGTGCGGCGAGTTCCCGGAGGTTCCGGATGACGGGCACCCCGGGCACGGGCGGCTCGGTCCGGCCCGACCGCGACACGAGCACGCCTTTCATCCCGAGTTGGCGCGCGCCTTCGATGTCGTGGGCGAAGCTGTCGCCGACCATGACGGCTTCCGCCGCGGTCGCGCCCAGGCGGGCGAGGGCCGCCTCGAAAATGCTCGGGTGCGGCTTCATGTAGCCGTGCTCGAGCGAGGAGACGGCGGCGGTCACGAGGCGCTCGAGCCCGAAGTGGCGCAAGAACGCGTCGAGCGGCCGATGGGAGTTGGAGATGACGCCCAGCCGGAGGCCCCGCGCCGCCAGGTCCTGCAGCACCTCCGGCACTTCCTCGTACAGATGGAAGTGGTGGTTGGCCGCCCAGGCGTCGTAGATCTCGCGCGCGCACGCGTCCAGGCCGGGCCCCTCGCCGCCCATGCCCCGGATGACCGCCGTCGTGTAGTCGATGAAAATCCGCGGGTCGTAGATGAGCTCCTGCGCCCGATCCAGGATGGCCGAGGCGCCGGCGACGGCCGCCTCGAACCGCGCCGCGTCGACGGCGATCCCGTGGCGGGCACAGAAGCGCTGGTAGCCCTCGCCCTGGAAGGTCGGGCCGGGATAGATGAGCGTGAAGTCGACGTCGAAGCAGACCGCGCGGGTCACGGGGCGCTCCCGGCGGCGCCGCCCGCCTCGGCGTACGGCCCCGCCACGGCGATCGCGGCGCGGTGCGGGGAGAGCTGGGCGGCGGCCGCGCGGACCTCGTCCCGGGTCACCGCGTCGATGAGGCCCGGCAACCGCGCGTCGTAATCGACGCCGAGGTCGAACAATTCCGCCGTCTGCAAGAAGGTGGCGATCGCGCCGCTCGTCTCGAGCTGGCGTGGAAGCGAGCCGATCAGATAGCGCTTCGTGTCGGCCAGTTCCTCGGCCGTCACGCCCTCCCGCGCGATCCGCGCCACCTCCGCGTCGATCGCCGCGATCGCCCGGTCGACGTCCGACCCGTCGACCCCAGCCCGGACCACGAGCGGGGCGGCGATGAACGCCGCATCGAGGCTGCTGAACACGTAGTAGGCCATCCCCTGCTGCTCTCGGATCACCTCGCCCAGGCGCCCGCCCAGCCCGAACTGCCCGAGCACCGTGTTCATCACCCACCACGCGTAGTACGACGGGTCGGACCGCGGCACGGTCGTGAACCCGTAGGCGATGTCGGCCTGGGCCTTGTTCCACATGCTCCGGACCCGACGCCGGCGCGTCCCCGGCGGGGGCGGCGGGAGCGGCGGCGCGGCCGGAGTCGGGCCCGTCCAGTCGTCGAGCCAGGCCGCGGCGGCCTCGAGCGCCCGTCCCGCGTCGACGTCGCCGACGATCACGAGCGACGTCCCGGCGGGAGTCACGTGCGCGCGGTGGAACGCCTCGAGTCCCGCGCGGTCCACCCGCTGCACATCGGCGGCGGTGCCCTTGACGCGGCGCCCGTACGGATGCGCGTCGCCGTAGAGCAGGCCCAGGACCCCTTCGAGGGCCTGCACCGCCGGGTTGTCCTCGTCCTGCCCGATGCGCGTCAGGATCTCCGCGCGCCGCCGCTCGACCTCGTCCGCGGGGAAACTCGGACGCCGGACGACGTCGGCCACGATCGCCAGGATGTCCTCGAAGTCCTCGGCGAGACACGTGGCGCTCACCGTCAGGACGTGGCGGTTGACCGATACCTGCAGCGCGACCCCGCGAGCATCCAGCGCGTCGGCCAGCTCCTCGGCGCTCCAGCGCGCCGTGCCCCGGTCGATCGTCTGCGCCAGGAAGTAGGCCAGCCCCGGCCGGTCCGCCGGTTCGTACACGACACCCGCGCGGCACGCGGCGCTGATCGTGACGGTGGGCGCGGTCGACAGGGACTTGACCGTCACGACACTGCCCCCGGCGAGCACGTGTCGGGTCGGCGCGAGGGTGAACGCCGCCGGCCGGCCGCTCATGGATCGACCCGTGCGCCCCGGTCGCCTGGCGACGCCGGGACGAACCAACCCACCGTGCGGCCCACCACCCCGAGGTGGTCCCGGGCGGCGCGCGCGACCTCGCCGGGCGTCACGCGGGCGACGCGGGCTTGCAGGTCGTCGAGCCACTCGACGTCGGCGATCGTGGCGTAGAACCCGAGCTGGTGCCCCAGGTTCGTGACCGAATCCGCTTCGAAGACGAACCGCGCGCGGAGCTGGCGCACGGCGCGCGCGACCTCCGCGTCGCTGACCCCGGCCTCGCGCACGCGCTCGATCTCCTGGAGGAGCGCCTCCTCGACCGCGCCGCGGGAGGCCCCCGTCTGGGCCGTGACCGACACGGTGTAGAGAAAGGGGTGTTCGGTGGGCAGGAGCGCGCCGGCCACCGCCGAGGCGAGCCCCCGGTCCACCAGTGCTCGGTACAGGCGCGCGCGCCGCTGCGGCGGCGGCGTCCGGAAGCTCGCCCAGAGGTTGAGCCCCTTGGCTCCCGTCAGGATGGCGTCGAGGACCAGCATCGCCGCGAACGCTGGGTCGCGCACCGCCGGGGCGCGCCACGCGACCTTCAAGTACGCCGTCGTCCCCTCGCGGGCAATCGTCACGCGGCGCTCGCCGAGCGGCGGCGGCTCCACAGGACAGACCCGCGCGGGCACGGGGCCGGGCGCGATGTCCCGGAACCGTCGGTCGGCCAGTCGCAGCGCCTCGTCCGCGTCGACGTCGCCGACGATCACGAGCGTGGCGTTGCCGGGGACGTAGTAGCGGCGATAGTGGGCATACAGCGTGTCCCGCGTCATGGCCTGCAGGTCGGGCAGCCAGCCGATCGTCGGGTGCCGGTACGGGTGCGTCTTGAACGCGGCGGCCGTCACCTCCATCTCGAGCAACTGGTCGGGATCGTTCTCGCTGCCGTGCAGCTCGGCGATGATGACGGTGCGTTCAGCCTCGCACGCCTCGGGCTCGTACAGGCAGTTGGCCATGCGCTCGGCCTCGATGAACAGGAGGCGGTCGAGAGCGTCCCGACTCGCCGTCTCGAAGTACGCCGTCTGGTCCACCCACGTGTAGGCGTTCCACGTGCCCCCGAACCGCTCCACCAGCCCCTTCACCTGGTCGCGCGGGATGTGCGCCGACCCCTTGAAATTCATGTGCTCGACGAAGTGGGAGGCGCCGGTCGATCCCGGCGGCTCGTCCCGCGAGCCCACGCGGTACCAGCACCAGACCGACACCAGCGGCGCCGCGTGGACCGGGCGCACGAGAACCCGCAACCCGTTGTCGAGCGTGCGCTCCCGCAAGCCGTCGCGGATCGAAGGCAGGGCCATGGGAACGCCCCATTATAGCGGTCCGGCGCGCCGCGGCCCGCGCGCCTCCAGCGCTCATATAGAATAAGAGCATTCGACGCGGAGCCCATGCGCGACTGGAAACCCACGCTGAATCTTCCGCGCACCGCGTTCCCGATGAAGGCGAACCTGCAGGTCGCCGAACCGCAGGCGATCGCGCGTTGGGACGCGATGGATCTGTACGGCCGCCTCCGGGCGCGCCGGGCCGGACGGCCGCGGTTCGTCCTGCACGACGGCCCGCCCTATGCCAACGGCCACATTCATGTCGGCCAGGCCCTCAACAAGATCCTCAAGGATTTCGTCGTCAAGTCCCGCAGCATGGCCGGCTGGGACGCGCCGTATCTGCCGGGCTGGGACTGCCACGGGCTGCCCATCGAGCTCAAGGTCGACCGGGAGCTGGGCCCGAAGAAGGCGCAGATGAGCGTGGCCGACTTCCGGCGGGCGTGCCGGCGCTACGCCGAACAGTACGTGGCCATCCAGCGGGAGGAATTCCGGCGGCTCGGCGTGTTCGGCGAGTGGTCGGCCCCGTACCTGACGATGAGCCGAGAGTATCAGGCCGCCATCGTGCGGGCCCTGGGGCGCTTCGTCGAGCAGGGGCTCGTCTACAAGGGCAAGAAACCCGTGCACTGGTGCATCCACTGCCGGACGGCGCTCGCCGAAGCCGAGGTCGAGTACGAACCCCACGTCTCCCCCTCGATCTACGTCGAGTTCCCGGCCACCCCCGCGAGCGCGCGGACCCTCGCCGCCGACGTGCCGGCCCTGGCCAACCGGCCGATCTCGGTGCTCATCTGGACCACGACGCCGTGGACGATCCCGTCGAACCTGGCGATCGCATTCCACCCGGAGGTGGACTACGCCGCCTACGACGTCCGCAGCACGGCGGTGGTGCTGGCCGAGGCGCTGGCCCCCGACGTGGCGCGGCAGCTCGGCGTGGCGTTGGGGCCGCCGCTCGCGCGCTGGAAGGGTCGCGCGTTCGAGGGCCTGGCGTTCCGGCACCCGCTGTACGACCGCGAGTCGCGCGGCGTGCTCGCCGAGTACGTCACGCTGGACCAGGGGACCGGCGCCGTCCACACGGCGCCGGGCCACGGCGCGGACGACTTTGCGACGGGGGTCCGCTACGGCCTGGAGGTCTACGCCCCGGTCGACGCCGGCGGACACTTCCTGGACGAGGTGGGCCTGGTCGGCGGCCTCCGCGTCTTCGACGCGAACCCGAGGATCGAGGAGGCGCTCGCCGCGCGCGGGCGGCTGTGGGCCCGCGGGACGATCGAGCACACGTATCCCCACTGCTGGCGGTGCCACAATCCGGTGATCTTCCTCGCCACGTCGCAGTGGTTCATCTCGATGGACGCCGGCGACCTGCGGCGACGGGCCTTGGCGGCGGTCGACCAGGTCGAGTGGATCCCGCCGTGGGGTCGCGACCGCATCGCCAACATGCTGGCGACCCGGCCGGACTGGTGCATTTCGCGCCAGCGCGCGTGGGGCGTCCCGATCCCCGCCGTCGACTGCGAGGCGTGCGGCGCCCCGTTGCTCACCAAGGCGCTGACCGACCGCGCCGCCGAGGTCTTCGCCCGCGAGGGCGCCGAGGCCTGGTACGAGCAGCCCCTCGAGGCGTTCGTCCCCGCGGGCACGACGTGTCCGGCGTGCGGGGGCGCCGCGTTCCGCCGGGAATCGGACATCCTGGACGTCTGGTTCGACTCGGGGTCGAGCTACCTCGCGGTGCTCGACGCGCGGCGCGACCTGCCGTGGCCGGCCGACCTCTATCTCGAGGGGTCCGACCAGCACCGCGGATGGTTCCACAGTTCGCTGCTCGTGGGCCTCGGCACGCGCGGGGCGGCGCCGTACCGCGCCGTCCTGACGCACGGCTTCGTCGTGGACGAAGAAGGCCGGAAAATGTCGAAGTCGATCGGCAACGTGATCGCCCCCCAGGAGGTGATTCGCGAGAGCGGGGCCGAGATCCTGCGGCTGTGGGTCGCGATGGTCGACTACCGCGAGGACGTCCGCCTCGGCCGGGAGGTCCTCGCGCGCGCGGTGGAGGCGTACCGCAAGATCCGCAACACGTTCCGCTACCTCATCGCCAATCTGTACGACTTCGACCCGGCGCGCGATGCCCTGCCGCTCGCGCGGCTGGGCGAACTCGACCGCTACGCCCTCGCCCGCTACGCCGAGGCGGCGCAGCGGATCCGCAAGGCCTACGACCAGTACGAGTTCCAGACCGTCTTCTTCACCCTCAACACCCTCGCGACGGTCGACCTGAGCGCGTTCTACCTGGACGTCTCGAAAGACGTCTTGTACACGTTCGCCGCCGGCGCGCCCGAGCGGCGGTCGACGCAGACGGCGATGTTCCGCATCGCGGACGGCCTGACCCGACTCATCGCGCCCATCTTGCCCGTGACCGCCGAGGAAATCTGGCAGCACCTCCCGGGCGACCGCGAGGAGTCGGTGCACCTGGCCGAATTCCCGCACGACCTCGCCGAGCTCGGCGACCCCACCCTCCTGGCGCGCTGGACGCGGCTGCTGCGGCTGCGCGACGTGGTGAACGCCGCAACCGAGAAACTCCGCCAGCGCAGGGTCGTGGGCAGCTCGCTCGAGGCGCGGGTCGAGCTGCACGCCGCCGGCCCGCTCGCGGACCTGCTCGACCACTACCAGTCCCTGCTCCCCACACTGTTCATCGTCTCGCGAGTCGATTTCGTGCGGGACCCGGAGGCCTGGAAGACCCCTGCGGGACCCGACGGCGCGACCTACGTGGAGGGGGAAGGCAGCGGCGCCCGGGTGATCGTGGCGCGGGCCGAGGGACACAAGTGCGGACGCTGCTGGCGGGTCGTCGGCCGCGTGTCCGCCGACCCGGACACGAACGGGCTGTGCGACCGGTGCGTGGAGGCGGTCGGGCTGGCGGCGCAGCCCCCGGTGGGCTCATGAGGACGCCGGCTGCCGTGCCGACGGCTCCGCCCGCTGGGGCCGACGCCGGCCGGTCGGCCCGGCAGGCCCGGCTGCCCTACGGGCTCGCCGCACTCGTCGTGCTGGTCGATCAGGTGACGAAAGCGGTGGTCCGCGCCACGCTGGACCTCCACGAGAGCGTCACGGTCATACCGGGCCTGCTCGACATCACCCACGTGCAGAACACGGGCGCGGCCTTCGGCATCCTGAACGCGACCGATTTCCCGTACAAGCCGGCCTTCATGCTGGCGGTGGCCGTGGCGGCGCTCGCCGCGATCGCCTACTACGCGCGGCGCCTCGGCCCCCGGGAGCCGGGCGCGCGCGCCGGCCTGACGCTCGTGCTGGCCGGCGCCGTCGGCAACCTGATCGACCGCGCCACCAGCGGGTCCGTGACCGACTTCGTCGACCTGTACTGGCACGGGTGGCACTTCTGGGCGTTCAATGTCGCGGACGCCGCCATCACGGTCGGGGCGGCCCTCGTGATCCTCGACCTGCTCGGAGCTGGACGCCGTGCACCCCGTGCTGTTTGAGGTCTGGGGATTCCCCGTCCACACCTACGGGGTGCTCCTGGCCGCGGCCTATCTCGTCGGCGTGCAATTCGCGGTGCGCCGGGCGGCGCGGGTGGGCCTCGAGCCGGCGCGCGTGCTCGACCTCGGCATCGCCGTCATCTTCGCCGCCATCGTGGGCGCCAAGCTCTTGCTGCTCGCGGTCGAGTGGCGGCGCGTCGCGGACGACCCGCGGCAGATCCTGGCGATCCTGCGAGCCGGCGGGGTCTTCTACGGCGGGCTGCTGCTCGCCGTGCCGGTGGCGATCTGGTACGTCCGGCGGCACGGGTTGCCGACGTGGCGCGTCGGCGACCTGGCGGCCCCCGGGATCGCGCTGGCGCACGCCGTGGGCCGCCTCGGGTGCCTGATGGCGGGCTGCTGCTACGGACGACCCGCTGATCTGCCCTGGGCCGTCCGGTTCACCAGCGCCTACGCGGCCGACACGGTCGGCGTCCCCCTGGACGTGCCGCTGCACCCGACCCAACTGTACGAGGCCGGCGCCGAACTCCTGATCTTCGTCTTCGTGCTCGCCACCGAAGGCCGCGGGCGGGCCTACCCGGGTCGAACGTTCTGGACCTACGTGCTGCTCTACGCGACGGCGCGCTTCGTCATCGAGTTTTTCCGGGGTGACCCGCGGGGCACGGTCGGCCCGTGGTCGACGTCGCAGCTCGTGTCGATGGGGCTGGTTCCCTCCGCCCTCGTCATGCTCGCGTGGCTCGGCCGGGCCCAGGCGGTCGGGCCCCGCGTCGCGGGGGCGCGCCGCCAGCGATCGTGATCGGGGCGCCGGACGCGACACGGATGGTGCTCACCGCAGGACCCGAGCACGACCGGATGCGCCTCGACCGGTTCCTCGCGGCGCTCGTGCCGGGCCACTCGCGGTCGGAGCTGCAGCGCCTCATCAAGGCGGGCCGCGCCACGAGCGGGGCTCGGGTGCTCCGGCCGAGCACGCTCATCCACCCGGGGGACGTCGTCGTGCTCGAGGTGCCGCCACCCCAGCCCGCCGCGCCCGAACCGGAGCCGCTGCCCCTCACCATCCTCTACGAGGACGCGGATCTGGTCGTGGTCGACAAGCCCGCGGGCATGGTGGTGCATCCGGCGGCGGGACACGCGTCCGGGACGCTGGTGAACGCGCTGCTGCACCACGTGCGCGACTTGAGCGGCGTGGGCGGCGAGCGCCGGCCGGGCATCGTGCACCGGCTGGACCGGGGCACGTCGGGCGTGATGGTCGTGGCCAAGCACGACCAGGCGCACGAGGCGCTGGCGCGCCAGTTCCGGGACCGCGAGGTCGAGAAAGAGTACGTGGCGCTCGTCTGGGGCGTGGTGCGCGCCGGGCGGCGGATCGACCTGCCGATCGGCCGCGACCCGCACGACCGCCACAAGATGTCGGCGCGCGCCCGGCGCGCGCGCAGCGCCGTGACGCGGGTCGTCGAGGCGAGCGCGCTGCGCGGCGTCTCGCTCGTGCGGGTCGCCATCGCGACCGGGCGCACGCACCAGATCCGGGTGCACCTGAGCGCCATCGGCCACCCCGTGGTCGGCGATGCGACGTACGGCGGCGTCCGCCGGCGCCTCCCGGGACACCTCCGCTGCCTGGGCGCACTCACCCGCCCGTTCCTCCACGCCGCTCGGCTCGTCTTCACCCACCCCCGAGACGGGCGGCGCGTGGCCTTCGAGGCGCCGCTGCCCGCGGACCTCGTGGCGGTCTTGGATGCCCTCCGGACCGCGGCCGAGCCGCCCTGAACGGAAAGGACCACACCGATGATCGAGCGCGCTGCCCATCGTCTGGACCACCGAGTCGTGTTCACGGGCCGGGTCTTCGCGGTCGCTGTGGACCGGGTGCGGCTCCCGCACGGCCGCGAAGTGGACATGGAGGTGGTGCGCCACCCGCGGTCGGTCGTCCTGGTGCCCATGCCCGACCGCGACCACGTGGTGCTCGTGCGCCAGTACCGGTATGCCGTCGACCGGTGGATCTGGGAACTGCCGGCCGGGAGCGTCGAGCCGGGCGAGGACCTCGAGGCCGCGGCGCGCCGCGAGTGCCTCGAGGAGATCGGCCGCACGCCCCGGCGGGTCGAGCGCCTGGCGTCGCTGTTTCCGACGCCCGGCTACTGCGACGAAGAGATGGTCTTCTACCGGCTCGACGGGCTGGATGTCCCACGGACGCCCGGAGAGCCCGACGCAGACGAGCAGATCGAACCGCGCGTCTACACGCTGCGCGAAGCCCGCGCGCTCGTGGCGCGCGGCGGGATCGTGGACATGAAGACGGTGGTGGGGCTCACGCTGGTGTGACCCGGTGGGCGCGGTCCGCCCGACGCCAGGTCCGCGCGCAGGCCACCGCCTCCTCCACCGTGGCGACGTGGATCGCGACGGTATCCTCCAGGCGCCGCGCGTAACCGCCCGCCAGAAGGACCACCACGGGCACCTGCGCCGCCACGGCGGACGCGAGCACCAGACGGTCGCGGCGGCGCAACCCCTCGCGCGTCAGGGCCAACCCGCCGAGCTGGTCGTCCTGAAATGGGTCGGCGCCGGCCAGATAGCAGAGGAGGTCCGGCCGGGCGGCCTCCACGCGCGGCCACACCCCCTCGAGCGCGGCGAGATACTCCTCGTCCGACGCGCCGTCCCGCAACCCGATGTCCGCGCCGCTCGGCGGCTTCTCGATGGGGTAGTTGTTCTGCTGGTGGAGCGAGCAGGTGAACACCGACGCGTCGCCGGCGAAGATCGCCGCGGTGCCGTTGCCCTGGTGCACGTCGAGGTCGACCACGGCGGCCCGCCGGATGAGCCCGTCCCGTTGCAGCACCCGGATGGCGACGGCGACGTCGTTGAAGAGGCAGAAGCCCTCGCCGTGGTCGGCGAACGCGTGGTGCAACCCGCCGCCCAGATGCACCGCGACGCCCTCGTCCAGGGCGAGGCGGGCCGCGAGGATCGTGCCGCCCGTCATCAGCCGGAAGCCGGTGACGACCGCCGGGGTGAACGGAATTTCGAGGCGGATCTGCTCCAAGAAGGAGAACCGACCGGTCCGCACGCGTTCGAGATAGGCGGACGTGTGGACGAGGGCCAGGTCGGTCCAGGCGGCCGGTGCGGGCTCGACGAAGTCCTCGGGCGCCGCGAGCCCCGCGGCGAGGATGGCGTCGCGCACGCGTTCGTACTTGACGGTGGGCCAGACGTGCGGCCCGAGGTCGAGCCGGTAGTGCGGCGAGAAAACCAGCTTCACGCGACGGGTTCCTGCACGGCGGCCACCCCCGCGGCCTCGGCAGGCGCGTGGCGCGGCTCCGCGTGCGCGGCCGGTTCGAGCGCCAGCGCCACGACCTCGTCGATGGTGGAGACCAGGTGCACCGCCACGTCCCGGCGCAGCTCCTCGCTGAGGTCCTCCCGAACGTTTTTCTCGTTCAACTTGGGCAGCACGACCTCGCGCAAGCCGTGGCGCCGGGCCGCCAGCACTTTCTCCTTGATTCCCCCGACCGGCAGGACGCGGCCGGAGAGCGTGATCTCGCCGGTCATGGCGAGGTCCCCGCGCACCGGGCGCCCGGTCAGCAGCGACACGAGCGCCACCACCATCGTGACGCCGGCCGACGGGCCGTCCTTGGGGATGGCTCCCGACGGCACGTGCAGGTGGATCTCGGCGTTCTGATAGAACCCCGGGTCGATGCCGTAGCGGCGGCCTTCGGCCCGCACCCACGAGAGGGCGGCGCGCGCCGACTCCTTCATGACGTCACCGAGGTGGCCCGTGAGGGTCAGGGTGCCGCTGCCCGGCATGCGCGTGGCCTCGACGAACAACACCTCGCCGCCGGTTGGGGTCCAGGCCAGGCCGATGGCCACGCCCGGCGTGGAGGTCCGCTCCTCGAGCTCTTCGTCCAGGAAGCGCGGGGCGCCGAGCAACTCGACGACGAGCTCCGGCGTCACAGCGACGGGCCGCTCGTCGCCCTCGGCGCGGCGCCGCGCGATCTTCCGGCAGATGGCGCCGATCTCGCGCTCCAGGTTGCGCACGCCCGCCTCGCGGGTGTAGCCGCGGATGATCGTCCGGAGCGCCTCGTCCGTGAAGCGGATCTGCGCCTCCGTCAGGCCGTGATTCTTGACCTGCTTCGCCACCAGGTGCTCGCCGGCGATCTTCAGCTTCTCTTCCTCGGTGTAACCGGGCAGCTCAAGCACCTCCATGCGATCCCGGAGCGCCGGGGGAATGGGGTCGAGCACGTTGGCCGTCGTGATGAAGAGCACCTCCGAGAGGTCGAAGGGCACGTCCAGATAGTGATCGCGGAAGGTGTTGTTCTGCTCCGGGTCGAGCACCTCGAGCAGCGCCGACGCCGGGTCCCCGCGGAAGTCCGACCCAAGCTTGTCGATTTCGTCCAGGATGAAGACCGGGTTCTTCGACTCCGCGCGGCGGAGACCCTGGATGATCTGCCCCGGCAGCGCGCCGATGTAGGTGCGCCGGTGACCGCGGATTTCCGCCTCGTCGCGCATCCCGCCGAGCGACACGCGGACGAACTTGCGGCCGAGCGCCGTCGCGATCGACTTGGCCAGCGAGGTCTTGCCCACCCCCGGGGGACCCACGAAGCAGAGGATCGGCCCCTTCACCTCGGGGTTGAGCTTGCGCACCGCGAGGTACTCGAGGATCCGGTCCTTGGCTTTCTCGAGGTCCGAGTGGTCCGCGTCGAGCACCTGTTTCGTGTAGGCCAGGTCGATCCGCTCCTCGGTCCGCTGGTTCCAGGGGAGCGACACGAGCCAGTCGAGATAGGTGCGGGAGACGGTGTACTCGGCGGCCGCCACGGGCATCTTCGACAGCCGGTCGAGCTCCCGCAGCGCCTCCTTCTTGACGGCCTCGGGCATGCCGGCGGCCTCGATCTTCTGGCGCAGTTCCTCGATCTCGCGCTGCTGCTCGTCGCCCTCGCCGAGCTCCTTCTGGATCGCCTTGAGCTGCTCGCGCAGGAAGTATTCCCGCTGGTTCTTGCCGACTTCCGACTGGACCTGCGACTGGATCTTGGACCCGAGCTCGAGCACCTCGAGCTCCTTGATCAGGAGGCGGTTCAGGCGGTCGAGCCGCTGGCGCACGTCGAGGCTCTCGAGAATCTCCTGCTTGGCCGGCGTGCCGAGGGTGTTCAGGCTCGAGGCGATGAAGTCGGCCAGGCGCCCGGGATCCGCGATGTTGCTCGACAGCGCCTGCAGGTCATCGGACAACTGCGGCGACATCGAGACCACCTGCTGGAAGACGGTCTTGACGTTCCGCTGGAGGGCGTCCACCTCGAGCCGGTCCGCCTCCCGGAGCACCTCGACCGCTTCCGACACGCGCGCCCGCAAGAAGGGCCGCGTCGCCACCAGGGTCTCCAGGCGCAGCCGCACCAGCCCCTGCACGATCAGGCGCAGGCTGCCGTCCGGCAGCCGGAACATCTTGTGAATGTGCGCCGCCGTCCCGACCGGGTAGAGATCCGCCTGCCCCGGCTCCTCCACCGCCGGGTCGCGCTGGGTGAAAACCCCGATCAACCGCCCGCCCGCGACCGCGTCCTCGACGAGGCGAACCGAGCTTTCCCGCGCCACAGCGAGCGGCATGAACGAGTTGGGAAACAGCACCGTGTCCCGGAGCGGCAGGACGGCCAGCTCCGACGGAACCGACAGCGGGCGCTGCGGACCGCCCCCTTCCTCAGGCGCGAGCCGCTCGTACCGATCGCGCATGGGATCCTCCCGGACCCGCCGGCCACCGGGGAAGGCGGGCGCCGCCGCGGCGCCCGCCCGCACGCCGGGCGAGACCACCCGACTCAGTCCGTCAGTTCTGCAGGTCGAGAAACAGCGACGCCGCCCCGCGCCGCTGCGCGAGCAACCGCTCGCGCTCGAGCGCCGCTTCCCGCGCCTCCTCGCACTCCTTGCACCGGACGGCAAACGGCAGCGCCCGCAAGCGCCGCTCGGAAATCTCCTCGCCGCACTCGAAGCAGTACCCGTAGGTGCCCTCCTCGAGCCGCGCCAGCGCCTCGTCGATCTTCTGCAGCGTCTCCGCCTTCATCTGGATGAGGGCGAACTCGATGTCCTCCTGGATGTCCGCGTCCGAACTCTCGACCGCATCGAGCACGCCCTGGACGCTGCCCGTCGGCCCCTCGGTCCGGACGTCACGCATCTTTTCGTGCACCTCGCTGAGAATCTCGCGCCGGCGCTCCTCCAATATCCGCCGCAGCTCCAGGTACCGCTCCTGGGGCATCTGATTCCTCGTCGTCTGTTCCCGGGTCATGGCTGCCCCGACTCCTTTCTCTCCAGTCCCCCACACCGGTCGTCCTCCCTGCAAATCCGGTGCCCCACCGAGATCGGACGGACACCCGGCCGCGGGTCCTGACACGCCGTGCCGAAGCGAACAAAAGGGGGAATCCGGGGAGGTCCGAGGAGGGATGGATTTGCCGACCTTCCCCAACCCTCAGGTGCCTCTCCAGGATTCTCGACAGCCGCCTATCTCAAGCATCGACACTCGCCTAGGCTTTTTTCGTCGAGTCTGTGCCCGGCGTCTCCGCTTCCGTCGGCCGTTCCTTTAGACGCCGCAGGAGCTGCCCCGGTTCTGGGGTCCGCCGGTCCCACGGCGTCCTGATAGGATGACACTAACAGCGTTCCGCGTCAAGCCCACCCGCCTACGGCGGGTGTCGCAGAGGACCGATGCGGCTGCTCCGCAGACTGTGTCAGTTTTGCTTCACCAGTGAGCGGGCCGGAAACGGGAGGATGCGGGCCGGACCGGCCGGGGCGCCCAGAGGCGCACATGCGTTCAAAAGCCGCTCGAACCGCCGCCCGTAAAGGATGTCGAAGGTTTCTTCGCGGCCGGGAAACAGCTCCAGGATCCGCGCCCGCGCCGCCTGGACGATGGCCTCCGCCTCGGCTCGAGCCGGACGGCCCTGGACGAGGAGGTGCGAAGCGATGGCGACGATGAGCTGCGCCCGCCGCACGCGGCGGTGCTCTTCGCGCAGCTCTTCGGCGGTCGGCCCCGCGGGTCTCTGGGGGGTCATTGCAGGAAGCGGCGACCGATGGACGGGTTGGGCGGAATGCCGCGCTCGGCGAGCCGTCGGCCCGCGTGGCGGCTCCCGGTACGCAGCCAGCGCTCGTAGAGGCGCAGGAGGTCGGTGTTCGAGGTGAGGGCGCTCTGCTCGCTCACGTCGCTCAGGACGTCGACGAAGTGCACGAACTTGCCGGCGAGCTCGGCGAACACCGGCCGGAACCACCCGGGTTCGTCGCGGCTCAGCTCGGCGTAGGCGTACTCGCCCATCGACACGTAGTAGTCGACATCGACCACCTTGCGCTTCAGGCTGTCGGAGAACACACCCGTGACGAACAACGACACGTCCCCGAGAGCGCGCAGGAGCGCGCGGCGCTCGGGGCCGGCCGCTGCGAGCGCCCGAGCGAGGCGCAGGGCCAGCGGCTCGAAATCGAGCGCGCGGCCGGGCGGTCCCGGGCGGACGAAGTCGCACAGGAGGTTGACCAGGTAGTAGGAGGTCAGGCCGGCCGCCTCGACCTGCTGACGCACGAGGGCCGACTCGACCAGGTCCTTGAAGTACTCGGCGGTGGTTTCCTGGCGGACCAGCCCCATCCTCGTCCGACCCCCGGAGACGCGCCCGCTCGCGCCGGACGTCGCGTCGGGCTGAGCGCGCTCGGTGTGGTTCATTATAGGGAGGCCCCGCGCCTCGATCAAACCGAGCGGCCAAACCGAGCGGCCGTTCGTCGTGGCGGCGGGGGCGACCGTTTGACGCCGGCCGGCGCCTGTGGAAAGCTGGTGGCGTGGCGAGCGTGCGGTGTCCGTCGTGCGGGCAGCGGAAAGGTCGCCGGGCGTGTCCGGCGCTCGGCGCCACGATCTGCACGGTGTGCTGCGGCACGAAGCGCGGGGGGATCATCCGCTGTCCGCTGGGGTGTGTGTACCTGTCGGCCGCCGAGCAGCACCCGCCGGCCGTGGTGCAACGGCGGCGGAACCACTTCGCGCAGTGGCTCGGGGCGGCAGCCGCCGGGCTCACCGAGCGCCAAATCGAGGTCTTTCTGCTCCTGCAGCGCCTCCTCGTGGTGGCCGAGCGGCGCCTCGAGGCCGAGCGCCTGACCGACCTAGAGGTGGCGGAGGCCGCGGGGGCGCTCGCGGCGACCGCCGAGACGGCGGCCAAGGGCCTCATCTACGAGCACCGCGCCGCGTCGCTCGGCGCGCAGCGCCTGGCGGCGGAGCTCAAGACCGCGTTCGGGGCGCTGGCGGAGGAAGGCTGGCGCCCTGCCGACGCGGATCTGGCGGCCGCGCTGCGGCGCGTCGAACGGGCCGCACGCGAGGCGCCGGCCGCCTTCGGGGACGCCCGCGCGTATCTGGCGGGCGTGGCCGAGCTGTTCCCGCCGAGCGAGCGCCGCCGGGCGGCCGCTGGCCCCGCCGAACCCGGCCCGCGGCTCATCGTGCCCTGAGGCGGGCGGAGCGGCGGCGGCCGCGTGGTATAATCGCGCCTCGGATTCCGCCTTCGACCGTCGAGAGGTTGACAGCCCATGGCGAAGCGCTGCGAGATCTGCGGGAAGGGACCGGTGGTGGGCCGCACCATCAGCCACGCCCACAACGTCCGGCCGCGCCGGTTCGAGCCGAACCTGCAGCGGGTGAGGGTCCGCGTCAACGGCGGGACCCGGCGGATGCGCGTCTGCACGCGGTGCATCCGGTCCAACCGCATCACCAAGGCCGCCTGACCGGCTGGCTCCTCTCGGCGGCATGCGCGACGCGGTCTCGACCTCGAACGCTCCCCAGGCCATCGGGCCGTATTCCCAGGCGGTGCGTGCCGACGGCTGGCTGTTCGTCTCGGGGCAGATTCCGATCGACCCGGCGACGGGCCACGTCGTCGACGGGGACGTCGCCGTGCAGACGGACCGCGTCCTCCAGAATCTCCGGGCGATCCTCGAGGCGGCGGGCAGCTCGCTCGACGCCGTCGTGAAGACGACGGTGTTTCTCGCCGACATGGACGACTTCGCCGCGATGAACGCGGTCTACGCCCGCTACTTCCGGCCGCCCGCGCCGGCCCGGGCGACCGTGCAGGTCGCGCGGCTGCCGCGCGACGTGCGCGTCGAGATCGACGCGGTGGCGCGGCTGTGACCGCGCGCCGCGGCGGTACGCCTACCGACCGACCCGCTCGACGTCGAGCACCCCCTTGACGCGACGGAGCGACTTGATGACGCGCTCGAGGTGTTTCAAGTCGTTGATCTCCACGGTCAGGGTGATGCGGGCGCCGTCGTGCCCGTCGGTCGTGGCCTCCACGTCGCGGATGTTGGTCTTGATCCCCGCGATGCGGGCCGAGACGTCGGCCAGCAGGCCGGTGCGGTCTTCCACGCGCAGGGCCAGGCGGACCGCGTAGGGCGACCGGTCGGCCGCCTGGTCCCACTCGACCTCGATCTGGCGCTCGGGGTCGTAGAGCAGATTGAGGACGTTGGGGCAGGTCGCCGAGTGGACCGAGACGCCCTTCCCGCGGGTGATGTAGCCGACGATCGGCTCGCCGCGGATGGGGTTGCAACACCGGGCCCGGACGACCATCAGGTCGTCGAAGCCGCGGACCTTGATTCGATCGTCGCCGCCCCCGAGCACGCGTTTGACGACCGACGCGAGGCCCGTCTCGGGCTGGCGTTCCCGCAACTGCTCCTGCGGCACCAGCCGCGCCAGCACCGCCCGGGGCGTGAGCTTGCCGTACCCGATCGCCGCGAACACGTCCTCCGGCTTCTGCAACCCGTGCTCTCCGGCGACCCGGGCGAGCGCCTCGGGCGCGGCGACCGTCTTGACGTTGAGGTCGAAACGCCGCGCCTCCTTCTCGAAGAGCTTCCGCCCGATCTCGATGCTGCGCGCTTTCTCTTCGGCGTGGATGAAGTGCCGGATCTTGCTCCGCGCCCGCGCGGTCGCGACGAAGGTCAGCCAGTCCCGGCTCGGCTTGTGCCCCGGCGCGGTCACGATCTCGACGATGTCGCCGTTGTGCAGGCGCGTGCGCAAGGGCACCATCTTGCCGTTCACGCGGGCGCCGACGCACTGGTGCCCGACGTCGGTGTGCACGAGGTAGGCGAAGTCCACGGGGGTCGCACCCGCCGGCAGAACCTTCACCTCGCCGCGGGGGGTGAAGACGTACACCTCCTCGGGGTAGAGGTCGACCTTCAGGCTCTGGATGAATTCGCGGGGGTCGCGGATCTCCTGCTGCACCTCGAGGAGCTGCCGCAACCACGCGTAGTACTGCTCGTCCCGGCCGGCCCCGACGCGCCCCTCCTTGTACTTCCAGTGCGCCGCAATGCCCTCCTCGGCCACGCGATGCATCTCGGCCGTGCGAATCTGCACCTCGAATGGGAAGCCCCGATCGCTCACGACCGACGTGTGCAGCGACCGATAGCCGTTGGGCCGTGGCATCGCGATGAAATCTTTGATCCGACCGGGCACCGGCGCCCAGGTCTGATGGATGATGCCGAGCGCGGCGTAGCAGTCCCGCACCGTCTCGGTCACCACCCGGAGGGCCACCAGGTCGTAGACCTGCTCGAGCTCGATGCGCTGCCGCTTGAGCTTCTGGTAGATGCTGTAGAGCCGCTTGATGCGCCCCTCGATCAGGATCACGGGCACCTGCGCGTCGGCGAGCTTGGCGCGAATCGTCCGCGTCAGCTCCTCGATGAGCCCCTCGTGAACCTTGCGGCGGCTTTCGACCCGCTCGGCCAGCGCGGCGTAGACCTCCGGCTCGAGGTGCCGGAAGGCCAGATCTTCCAGCTCGTTCTTGAGCCGCCCCATGCCCAGGCGGTGGGCGATGGGCGCGTAAATGTCCCGGGTTTCCTGCGCCACCCGCACGCGCTTCGCCTCCGGCAGATAGTGGAGGGTCCGCATGTTGTGCAGGCGGTCGGCCAGCTTCACCAGGATCACCCGGATGTCGTCGACCATCGCCAGCAGCATCTTGCGGAAATTCTCGGCCTGCCGCGCCTCGCTCGAGGAAAACGGAATCGCCCCCAGCTTGGTGACCCCTTCGACGATGTGGGCGACCTCCCCGCCGAACAGCTCCGCGATGCGCCCGATCGGCGTCTGGGTGTCCTCGACGACGTCGTGCAACAGGCCCGCCACGACCGTCACGAGGTCCAGCCGCAGGTCCGCCAGAATCGCCGCCACCTCAAGGGGATGCACGAGGTACGGCTCGCCGGAGTGGCGCACCTGCCCCTTGTGCTCGACCGCCGAAAACACGTAGGCGCGCCGCAGCAGTTCGATGTCGGCCTCCGGGTTGCCCGCCCGGACCTTCTCGACCAGGTCCTCGAACCGAATCATGGCCGCTGGTGTCTAACGAAACCGGGAGTCGGGTCCGGCGCCGCCCACCCGCGCGCGACGCCCCCGGGCGACCCCGCCCGGGCCGCCGGGCGAACCGGCGAAGAGGGATCGGGGTCGCGGCGGGAAGCCCTGCCCGCCATGATAGCAACCCGCGGAGCCGGGAACCAGGGGCGGCGGGCGAGGCGGGGCGGGAGCGCCCGGGCAGCGCTTGACGCGACGTTCGGGGGTTCACTATACTGGCGCGGCTTGGGCGACGGGCAACCGCCCGGCCTTGCCAACGCCGCGCCGGAACGCTCAGCTCGGCACCTTCCCGACACGCGCCAGAAGGGATATCCGGCACGAGGCGCCGTAAGGAGGAACTCAATGCAGATGCGAGTCAGGCTGGCTTCAGTGGCCGTCGTGCTGGCGGCGTGCGTGGCCGTCGCGGGCTGCGGGAAGTACTCGTTCACGAAGCTGAAGGCGAAAAAACTGTTCCGCGACGCCAACGCGCTGTACACGCAGCAGGATTACAAGCGGGCCGCCGAGGTGTACGAGGAGGTCCTGAAGGCTGACCCGGAGTTTGTCCAGGTGTACTTTTTCCTGGGCAACAGCTACGACAACCTGTACAAGCCCTCCCGCGCCGGCGAGCCGGACAACGACGCCTACCTGAAGAAAGCGATCGAGAATTACCGCCTCGCGGCCGAGCGGGACGTCGATCCCAAGATGAAGAAGCTGGCGCTCGAGTATCTGGTGGCGGCCTACGGGCCCGACAAGCTCAACGACCCGAGTCAGGCCGAGCCGATCGTCAAGCAGATCATCGCCATGGAGCCCAGCGAGCCGACCAATTACTTCGCGCTGGCCAAGATCTACGAGGATTCGGGCCTGTACGAGGAAGCCGAGGCCACGTTGCTCAAGGCCCGCGAAGTCCGACCGAACGAACCGACCGTCTACACGACGCTGGCGGGCTTTTACAACCGCCAGGGCGAATTCGAGAAAACCATCGAGGCCCTCGAGGAGCGGGCGCGCCGCGAGCCGGAGAACCCCGAGGCGTTCCACACGATCGGGACGTACTACTGGGACAAGGCGTTCCGGGACATCCGCCTGTCCGACGCCCAGAAGCGCGAATACGTCCTCAAGGGCATCGAGGCCGAGGACAAGGCCCTGGCGCTCAAGAGCGACTACGTGGACGCCCTGACGTTCAAGAACCTGCTGCTGCGCCAGCAGGCGCTCCTCGAGAAAGATCCGAAGGTCCAGAAGCAGCTCATCGCTGAGGCCGACCGCCTGCGGGACAAGGCGATGGAGCTGCAGAAGAAGAAAGCGGCCGGGGTCGGCCCCTGACCGGGGCCCCGGGCGTACAGACCGAGGGGCCGTCTCCGCTGGTGGCGGGGACGGCCCCTTGTCCGTTGGGGGGATCGCCCGGGGGTTACCGCCCGATGGGGGCGGCGCCCGCCGCCTGGCGCATCCCTTCGGTCACGATGCCTACCTTCTCGACGCCCGCGCCCTTGGCCGCGTCGATGACCGCCACGATCTCGCCGTAGCGCAACGATCCGGCGCCGACGATGAACATCGTCTTGTCCTTGCGCTGCTCGAAGATGTTGCGCAGGCGGGTTTCGAGCTCCTGCAGGGTCACCGGCGTCTTGTTGATGGAGATCTGCCGGTCGGCCGTGTACTCGAGCACGATCTGGCTGATCTCGGGCGTCTGCTCCTGGGCGCGCCGCGTCTCGAGCGGCAGGTTGATGTCGACGCCCTTCTGGGTGAGGGGCAGCGCCGCCATGAAGATGATGAGCAGCACCAGCAAGACGTCGATGAGGGGCGTGATGTTGATGTCGGCCGTCGCCTCGAGCTTCTTGCCGGTGACGACCTTTTCCGCGCCGAAGTGCTTGTGCGCGTGCGCCATCACTGCCCTCCCGCCTGGCCCGCGCGCAGCTTGCGCTCGGTGATGAGCCCGATGTCCTCGATGCCCGCCTGGCGCAGGTCGTCCATCGCCTGCATGATGGCGCTGTACGGCGCGTCGGTGTCACCCTTGATCACGACGAGCTTCTCGCGCTTGTTCTCGAGCTTGCTCTGCACGCGGCTGAGAAACTCGGTGTCCGCCACCGGCACGCCGTCGACGTAGAAGCGCTTGTCCGCCGTGACGGCGATGACGGTCTGCTCCTGCGTGTCGGGCTTGTCGACCGTGTTGCCGGCCTCGGGCAGCCTGACATCGACCCCCTTCTGCAACATCGGGGCGACGAGCATCATGATGATGAGGAGCACCAGCATGACGTCGCAGAGCGGCGTCACGTTGATGTCGGCCTGCAGGCCGCCCTTGGCCCCGCCGACTTGCATCGCCATGGTCCCGATCTCCTCCCGCGGTCGGCGCGAGGCCTAGGCCGCGGTCTTCTTGATGAAGTAATCCACCAGCTCGGACGACGAGTTGTCCATCTCGACCTGGAAATAGTCGATCCGGAGCGACAGGTAGTTGTAGAACCACACCGCGGGGATCGCCACGGTCAACCCAAGCGCGGTCTCGATGAGCGCCTCCGCGATGCCCGCCGACACCGCCCCGATGCCGCCCGACCCGGTCGCCGCGATGCCCTGGAACGCCGTGATGATGCCCACGACCGTCCCGAGCAGCCCGACGAACGGCGCCGTCGCCCCGATGGTCGCCAGCGCCGCCACCCCCTTCTTCAGGTCGTTGGCCGTCAGCGCCGCCGCCCGCTGGATCGCCCGGCGGACCGTGTCGACCAAGTCCTCCCGCCCCAACTGGCCGCCGGCTTCCTGCTGGAACTGATACTCCTGCAGCCCCGCCAGCACGACCTTGGCCAGGTGGCTGTAGCGGTAGTTCTTCGACGACGACACCGAAATGGCGTCCTTGAGGCGGCCCTCCTTGAGGTGCCGGGCCACCTGCGGCGCATACAGCTTCGACTGCTTCTTGGCCTGCGTGTAGGTGTAGATGCGCTCGATGGCGACCCCGAACGACCAGATGGACATGATGATCAGGATGACCCCGATCCCCTTGGCCACGACGCCCATCGACTGCCACATCTCGAGCAGATTCATTCCGCCTACCATTCGTCCACCCTCCCGAACATCACGAGGTTCCGCGAGGTCGAGTTCTCCGCACGACCGGCCCGCCGACCCCTGCTCGTGCCGGCCTCTCCGCGCCGCCTCCTACTCACGTCACTGCAGCGTGAAATTGACCGTGACGGTCATGATGACCGGCACGGGCACTCCGTTGAGCAGGGTCGGCGTATACTCCCACTGGCGCACCGCCTCGAGCGCCGCCTGGTCGAGCAGCGGCACCGACCGGAGCACCCGCGCATCGACCACTTTCCCGTCCGGTCCGATCGTCGCCTCGATAATCACGACCCCCTGCACCCGCGCCGACTGCGCAATCGGCGGGTAGACCGGTTTGACATCCTTGATCTTCTGGGGCGGCTTGATGTTGCCCCCCACGCGGACCGGCGCCGGCGGCGGAGGCGGCGGCGGGGGCGGCGCTTCCGGCAAGCCGCCGACAATCCCACCCACGACGCCACCGGGAATCCCGCCTTCGACGCCGCCCACGACACCCGCGGCGGCGATGCCCGTCTCAGGCAGGATCTCTTTGGGCGCCTCAACCGGCGCCGCCGCCGGGTTCACCTCCGCGATGGGCGGCGGCTTGGGCGCCGCCGTCTGGGGCGGGGGCGGCGGCGGGGGCGGCGGGGGCGGGGGCGGCGGCGCGGCGACGAACGCCATCATGGACGGCGGCGTCGGCAGCACGTCGGTCGCCATCAACGGAATGATGATGATCGCCGCGAAGATCGAGACGTGGGCGATGACCGAAAGCGGCATCGTGTACCACTTCCGCGAGCCCACCTTAATCGAGGGATTCACGACATCCCCGAACAGTTCCCGTGGCACGAGCATCCCCTCCTGAGTCGATCCGAGCCGCGCCCGAAGAGGCGTGGATTATAGCCACTGCCAAAAACGGCTGTCAACGAACGGCTGAGCGTCCCCCCAGGGCGTCGCCGCTCGACAGATTAGACACCGTCCGCAGCGAAATGGCCACCGCCGCCCGCCCGGTCGGCTCCGGGCGGCTCCGGCCCGCCCCGGGCAGCCCGCACCTCGGCCCCGAGGGCCATCCCGCCCGTCAGGAACACCCGGACCGCTTCCTCGACCGTCAGGTCCAGGACCCACACGCGCGCCCGCGGGTAGACCCGCACGTCGCCCAGGTACAGGTGGTTGGTCGGCACGTAGACGGCCACGACCGGCTCGGGGCCCCCGCCGCGGTCGATCGTAAACTCCCGGGTCAGAAAGCCGAGGACCAGGCCCCGCGCCGGGTCCTCGGCCATGACGACGCGCTTGAAGCTCTGGTCGGTCTCCGGCGAGAAGGCGGCCACGAGCTGCTTGACCGGCGCGTAGATGGTCCGCAACAGCGGGACCTTCAGCAAGTACGCCTCGGTCCGCTGGAGGAGCCGGCGCCCGATCACGTTGGTCGCCAGGACGCCGACGAGCAGCAGGCCGGCGGCCGTCGTCGCGATCCCGAGACCGGGCACTTCCCGCCCCAGCCAGCGCGCGTAGACGGGGGCGGTCACGCTGTCGATCGCGCGGAAGATCCACACGAGCGTGGCCACAGAGATCACGAGGGGGACCGTGACCAGGACCCCTGTGAGAAACCGCCGCCGGAGCCAGCCCACGAGACCCATCCGGCTCACGCCCGCCCGAGCCCCAGCCACGCGACTGCGGCCAGGCCCAATCGATAGTAGCCGAACACATCGAGGCGGTGGTGCGCCAGGAACCGCAAGAAGTACTTCACCGTCAGGTAGCCGACGACCGCCGACGTCGCGGCGCCGACGGCGAACAGGAGAGCCCAGTCGCCGGGGGGCGGGCTGGCCGCCAGGACGGCGCCTTCCTTGAGCGCCGCGCCGGCGATCGCCGGGACCGCCAGCAGGAACGCGAAGCGCGCGGCCGCGTCGCGGCGGAGCCCGAACGCCATCGCGAGGGCGATCGTGGCGCCCGACCGGGACACGCCGGGGATCAGGGCGAGCGCCTGGGCCACGCCGATCGCGAACGCTTCGCTCATCCGCAGGGAGGCCTCGTCTCGGTTGCGGTGGCCAGCGCGCTCGACCAGCAGGAGCAGCAGGCCCACGACGGCCAGCATGGCGGCGGCCACCGCCGGGGTCCGCAACGCCGCCTCGACCGCCTCGCTATAGAGGAGGCCCCCGGGCACGATCGGCAGGGTACCCACGACCACGAGCTGGAGCCGGCGCCCGGCCCCGGCGGCGTCCCGGCGGCACGCGGCC
>CAYZKQ010000009.1:0-37295 GCA_964478975.1 uncultured Vicinamibacterales bacterium | reverse complement strand
ACACCCGTTTCGCGCTCTGGATGCCGACGCGCCGATCGACTTCATCGACATGTTCCGCCAGCGCATGGGCGAGCCGACCGGCCTCGAGGTCGACCAGTGCCAGCGCACCCATCACGGCGCTGACGTAGAAAAAACCGTTACGCCAGAGGCTCTCACCCTGGCTGGCGGGCGGCGCGGGGCGCGGAGTTGCTCGCCGAGTACGAGGTGCCGGCCGTCGCGGTGGACCGCCAGGGGGGCGAGGCCGCGCCCGGCGCGGTGCTCGTCGCGCCCGGCCGGTTGTCGCGGGGATTCCGGCTTCCCGACGCGCAGCTCCGGATCGATACCGAGCCCGATGTCTTCGACGAGACGCGGCGGCCGGCCGCCGGGCGGCGGGCCGCGGGCGGGGCGTTTCTCGCGGAGTTCCGCGACCTGAAGGTCGGCGACTACGTCGTGCACGTCGAGCACGGCATCGGGGTGTTCGCCGGACTCCGGCGCCTGGCGGTCGAGCCCGACGGCCAGGAGTTTCTCGAGCTGCACTACGCGGGCGGCGACAAGCTCTACGTGCCGGTGGACCAGCTCGACCTTGTGCAGAAATACACGGGCGGGGCGCGCCCGGCGCTCGATCGCCTGGGTGGCGTGACGTGGGAGCGGGCGAAGGCGCGCGTGCGGCGCGCCATGCGGGACATGGCGGAGGAGTTGCTGAAACTCTACGCGGCCCGCAAGGCGGTGAGCGGGCACGCCTTCAGCCCCGACACGCCGTGGCAACGCGAGTTCGAGGAGGCCTTCGAGTACGAGCTCACGCCGGACCAGGAGGCTGCCATCGCCGACGTCAAGCGCGACATGGAGGCCCCGGTCCCGATGGACCGATTGCTGTGCGGGGACGTCGGCTACGGGAAGACCGAGGTCGCCATGCGGGCGGCTTTCAAGGCGGTGATGGACGGCAAGCAGGTGGCCTTCCTCGCGCCCACGACCGTGCTGGCCTTCCAGCACCTGAAGACGCTCACGGAGCGCTTCGCGGCGTTTCCGGTCCGGGTGGACATGATCAGCCGGTTCCGGTCGCGCGCCGAGCAGCGGCGCATCCTCGACGACCTCGCGGCGGGGCGGATCGACATCATCATCGGGACCCACCGGCTCCTGTCGAAGGACGTCGTGTTCCACGATCTGGGCCTCCTCATCGTGGACGAGGAACAGCGCTTCGGGGTGGCGCACAAGGAGCGCATCAAGCAGCTCAAGAAGCGGGTCGACGTCCTAACCCTCACGGCGACCCCGATTCCCCGGACCCTGAACATGGCCCTGGCGGGGCTGCGCGACATGTCGGTCATCGAGACGCCGCCCCGGGACCGCCAGGCGATCCAGACCCTGGTGGTGAAGTTCGACCCGGACGTCATCGCGCGGGCGATTCGGCAGGAGCTGGCCCGCGGCGGCCAGGTGTACTTCGTCCACAATCGGGTGGAATCGATCCACTCGGTGGGGCGCCTGCTGCAGCGCCTCGTGCCCGAGGCGCGGCTGGCCATCGCGCACGGCCAGATGAGCGAGGCCGCCCTCGAGCGGACGATGGTCGACTTCGTCGCGCAGAAGTATGACGTGCTGCTCGCGACCACCATCATCGAGAACGGCCTGGACATCCCGAACGCGAACACCCTCATCGTCAATCGCGCGGACCGCTACGGGCTCGCGCAGCTCTATCAGCTCCGGGGTCGGGTCGGGCGCTCCGACCGGCGCGCCTACGCGTATCTGCTCGTGCCGCCGGAGAGTGCGCTGTCGCCGGTGGCGCGCAAGCGCCTGGCGGCCATCAAGGAGTTCAGCGAGCTGGGGAGCGGGTTCCGCGTGGCCGCCCTCGACCTCGAGATCCGCGGCGCGGGCAACCTGCTCGGCGGGGAACAAAGCGGCCACATCGAAGCCGTGGGCTTCGACATGTACATGAAGCTGCTGGAACAGACGATCCGCGAGCTGCGCGGCGAGGCGATCGAGGAGGAACGCGCCGTGCGCGTCAACCTCGGCGTGGACCTGCGGATCGACGAGGCGTACGTGCCCGACGTGAACCAGCGGCTCGCCGTCTACCGGCGGTTCGCCAGCGTGCGCCGCGAGGACGACATCGGGCGGGTGCTGGACGAGCTGCGCGACCGGTACGGCCCGCTCCCGCCGTCGGTCCGGAACCTCGCCGAGTACGCGCGCCTCCGGGTGCGGGCGGAGCGCCTGGGACTCGAGTCGGTCGACCGCCAGGGGCGCTCCATCGTCCTGAAGTTCAGGAGCGACGCGCCGGTCGATCCGGTGGTGCTCGTGCGCCTGGTCGAACGCCGGCGGGATGTGACTTTGACGCCGCCGGCGGTCGTGACCCTGGACCTCGACGGCGGAAACGGTCGCCGCGGGGCGGTGGGGCGGCCGGGTCCCGGGCCCGAGCCGGCGGGGTCGTGGTGGACCAGCCTGGCGACGGCGCGGGAGGTGACCCCGGGGTTCGCCCGCGCCGCGGCCGCGCGGCATAGGGCGCTGGACTCAGGGGCCGTGGCGGCGGTGTTTGCCCGGCTGCACGAACTGCTCGGCGAGTTGAGCGCCGGGGGGCGAATCGGCTAACATGTTGGGCCTTCGGGAATTGTTATGACCAGACGCCTGTTCGGCGCGGCCGTGGTCCTGGGGCTGGTCCTCGGGCCGGCGCGGCCCAGGGCCGACATCATCGAGCAGATCCTCGTCAAGGTCAACGGCGACATCATCACGAAGACCGACCTGGAAAAGCGCCAGATCCGGGCGCTGCGCGAACGCAACCTGCAGGCGCGGCCGGCGGATCTGCAGAACGACGAGACCCTGCGGCGGCTCCTGCTCGAAATCACGCCGCAGCTCCTGGTCAACGCCGTCAACGAGCTCCTCCTGGTGCAGCGGGGGCACGAGCTGGGCTACCGGCTCACGGACGAGCAGTTCAAATCGGTCATCGAGAACATCAAGAAGGAGAACAAGATCGAGACTGACGCCGAGTTTCAGGCGGCGCTGGACCAGGAGGGCCTGACGCTGGCCGAGTTCCGCCAGCAGGTCGAGCGGCAGTTGCTCATCCAGCGGGTGCAGCAGACCGAGATTGCGCCGAAACTCTCGGTGAGCGAAGACGAGGCGCGGCGGTACTATCAGGGGCACCCGGAGGAGTTCACGGTGGCGCCGACCGTCACGCTGCGGGAGATCCTGGTCGCGGTGGCGTCGCCGAAACCGGACGCGGTGAACGTGGCGGCCGACGAGGAGGCGCTCGAGAAGGCGCAGCGGGTTCGGGCGCGCCTCCTGGCCGGCGAAGATTTCGCGCAGGTCGCGGCGGAAATGTCCGACGCCCCATCGAAGGCCAACGGCGGCCTGATCGGACCGGTCGAGCGGAAGGACCTGTCACCGGCCCTGCTCGAGATCCTCGACCGGATGAAGCCCGGCGACGTGACCGAGCCGCTCCGGACGCCGCGGGGGTATCAGGTCTTGAAGCTCGAAGCCGTGACCCAGGCCGTGCTCCAGCCGTTCGACCGGGTTCGGGATGCGGTGGCCGACCGGGTGTATCAGGAGAAGGCTCAGATCGAGTTCGCCAAGTACCTCGACCGGCTGCGGGCGCAGGCGATCATCGAGTGGAAGAACGAGGATCTGAAGAAGCTGTACGAGGCGAGGCTGGCCGAGCTGCAGCGCGCCGTCCGAGGCGAATGATGGAGGTCGGAGTCGAGGCGGTGGCTTCTGTTGCCGGGTCGATGGCGGTGCCGGTGCGGCGGGCGTGGGGACCCGCCTGGTACGCCATCTGGACCCGGTCCCGGCACGAGAAGCTGGTGTGGGACCAGCTCGGGCGCAAGGGCATCGAGGCGTTCTTGCCGACGGTCACGCGCTGGAGCCGCTGGAAGGACCGGAAGAAGCAGATCGCGTGGCCGCTGTTTCCCGGGTACTGCTTCGCGCGGTTCGAGGCGCGCGAACGTCTGCCTGTGCTGAAGTGTTCGGGCGTGGTGAACATCGTGTCGTTCGACGGGGAACCGGCCCCGATCCCGGACTGGGAGATCGAGAGCATCCGGCGTCTCGTGGAGAGCGACCTCGCGTACGACCCGTGTCCGCTCATCCGCGAGGGGACGATGGTCGAGGTCGTGCACGGACCGTTGCGCGGCGTCGTGGGGCGCCTGGTCCGGAAGGGTCCCCGCGCCCGCCTGGTCCTGTCGGTCGACCTGATCGGCCAGGCGGTCAGCGTCGAGGTCGACGCGGCCGACGTCAAACCGTACTGAGCCCTTCGCGCCACCTCCTGGTGTGTCCATCGTGCTGATCGGCTCTGTCGCCGTGAATCCGCCGTTCGCGCTGGCGCCGATGGCGGGCATGACGGACACGGCGTTCCGCCGGCTCGTCAAGCGGCTGGGCGGGTGCGGCCTCGTGGTCACGGAGATGGTGAGCGCCGAGGGGCTCGTGCGCGGCATCGACCGGACGCTCGAGTACGCGGAGTTCACCGAAGAAGAGCGGCCGGTTGCGGTGCAGATCTTCGGGGGCGATCCGGGCACGATGGCCGTGGCGGCGCAGATCGTCGAGGCCATGGGCGCGGACCTGGTGGACGTGAACATGGGCTGCCCGGTGCCCAAGGTCGCGAAGCACAGCGCGGGGTGCAGCCTGATGCGCGAGCCGGCGCGGGCCGAAGCGATTGTGCGCGCGATGGTGGGGGCCGTGCGGATCCCCGTGACCGTGAAGATGCGGGCGGGATGGAACGACGCCACGATCAACGCCCCGGAGCTGGCGCGCCGCCTGGAGGCGGCGGGCGCGTCGGCCGTGGCGGTGCACGGCCGGACGGCCGCCCAGGGCTACGCCGGGCTCGCCGACTGGGCGCTCATCGCCCGCGTCGCGGGCGCCGTCCGGATCCCTGTCTTCGGCAGTGGGGATGTCCTGCTCGGGAGCGAGGCGGTCGAGCGGTTGCAGATGGGCGTCGCCGGGGTGCTCATCGGCCGCGGCGCGCTGCGCAACCCGTGGATCTTCCGCCAGGCCGCGGATCGCCTGGCCGGGCGGCCGCCCGCGGTCGTGACGGGCGCCGAACGCGCGCGGTTTCTGCTGGCCTACATCGACCTGCTGATGGGGGAGCGGGTCGGGGAAGCGGACGGCTTCCGCCACGCCGCGCCCGGGCACGCGGTCCCCGCGCCCTTGCGGGACGCCGCGGGGCGCGGGCGGGAGCGGTGGGTGATCAACAAGGTCCGCGCGCTCGCGGCGTGGTACGCGAAGGGGATCGACGGCGCCGCGAGTTGGCGGGCGGCGGTCAATCGGGCCGAGTCCATCGACGAGCTGCGGGCGCTCGTCGTGGCGTTCTTCGCCCCGTCCTCCTCATCCCCCCTCGAGTCCCGCCACCGCGTGGGCGGCGTCGGCCAGCTCGTAGTCGTAGACGAGCGTCCCGGCGCTCGTCTCGGCCCATAACCGTCCGAGCTCGGCGTGCACCGGGTGGTCGAGGTACGCGGCGAGGCCAGCGAGGTCGTCGAATTCGACCACGGCGGCGTACGGGTAGTCCTCCGGCATGGCCGCCTCGTAGGCGCGGCCGTGGGTGACGCGGCGGCCGACGCGGAACCGGCGGACCGACGGGATGGCCCGACTCGCGGCCTCGAGCGCGCGCACGAGGGCGGCGCGCTCGACGGGGCTCAGGTCGGCCCTCGGGCGGAACAAGACGATGTGGGCGATCACGGGGCCCCCTGATTGCCCGAGCGCGGGGGACCGCCCTTGCGGGGTGCCCGCCGCTTGCTGCGCGTCTTCCGGACCCGCTGGCGCGGGTCTCGGTGCTCGCCGCCGGGCCGCCAGTCCGGGCCGCGGGCCGGCGCCCGCGGGCGGCGGCGCCGCTGGCGCAGATCCTCCCGGGCCTGCTCCGGCGAGTCCCACAAGCGGCCGCGCGCGAACCACTTGAGCACCGCGTCCGGATGGCGCGCCTGGAGCTGGCGCAAGGTCGGGAGCAACTCGTCGGCGCGCCGGGCGCGGAAGGCCGTCGGCGCGCCGTCGAGGATGATGGTCCAGTAGGTATATCGCGGCGGCACCACTACCTCCCCTCGAGCCGCTTCAACTTCTCCACGAGCGTCGTCCGCTTGAGCCCCAGCAGCTCAGCGGCTTTGCGTTTATTCCCCTGCGTCCGGTCGAGGGCGCGGCGGATGAGCGCCCGCTCCACGGTGCGGAGGTAGTCTTCCAGCGACAGGCCGTGCTCGGGCAGCCAGGCGGCGGCCTCCGGCGGCGTGTCGGCGCGCAGCACCTCGGGCGGCAGGTCGGACGCCTCGATCTGCCGGCGCCCCGGCGTCAGGGCGAGCAGGCGCTCGACGATGTTCTCGAGCTGCCGCACGTTGCCCGGCCAGTCGTAGGCCATCAGGTGCCGCATCGCTTCCTGCGAGACCGTGACGTCACGCCGCGGCGGGTCCAGCTCGGCGCCGATCTTGCGGAGGAAGTGGCCGACCAGCAGGGGAATGTCTTCGCGCCGCTCCCGCAGGGGGGGCAGGTGCAGCGGAATGACGTTGAGCCGGTAATAGAGGTCTTCGCGGAAGCTCCCCTCCGCGACCATCTTGCTCAAGTCCGCGTGCGTCGCGGCGATGACCCGCACGTCCACTTTGATCGGGTGCGCGTCGCCCACGCGCTCGAACTCCCGCTCCTGGAGCACCCGCAACAGCTTGGCCTGGAGGGCCGGGCTCATCGTCGCCACCTCATCCAGGAACAGGGTGCCCTTGTGGGCTTGCTCGATGCGCCCCTGGCGCGTCACGACGGCCCCGGTGAACGCGCCGCGGACGTGGCCGAAAAGTTCGGCCTCGAGCAGCGTTTCCGGGATGGCGCTGCAGTTGAGCGCGACGAACCGCTGCGTCCGGCGCGCGCTGTGGTGGTGGATGGCGCGCGCCACGAGCTCCTTGCCCGTGCCCGTTTCCCCCGTGATCAACACCGTGCTCGAGGTGGCGGCGACCGTCTCGACCAACTGGAAAATCCGCCGCATGGCCGGACTCTGACCCACGATCCCCCCGCCCAGCCGGTGCCGATCAGTGAGCTGCGCCCGAAGGTACTCGTTCTCCGCGCGGAGCCGTCGCCGCTCGAGAGCCGACCGCAGCACGTGCACGAGCGCGTCGAGCTGGACCGGCTTCGTGATGAAATCGGCGGCGCCGCGCTTGAGCGCGTCGACCGCGTCCTGGACCGTGCCGTAGCCCGTCAGGACCACCACGGCCACGTCCGGATACCGCTCGCGCGCCGCCTCGAGCACGCCGAACCCGTCGACGTCCGGCAGCCTGAGGTCCGTGAGGACGAGGTCGAAGGCGAAGTCCGCGAGCGCCTCGAGGGCCTGCCGGCCCGAGGCCACCGAGACGACCTGGAAGCCGTGGTCCGCCAGGTGCTCGGCTACGGCCTCGCGCAGGGGGCCTTCGTCCTCTACGAACAGGAGATGTGCTGGCGCATCAGCCATTTACGAAGCAGACGGCATTTTGACACCGGCCTGGACGCGGGTCAAGGCGCCCGCCGAATCTAAAGGCACCGCGCGGGCCGTCCGATAGGGTCCTGCGGAGCGAGGGACCATGATTGTCGAACGCAAGACCATCTCCATCATGAAGGCCTGCGAGCTCGTGGGCGTGAGCCGCCGCACCATCTACAACTGGATCGCGAGCGGCAAGGTGGAGTACGTCCGGACCGCTGGCGGCTCGGTGCGCATCTTCGTCGATACGCTCTGGCGGGACCCGCGGGCGGCGAGCCACGCGCCAGCGAACTCCCCGAACTGGTCGAACGCGCCGGCAAGCAAGCCGGTCCCGTGACGCCGGCGCGCGGGCCCGGGGCGCCAGACGCCGCCGGCCCGAGGCCGGCCGAGGGACGGACAGGGGGGAGCGTGCAGGAGCCGGACGATCTGACGCGGTTGTTCCACCGCCTCACCAACCAGCTCGGCATCATCCTCGCCAACGCCGAACTGCTCGAAGCGAAGGCTCCGGACGAGACGGTCCGAGCCCGGGCCCACCAGCTCGTCGAGAGCGCGATCGACGCGCTCGCGACGGCGCGGAGGATCCGCGAACACCTGAAGGGCTGACGCCCCGGCGGCGCCAACAGGGCCGTCGTCAAACGTCAACCAGTTGTCACTCGTAAGGCTAGACGTCAACTCATTGACGTAGGCGCGGTCTCGCGGCGGTTCGTCCGGGCCCAGCTCGCCAGCTCCATGAACCCTGTAACCCTCTGTCGAACAAGGTGTTGAGACGATCGCGTCCGCCGGGCGGCGCCGGCCGTCCGGGTGTCTCCTCGGTGGTATCCCGGTTGCGCTTCCCGCGGCTGCCCGCCGGTGCGCTGGTCCGCACAGGCGGCCTGCCGGCGGGCTCTGGCGGGCGGACGCGAGGCGTTCGCGCGCCACCTGGAGAAGGGAGACGACGCATGGCGAGTGGGCCTTTGGCGCCACATGAGCGGCGGCGGATCGAGGCCGGCCTGCCGTTTGTGGAATCGCTGGCGCGGCGCATGGCGGCCACGATGCCGCACTCGGTCGACGTCGGGGATCTCGTGCAGGACGGGATGTTGGGGCTCATCGACGCGGCGCGGCGGTTCGACGAGCGGCGCGGCATCAAGTTCGAGACCTTCGCGGAGCGCCGCGTGCGGGGGGCCATGATCGACGCGCTCCGCCGGGCGGCGTGGCCGCGCGGGGTCCGGCGCGTGCGGCGCGAGCTCGAGGCGGCCCGGCAGGCGTTGCGGCGGGAGCTCGGGGTCGAGCCGTCGCTGGCGGACCTGGCGGCGCGGATGGGCGCGGATCAGTCGCGGCTCGAGCGGACGATCCTCCGGATCACGACCATCGAATCGACCTCGCCGCTGACGAGCGGCGAGGTGACGGATCCGGCCGCGTTACCGCCCGCGCTCGTGCCGTCCGAACCGGTGGCGCCCGACCGCGCCCTCGAGCAGCAGGAGGTCCGCGCGCGCATTCGGGCGGCGCTGCTGGCGCTGCCGCCGCGCGAGCGGCGGGTCATCGGGCTCTACTACTACGGCGGTGCCACGATGAAGCAGATCGGGGCCCGCATCGGCGTGAACGAATCGCGCGTCTCGCAGCTCCACGCTCGAGCGATCGGGCGCCTGCGCGCGATCCTCTGCGGGGAGGGCGCTCCGAACGGCCAGCGGGTGGACCAGGGTGCCGTTCTGACGTTCCAGAAGATGCTCGAGGGACTCGCGCGCGCCCGTGCCGCGGGCCAGGAGCGGTCGGCCGAGCCGGCCGGGCGGCCGGCGACAGGCGTGGTGCTCGCGTATCGGCCGTCGGCTCGGCCGGTCAAGATTGCGCAGCCGGACCGGCCGCCAGGCGCGGCGCGGCGGCCGCCGAGCCGGGTGGCGGCGGCGCGGTGACAATCAGGTCACGACCTCCCGCGCGATTCGCAGGAGATCGCGCAGCCGGAAGGGTTTGGCCAACCAGCGGCAGCCGCTCTGCTCGAGGAACTGTTCCGCTTCCGTGCCGGCGACGTCGCCCGTGACGAACACCAGCCGGCCCACGAGTCCGGGCTGCAGATCCGCAAGGGCGCGGTAGAACGCCATCCCGTCGAGGCGCGGCATCTTCAAGTCACAGATGATGAGGTCGTAGGCCTGCGTGCGGATCCGCTCGAGGGCGTCTTCTCCGTCGCCGGCGCGCTCGACCCGGAAGCCCGCGTCCGAGAGGGCTTCCGCGACGGCCGCCCCCAGGGCCTCCTCGTCTTCGACGACCAGCGCCGCGCCGGCCACGGGGGTCTCGCTGCCGGCGGCCGCCTCGGCGGGCGGCGGCTCGGCGCCGAGCGCCGTGCCGCTCACGGGGAGCTCGACACAGAAGGTGGCGCCGCGCCCGGCGCCGGACGACACGCTCAAGCGGCCGCCGTGTTCCTCGACGATCGCGTACGCGACGGTCAGGCCGAGGCCGGTGCCCTTGCCGGCCTCTTTCGTCGTGAAGAACGGGTCGAAGATTTTCGCCTGAATCTCTTCCGGCACGCCCGGCCCGTCGTCGCTGACCTCGATCAGGACCGTGTCGCGCGCCGGGTCGTGCCAGGTCCGCACCGTGAGGGTGCCCCGCCCATGGGCGCCGAGCATCGCCTGTTCGGCGTTGATGACCAGGTTGAGCAGGACCTGCTGGAGCTGGTGCGGGTCGGCGAACACCGGGGGCAGGCCCGACGCGAGGGCGTCGATCGTCGTGATGTTGCAGACGCGCTGCTCGTACGCGCGCAGGGCGAGCGTGTCGCGGACGACCTGGTTGACGTCGACCATCGTCCGGGTCGTGTGCCGCTTGCGCGCGAAGGTCAGGAGATTCCGGACGATCCGCGCGGCGCGCTCGGCTTCGCGGCGGATGTGTTCGACCCCGCGCCGGGTCGAGTCGTCGGCGACCCGGCCGGCCAGACGCTCGGCCCAGGTGAGGATGGTGGCGAGGGGGTTGTTCAGCTCGTGCGCGACGCCGGAGATCGTCTGGCCGAGCGCCGCGAGCTTCTCGGCCTGGAGTAACTGCTGGTAGAGCTCGCGGGTCTGGGCTTCGAGGCGCTTGCGCTCGGTGACGTCGCGGACCAGCGCTTCGACGCGCAGGGGCCGGTGGGAGAGCGCCGACTCGGCGTGCGCCGTCGTCTCCGCCCAGAAGGGCGTCCCGTCGGCGCGGCGCAACCGGAGCAGATAATCGGTCACCGCCCCGTCGCGTCGGAGCCGGTCGAGGAACGCCGCCCGCGCGTCCGGATCGACGAAGCGCTCCGCGTCGAACGGACGCACCTCCGCGAGGGGAGCCGCCGGGTCGTAGCCGAACATCAGGCGCAGATGGGGGTTGGCGGCGAGGGTGGCGGTCGTTTCGTCGCCGACCAGCCCGATGTAGACGCCCTCGTGAGCCGCTTCGAACAGGCGCGCGTAAGCGTCAGCCTCGACGGCCGGCGCGCGAGACCTCGCCCGCCGCGCGGGTTTGCGGGACACGGCCGATTATACTGCCCGGCGCGATCCGAGCGCGCCGGACGCCAGCGGGCGCTCAGGCGCTGGGCCCTCGCGGGCCCGGGGCATCCCGAGGGCGCCGGCGCGGGGACCGGGCGTTCGTGAGGAATCGGGGGTAGACTGGCTGGCCATGCAGACGACGCGCACGCTCGAGGGACAGGTCGCCATCGTGACCGGCGGGGGCACGGGCATCGGACTCGCGATCGCGCGGCGCCTGGGCCAGCTCGGGGCCCGCGTCGTGATCGCCAGCCGCCAGCGCGACCATCTGGCGGCGGGGGCCCAGGCGCTCGAGGGGGACGGCACGCCCGTCGTGACCGTCCAGGTGGATGTGCGGCGCCCGGACGAGGTGGACGCGATGGTGGCCGACGCGGTCCGCGCCTTCGGCCGCGTGGACATCCTGGTGAACAACGCCGCGGGCAACTTCATCTGCCGCGCCGAGGATCTGTCGCCGAACGGGTGGAACGCCGTCGTGGGCATCGTGCTGCACGGCGCGTTCTACTGCTCACGCGCCGTGGGCCGTCACCTCATCGCCCGCGGCGCGGGCGGCGCCATCGTCTCGATCCTCGCCAACTACGTGTGGACCAGCAGCCCCGGGACCGTGCATTCGGCGGCGGCCAAGGCGGGCGTGATGGCCATGACCCGCACCCTCGCCGTCGAATGGGCGCGGCACGGGATTCGGGTCAACGCCGTCGCCCCGGGGCCGATTGAGTCGCCCGGGGCCGCCCGGCAGTTGTGGCCCACGCCCGAAGCCGTGCGCCGCATCACCGCGTCGATCCCGCTCGGCCGGTGGGGTCAGGCGTCGGAGGTCGCCGAGGCGGTCGCGTTCCTGGTGTCGCCCGCCGCGGGCTTTATCACCGGGGAGGTGCTCACGATCGACGGCGGCGCGTGGCTCGCGCGCGGGTCTTTCGATTTTCTCGGGTGAGCGGGCGCGGGCGCCCCCGTGTCGAAACCGCCCAGCGGCGAGGGATCGCGCGGCTCCGGGGGGTGCTCTAACCGACTGAAAGGTTAGGAGTTGTCATCCCCAGGAGCCCTGGGGGTTGGCGGCCAGGAGGCGGCGTTCTTTGCAGAGGGGACCGCGTGGCGGGGACGTGGCGGTCCGCGCCCTGGAGGAACGCTGAATGGCGTCGCGCTTGCTCGGTCGATACGACGTGCTCCTGCTGGTGGGGCTGACCTCGGCGGTGTTGGTCATTTTCGCGCGCCCGATCCGGTTCGCCCTCGACACGGCCCATGCGATCGAGCAGGCGTGGGGGCTGTCGCTGGTGCCCGCCCTCGTGATCCTGACGGTGGTGTTCATCTTTCAGCAGCACGCCAAGCGGCAGGAGGCGTCGGCCCGGGCTGCGGCGGCCACCGTCGAGGCGATCCAGGTCCGGGAGCGCTTGCAGGAGCTCGAGGAGCTCGTGAACCTCGGGCGGTCGCTGGCCGAAGCCCTCGACCTCGACGCCGTGCGCGAGGCGCTCTGGCGGCACATGCCCATGCTCGTGCGCGCCCGCCGGGTGTGGGTGTTGCTCCGGGAGCGCGACCGGTGGACGCCGCTGCTCGGGGCGGCCGGGCATCCGGGTGAGGAAGGCGCCAACGGCGAGCTGGACTCGGTCGCGGTTCGGGTCGCGTCGCACGACCCGGTCGAGAGCCGGGTGCGGGGCGTCGAGGTGGCCGACTACGTCGGCTTTCCGCTGGCCTGCGGCGGCCAACTCATCGGCGTGCTCGGTGTCATGCAGGAGCGGCAGCCGCTCACGGAATCGGAACGGCGGCGGCTGGCGGCGGCCGCTCCGCTCGTGGCGATCGCGGTCAAGAACGCGCAGCTCGTGGCGGGGCTGCGCGACGTCACGATCCACGACAGCTTGACCGGCTGTTTCACGCGCCGTCACGCGCTGGGGCTGCTCGACACCGAACTCCGGCGCGCCGAGCGCTCGGGGCTGCCCCTGAGCGTGGTGATGTTCGACATCGACCACTTCAAGCAGCTCAACGATCGGTACGGGCACTTCGCGGGCGACGCGGTGCTGGCCGCGGTGGGACGCCAACTGCGGGAGCTGCTGCGCGCGTCGGACATCCGGTGTCGGTACGGGGGCGAGGAATTCCTGGTCGTGCTGCCGGATACGGGCCAGGCCGGAGCGCTGCGCGTGGCGGAGTCGCTGCGCCAGGCGCTGGCGGAGACGCCGGTCGTGTGGGAGGGCCGGCGGCTCGCCGTCACGGCCAGTTTCGGCGTGGCCACGGCGCGGCGGGGCGAACGCGACCCCCGCGCCCTGTTGGCGCGGGCCGACCAGGTCCTCTACGAAGCGAAGCAGGCCGGGCGGAATACCGTCCGTGCCTTCCCCGAGGCGCCCAGCGCCGCCGTGCCCGCGGCGGCCTTCCCCAGGCGGTCGATGGCGGCGGCCGGATGACCGACCCTCGCGCGGCCACCGGGTCGCCGCCCGCGGGCGGCCGGGAGGAGTCGAGCGCGAGTGGGGCGGCGTGGCGGGCGCGCGCGGCGATCAGGGATAATCTGGCGGCATGTCGCGGGCGCGGTCGCTGGCGCTCGGGGTCGCCGTCCTGCTCGGGGCGGCCGTGCCGGTGAGGGGGCAGGCCGCCGCGGGGGAGTCGAGGTCTGGGGGCGCCGGGAGCGACGGCTGGCGGCTGGCCGGGGGCGCGCTCGTGGCGTTCGGTGCCCACGAGCTGGGGCACGTCGCCTTCACCGTGGTCTTCGACGCCGAGCCGGGCGTCAAGCGCATCACGGCGGCCGGCCTGCCGTTCTTCGCCATCACCCACGCGAAGCCCTTGTCGCGGCGCCGCGAGTACGCGGTCGCGGCGTCGGGCCTGTGGGTGCAGCACGCGTTCGACGAAGCGATCCTCAGCCACCGGCCCGGGCTGCGCCGCCTCCATGCTCCCGTGCGGAAGGGGGTGCTCGCGTTCGACGCCGTCGCCTCCGCGCTGTACGTCGGCGCCGCCCTGGCCCGGAAGGGACCCGCCGAGCGCGACACGCGCACGATGGCGGTCACGCTCGCCCTCGACGAGCGCTGGGTGGGGCTCCTGCTGGCGGCGCCCCTCGCGCTGGACGCGGTGCGCTACCTGGACGCGGACGCGCGGTGGGCGGTGTGGTCGTCGCGCGCTGTAAAGGCCGGTCTAGTGCTCCTGGTCGTCCGCTGACACGCCGCTCTCGGGCGACGGGCGGGGACCGAGCGCGAACGTCATGGTGCCCTCGACGACGACCCGGCCGTCGACGCGGGCGATGCCGCGCAACCGGCCCATCCGGCTCCGCAGCTTGAGGGCCGTCGCCTCGATCACCACGACGTCGCCCGGGTGCACCGGCCGGCGGTACCGGACCTTCTCGATGCCCATGAAGTAGATGAGCTTTTCTCGGTTTTCCGGCTTCGCCAGGATCATGATCGCGCCGACCTGGGCGACCGCCTCCGTGAGGATCGTCGGCGGCAGGACCGGGGCCTGGCCGGGCGCGTGCCACAGATACCGCTCGTTGAGGGACACGTTTTTGATGCCGACGATGCGCTTGTCGATTTCGAGTTCGGTGACGCGGTCGACGAGCAGGAACGGGTAGCGGTGCGGCAGGATGCGTTCGATCGCCGCGTAGTCCAGGGGCAGTACGACGTCGCTCATGTGGTCCTCGAGGCGCGGCCACTGCCAGTATAATCGCCCGGTGGGCGCGCACCCAACTGTTCGGCGGTCCGCGGCGCGGTCTCCTGGGGGGATCGCGCGAGCGCCCGCCCCCCGCGCGTCCTCGCGCGGGCCTGAGACACCGTGAGCGACCGGTCCGACCGCGGCGCGGCCGGGGCGACCGGCAGCCCGCCGCGCGAGCTCGAGCGCGACGTCCTCGCGACCCTCTTCGACCTGGGGAGCCAGGTCACCTCGGTGCTCGACTTCGACGAGCTCTTGCCGCGCATTCCGGAGCTGCTGCGGCGCCTGATCGAGTTCGAGGCGTTCGCTGTGTACCTCTTCGACGAGCGGCGGGGCGAGGTGAAGCTCACCTATGCGGAGGGCTACCCCGAGTCGGCGCGGGGATATCGGCTCAAGGTGGGCCAGGGGATGGTCGGGGCGGCGATCCAGACGAGCCAGCCCGTGCTGGTCGCCGACGTCACGACGGACCCCCGCTATGTGACGGTCGTGCCCGGGATGCGGTCTCAGCTCGTCGTCCCCCTGCTGCACCAGGCGAAGCCCATCGGGGCGCTGAACCTCCTGGGGGCGCGGCCGGAGCAGTTCACCGAGGTCGACCTGGCCATTGCGCGGTTGTTCGGGGCGCACGTGGCCGTGGCGCTGGCCAACGCGCGGCTGTTCGAGCGCGTGCGGGCCGACGCCGAGGCGTTCGAGACCCTCGCGGAGATCGGCCGTCAGGTCGTGGCGGGGCTCGACCTCGACCGGCTGCTCGAACAGATCGCCCGGCTGGCGCGGCGGCTCATCGACTATCGCACGTTCGGCATCTTGCTCCTCGACGAGCGGACGGGCGAGCTGGAGATGAAGCTCGCGATCCAGTACGGCGAGAAGGTCACGCTGCCGCGGGTGAAGCTCGGCGAAGGGCTCGTGGGGCACGCCGCCCTCACGCGGACGCCGATTCTCGTGTCGGATGTGTCCACCGATCCGCGCTACATCAAGGTGCTCGACGATGTGCGGTCGGAGCTGGCCATCCCGATGCTCATCCAGGATCGGTGCATCGGCGTCTTCGACCTCGAGAGTCCCGAGCTGGACGCCTTCAGCAAGCGCGACGTCGAGATCCTGACGCTGCTCGCCAGCCAGGCCGCGGTCGCCATCGAGAACGTGCGCCTCTACGAAGCCGTGCGCGCCAACGAGGAGCGGCTCGAGCGAGAGCTGCGGTTCGCGCAGCGCGTGCAGGCGGCGCTGTTGCCGGCGGGCCCCCCGTCGCGGGTCAAGGGTGTGGAGGTCGCGGCGGCGTTCGCCCCGGCCCAGGAGCTCGGGGGCGACTTCTACGACTTTCTGACGCCGGACGCGCACACGCTGGTGGTCGCCGTCGGCGACGTGGCGGGCAAGGGCGTGCCGGCCGCGCTCTACAGCGTGTTCACCGGCGAGCTGGTGCGCAGCCGGACGTTCCGCCGGCGGTATCAGCCGGAGAAATCGACGCCGGCCGCGGTGCTGGCGGCGGTCAACACGATTCTCTACCAGTATCAGCGCCGGCTCGAGGAGTACTACGCCACGCTGTGCTACGCCGCGTTCGACCTCAAGCGGCACCAGGTCACGCTGGCCAACTCCGGGCTCCCGTATCCGATCCGCTGCACCGCGGAGGCCTGCGAGCAGGTCGCGTTGGGGGGCGTGCCCCTGGGGTCGTTCTTCGGGAGCACCTACGACGAGCAGACGCTTCCGCTCCGGCGCGGCGACGTGTTCGTCTTCTGCACCGACGGGGTCTTCGAGGCGGTCAACGTCGCGGGCGAGGAGTTCGGCGCCGCGCGGCTGCGCGCCGTGGTCGCCGCGAACCGGGAGCGCTCGGCGCAAGCGCTCGTCGAGGCCATCGCGGCGGCCGTCGAGGCGTTCCGGTCGGGGGCGCCCCCCAACGACGACACGACGATCGTGGCTGTGAAGCTGACGGCCTGAGGGGAGCGGTCGCGCCGCGGTCACCCCTGTGCGTCGCGGAGCGCGGCGATGCCAGCGCCTGCCTTAAGTTCACGCGCTCCGCGGACCCGGCGCGACCACCCCGAGGCCGTTCAAGAGCCGTGCCGCGGCGGGCGGCTCCCGATCGGCCCGCCGCGCGCGGGCGTGGGTGGCCCGGCGTCCTGCCGGGATGACGCGCCTGACCACGCGAGCGGACTCCCGCGCCGCGCTACTTGATGAACAGCATCTCGCGGTACGTCGGCAGCGGCCAGAGGTCGTGGGGCACCAGCGCCTCGAGCCGGTCGCCGGCCTCGCGCAAGGCCGCCATCGCCGGCAGGATGGCGTCCCGGGCGTGCCGCGCCTGCTGCTCGGAGGACTTGGCGGTCACCGCGAGGGTGCGGGCCAGGCGGTCGGTGCGCACCCGGAACGCGTCGATGAGCCGCGTGATCTCGGTGAGGGCTCTGCGACTCTCCCGGCAGACGCCCCCCGCCGCGCGGACGGCCGCCACGCTCTGGGCGACGCTGGTCTGGTACTGGAAGGCGGCCGGCAGGATGTAGCGGTTGGCCATGTGGACCATGAGTTGCGCCTCGACCATGATGGTCTTGTTGTAGGTGTCGAGGGCGACTTCGTAGCGCGCCCGCAGCTCGCGGCCGTTGAGCACCTTGTACTTCTCGAAGGCCGCGGCGACCTCCGGCTTGATCAGCTCGGGCAGGGCGTCGACCGTCGTGGCGTGGTCGAGCAGCCCGCGCTTCGCCGCTTCCTTCCGCCACTCGTCCGAGTAATTGTTGCCGTTGAAGATGATGCGCTTGTTGTCCTTGACCAGCCGCCGGAGCAGCGCCTTGACCGCGTCGGTGAGCGGGGTCCCGGCGGCGACGGCGCGCTCGAGCTCGGTGGCGACGTAGTCGAGGGCCTCGGTGACCCCGACGTTGAGGGCGATGTTGGGAAACGCGATGCTCTGGTTCGCCGACACCGCCCGGAACTCGAACTTGTTGCCCGTGAAGGCGAACGGACTCGTGCGGTTCCGGTCGCCCGCGTGCCGCAGCAGCTTGGGCAAGACCGTGACGCCGGTGTCGAGGATGCCCCCCTGTTTGCTGCCGCGGACGTCGCCCCGCTCGATCTGCTCGAACAGGTCCGTGAGCATGTCGCCGAGGAACACCGACATGATCGCCGGCGGCGCTTCGTGGGCGCCGAGCCGGTGGTCGTTGCCGGCGCTCGCCACGCTCACCCGGAGGAGGCCCTGGAACTTGTTGACGGCGCGGAGCATGGCCGCGCAGAAGACGAGGAACTGGACGTTCTGGTGCGGCGTCTCGCCCGGGTCGAGCAGGTTGTTGCCCAGGTCGTCGCACATGCTCCAGTTGAGGTGCTTGCCCGAGCCGTTGACCCCGGCGAACGGCTTCTCGTGCAGCAAGCACGCCAGCCCGAACTTCGGCGCGATGCGCCTGAGCGCCTCCATCGTCATCATCTGATGGTCGGTGGCGACGTTGGCGTTCTCGAAGATCGGCGCGACCTCGTACTGACTGGGGGCGACCTCGTTGTGGCGGGTCTTGACGGGCACCCCGCACTTGTAGAGCTCGCCCTCGACCTCCATCATGAAGGCCAGCACGCGGTCGGGGATCGACCCGAAGTACTGGTCTTCGAGCTCCTGCCCCTTGGGAGGCCGCGCGCCGAACAACGTGCGGCCGGCGTTGATGAGGTCCGGGCGCGCGAAGTAGAAGTTGCGGTCGATGAGGAAGTACTCCTGCTCGGGCCCACAGGTGGTCACGACTCGCTGGGCCTTGGACCCGAAGAGCCGGAGGACGCGGACGGCCTGCCTGGAGAGGGCTTCCATCGAGCGGAGCAGCGGCGTCTTCTTGTCGAGGGCTTCGCCCGTCCAGCTCACGAACGCGCTGGGGATCACGAGGGTCGCGCCTTTGTGATTCGTCAGGAGCCACGGCGGGCTGGTCGGGTCCCAGGCCGTGTAGCCGCGGGCCTCGAAGGTGGAGCGCATGCCGCCCGAGGGGAAACTGGACGCGTCGGGCTCCCCCATGATGAGCTCCCGGCCGCTGAACTCGGCCACCGCCCGGCCCTCCGGGCCCGGTTGCAGAAACGAGTCGTGTTTCTCGGCCGTGATGCCGTTCATGGGCTGGAACCAATGGGTGTAGTGCGTAGCGCCGTGCTCGATGGCCCAGTCCTTCATCGCCGTTGCCACGGTGTCCGCAATCGACGGGTCGAGCGGTTCGCCGTGCGTGATGGTGCGCCGGAGCGCCCGGTAGACGTCCTTCGGGAGGCGCGCCCGCTGCACCTCGTCGTTGAACGTCAGACTGCCGAACAGTCGGGCGGCGTCGGAGGGCCCGACCTTCTCGGCCCGCGCCTTCATGGGCCACTCGGTCACGTCCTTGATCGCGTCGCGCAGCGCCGTCGATCCCATCGATGACTCCTTGTCCTGGATGCGTCACTCCGTCGTGTCAGTAGGTTTTCAGGTACCGGTCGATCTCCCACACGCTCACGTGCCGGATATGCTCGTCCCACTCGGCCCGCTTGGCCTCGAGAAAACTGCTGAAGATGTGGTCGCCCAGGCAGTCCCGCACGAGCTCGTCCTTCTCGAGCCAGTCGAGCGCCTCCGCCAGGTTCGCCGGCAGGTCGTCGATGCGCAGGTGGCGGCGCTCCCGATAACTCATCCGGGAGATGTCCTTGTTGATCGGCGGGCCCGGGTCGAGGCGGTGCTCGATGCCGTCGAGGCCCGCCCGCAGCATCACGGCGAGCACCAGATACGGGTTGCACGCCGGGTCGGGCATCCGCAGCTCAATCCGCGTGTCAGCGCCGCGCGCGGCCGGCACCCGGACGAGCGGACTCCGGTTCTGCTGCGACCAGGCGACGCTCGTGGGGGCTTCGAACCCCGGGACGAGGCGTTTGTACGAGTTCACCAGCGGGTTCGTGATGGCGGCGAACCCGCGCGCGTGCCGCAGCAGGCCGCCGATGAAAAAGCGACACGTGTCGCTCAACTGCCACTCGCCGTACGGGTCAAAGAAGGCATTCTCCGTCCCGGCGAAGAGGGTGTGGTGGATGTGCAACCCCGAGCCGTTCACCCCGTAGATCGGCTTCGGCATGAAGGTCGCGTGCAGGCCGTTGCGCAGCGCGACGTGCTTGACGATGAGGCGGAACGTCGAGATCGAGTCGGCCGCCGCCAGGACGTCCTCCTGGCAGAGGTCGATCTCGTGCTGCCCGGCCGACACCTCGTGGTGCGCCGCCTCGACCTGGAACCCCATCGCCTCGAGCGCCAGCACGATCTCCCGGCGAACCTCCTCGCCCCGGTCCACCGGCGTGAGGTCGAAGTAGCCGGCCGCGTCGTGGGTGATCGTCGTAGGCGCCCCGTCCCGCGTCTGGAACAGGAAGAACTCGACCTCGGGGGCGGCGCGCAGAGCGAAACCCGCCTGCGCCGCGCGCGCGATCGCCCGCTTGAGCACCGTCCGCGGGCAACCCTCGAAGGGCTGCCCGTCGGGCCGGACAATGTCGCAGATGAGCCGCGCGACTTTGCCCCCCGCCTGGTGCGACGGCCACGGGAAGATCCGAAACGTGTCCAGGTCCGGCTTCAGGAACATGTCGGTCTCGACGATCCGCACGAAGCCCTCGATCGACGACCCGTCGAAGAGAATGCGGCCGTCGAGCGCCGCCTCGAACTGCCGGTCGGGCACCTCGACGTTCTTGATGACGCCCAGGATGTCGGTGAACTGCAGGCGCAAGAATTTGACGCCCGCCCGGGCGGCGGCGTCGAGAATGTCGGCCTTCCGGCGCGCCGAGGGGGCCGCCGGAGGGGCAGGCGGTGAGGCGACGTCAGGCATCCGAAACCCTGGAGAGGCCGGACCCGGGTCGCGAGACCCGGACGGCGACGCAGTCTATACCGCCCGAGCCCTCCCTGTCAACACAGTGTTCGTCGAAAAATGCAGATTTTGCATCATCAGACCGCCATTCGCTCGCTTTTCGCCTAGAAATATGCACAGTGCATGTCAAGAAGTGCGGAAGTTGCGCGTTCTCGTGATCACCTTTCGCTGTGCAGCCTCCAGCAAACCTTTCCCGGTCCGGTTGCGTCTCACCTTGCGGCAGGACTTGAGTGGAACGCGAGGATAGTCATGGTCAGTCTCTTCGTCGCTCTCCTTCTTCTCTTCGCCACGCCGGCCGCGCCGGCCGCCGGGGCTCCCCCTGACGCCCAGGCTGTGGGCGTCACCGTGCTCGGCGCCGGGCCCCAGCCCTTCGTTCAGGTGTTCACCTGGGGAGGCGGCCGTCTGGGCATCTCGGTCCGGGATGTGGATCAGGCTGACGTCGACCGCGAGAAGCTGCCCGGTCGATGGGGCGTGGTGGTCGAGGAGGTGCGCAGCGGGTCGCCTGCCGAGAAGGGCGGGCTCAAGGTGGGTGACGTGCTCGTCGAGTACGACGGTGAGCGCGTGCGCGGCGTGCGCCAGTTCGTGCGGCTGGTGCAAGAGACCCCCGAGGGCCGGACGGTCAAGGCCGCGGTCGTCCGGGGCGGCAAGCGGGTCGAGCTCGAGCTGAGACCCGAGGCCGCCGCCTGGCCCTGGGCCGGCGAGCGTCTCGGCCGGGAGTTGGACCGCCTGAGCCGGGAGTTGCGGCTGCGCATCCGCCCCGAGCTGCGGGGGTTCGGCTGGTGGTGGGCCGAGCCTCCTGCGCCGCGGCCGCTCGATCGAGCCGGGCGGCTGGGCGTCGTGGTGCAGGATCTGTCACCGCAGCTCGCTGAGTATTTCGGCGCGAAGGACGGGGTCCTCGTCGCCAGCGTGACGCCGGGGTCGGCGGCGGAGCGGGCGGGGGTGAAAGCCGGCGACGTCATCACGGCGGTCGCGGGGACGAAGGTCGCGCGGGTGAGCGACCTGCAGCGCCGCGTGGCGCAGCTCGAGGCGGGCCGGGAATATACGCTCGAGGTCGTGCGGGACCGCAAGCCCCTGACCTTGAAGGTCACCCCCGAGGGCGAGCGGACCCCGGCGGCCCGGCGCCGCGTGATCACGCTCTGATCCGCGGGGATCGGTCCGGCGGCCCGTAAAGGGCCGCCCTACGTACCGTGAAGGGCCGCGCTACGTACGACGCACGACGCGCCCCCCAGCGCCCATGAAGGGCCGTTCTGCAGACGACACGCCGTCAAAGGCAGGCCTAGCTGCGGCTCCGGTGTTCCGGGTCGAGGGGAGCCGCGTCGCACGCCTGGGCTACGCTGGCGCGCTTTTCACCCGGGACGCCGCGGTGCCGGCCGGTGCCACGAGCGTGGCGAACTGCGCGGCGAGGATCTCCGCGGTCGCGCGCACGAGCGCGTCCTGCTCACGCGGGTGGGGCAGTTCCGCCGCCATGACGCCGCCGCAGCCCGAGACGGTCACCAGTGGTGCGATGAGGGCGCCGGGCCGGTCCGCCTCGCCCGGGACGACGAGGGTGCGGGCGGCGCGGTAAGCGGCGGCGGTCGCATTGTCGGCGTCGCGCGAGACGGTGCCGAGCCGGGCGATCGTCTCCGGCGCGTATCCGTGGGCGATCGCGGGGACCAGCTCGCCGGAGGCGGGGTCCGCGATCCAGAGCACGGCGCCGGAGGCCCCGAGAATCTGCGCGGCGCGGCCGATGAGCGGCGGCAACTCGCGGGTGTCGGCGACGCGAGCGATCGCGGTGCACAGGGCTGCCGCCGCCGCCCAGTCGACGCTCGGGGTCGGTTCGGGTTGCGCGGGCGCCGGGGACCGAGCCGCAGAGGTGCCCAACCGGGCGTCGAGCGCGGCGCCGATCTCCTGGTCGGCCTCGGGGGGTCGAGTCGAGGGCGTCGCCTCGCCTGGCGCCTCGGCTTCCTTGGCCGGCGGCGCCGCGCGGGCGGGCAGCAGGAGCAGTACGACCAGGAGCGTGGCGGCGGCGCCGGCGGCGGCCACCGCCGCCTGGCGGCGTCTCGTCTCGGCGAGGACGGTGTCGGTCCTGGCCGCTTCGGCCTGGCGCGCGGTTTCGATGTCACGCGCCGCGGCGCGCAGCATGTCGCCGCCGTCGGCGAAGATCAGGTCGGAGGCGAGCAGCCGCTGGTCGAGGCCGAGATGCTCGCGGGCGCGCCGGTCGAGGGTGTCGAAGTCGTGGAGGACACTCTGGGCGTGCTGCACGGCCTGCTGGGCCTCGGGGGAGAGGGCCGTCGCCCGCAGCGTCTCGATGCCGCGCTCGACCTCGCGGCGGCTCGCGGTCGCGCGGGCCAGCCAGTACTCGCTGCTTTGCCCCGTGGCGACCGCGGCGCGCGCCGCGGCTTCGAGGTGCGCGATCGCGAGCGTCGTTTGCCACGCGTCCTCATCGAACGCCGCGCGGGCGGCGAGCACCGCCCGGCCCTGGCGTTCGGCGACGACCACGCTGTAGCCGGCCGCGCCGACCGCGACCAGCCAGAGCCCGACCAGCACCGCACGCCCCGTCCGTCGTCTCATGACGTGGTCCTCCCGCGCCCGACGTTGACGCTACTATAGCGCAGGCGCGGTGCCGTGGACCTCGCGATCGTCGTGAATCCCGTTGCCGGGAGCGCCCGCCGGGCACGACTGAGGCGTGCCCTCGAGGCGGTCGGCGCGTGGCTCGACCGCCGTGGGGTCCGGTATTGCATCCGAATGGCGGAACGACCCGGGCACGCCCGGGAGCTGGCGGCGCAAGCGGTGGCCGAAGGGGCCGCGCGGGTGGCCGCCTGGGGTGGTGACGGGACGGTCAACGAGGTCGGGGCGGCGCTCGCGTTCCAGCGGGCGGCGCTCGTCCTGGTCCCCACCGGGTCCGGCAACGGGCTGGCCCGCGAGCTGGGGATCGACCCGCGTCCGGCGCGGGCGATCGCGCAGGCGCTCGACGGGACCGTGCGGGCGGTCGACGCGGGCGAATGGGGCGGGCGCCTGTTCTTCAATGTGGCCGGCGCCGGCTTCGATGCGCACGTCGCGCGGCTGTTCAACGCGCGCCCGCCGGGCCGGCGCGGGCCCTGGCCGTACGTCACGATCACGATCCGCGAAGCCTTCCGGTACGAACCGCGGCGCTATCGCGTGTGGCTCGACGGCGAGGAGCGCGCCGGGCGCTTCCTGACGATCGTGCTCGCCAACTCCTGCCAGTTCGGCAATCGGATCCGGATCGCCCCGGAAGCGCGGCTCGATGACGGCTGGTTGAATGCGGTGCTGGTCGACGACCGTTCGGTGGCGCGGCAGTTCTGGCGCGCGCGGCACCTCCTGGGCGACCCCACGCGGGCCGAAGGCGTTCTGCGGCGGCCCGTGCGCACCATCGCCGTCGAGGGCGCGTCGGTTCTGGCGTGTCAGGTCGACGGCGAGTCGTTCGAGGCCGGCCCCCGCGTGGAGGGACGGGTCCACCCCGGCGCGTTGCGGGTCTGCGTGCCCCGTCAAAACGTCGGCAGGTAGGCCTGCAGGAACCGGGCGAGCCCCGAGAGGCGGTCGGTGGCGATGAGCAGGCCGATGCCGACGAGCAACACGCCCGCGGTCACCTCGATCGCGTGGTAGTGCCGGCGGACGCGCGCCGACGCGCGGAAGAACCGCTCCACCGCGAGCGAGGTGGCCAGAAACGGGAGGCCGAGCCCGGCCGAGTAGACCGCGAGCAGCCGGACGCCGTCGCCGACGGTCTCCCGCGTGCCCGCGAGGGCCAGGATGCCGCCGAGAATGGGGCCGATGCAGGGGGTCCACCCGAACGCGAAGGCGAAACCGACCGCGAACGCGCCCAGCAGGCCCACCGGTCGCCCGCGCGTCTGGACGCGCTTGTCCACGTCGAGCCAGCGGATCCGGAGCACGCCCATCGTGTGCAGCCCGAAGAGGACGATCAAGACGCCGGCGACCTTGCCGAGCAACGGCAACCGAGCGCGGAGGAACTCGCCCACGACGCTGGCCGAGGCGCCGAGGGCGACGAAAACGACCGAGAATCCCGCCACGAAGGCGAGCGACGCGAAGAACACTTGACGCCGGACGGCGGCGTCGGGGGCGCCGCCGGTGCCGCGGAGCTCGTCGAGCGACCGGCCCGAGACGAACGAGAGATACCCCGGGATGAGGGGCAGGACGCACGGCGAGATGAACGAGAGCACGCCGGCGAGAAACGCTGCAGCGTAGGAGACGCTTTCCATACGGTACCCGCTTCGCGCGGGATCGCGGCTTCCTGTTCTTCAGCGGCGGTCCGTTCAGCTCCTCCGGACGCGTCGGCCGTTGCGCGCCTCCCGCCGGGCCCGCGCCCGCCGCCGAGCCGGCACGCCCTTCCCTCGATGACGCCGCGGCGGGGTCACGGCGCTCCGCTGCGGGCTCTGGGGTCGCCGTGACTCGGTCCTGCCGGCGTCACTCGTCCGCGCTCGTCTCCGCGCTCGGCGCCGGCACGATCTCCACCAGGCGGCGCGCCGGCGGCGGTTCGGGGGCCCACTTGAGCGGCGGCAGGTCCTGGAAGAGGACGTCCCACTTCCACCGCTCCGACGGATTCGACGCCTGGAGCCAGGTTCTCACCGGTGTCGCCGCGCCGAACGTGACGTTCCTCAACGCCGCGTACGCCGGGCGGTCGCCGAGCCGGTCGGCGAGCGCGCGGCGGATCTCGTCGGCGTCTCGGTAGGGCAAGGCGACGCCGAGGGCGCGCGCCGCGCCCGCGAGGATCTGCCAATCGTCGGCCGCGTCGCCCGGCGGCGGCAGCACGCGGGCGCCGGCTTGCACGCGCCCCTGCTCGTTCGTGTAGCACGCGTCTTTCTCGAACGCGCTGGCGCCGGGCAACACGACGTCGGCGAGCTCGGCCAGCTCTGAGGCGAGCACCCCCTGGACGACAAGGTGCGGCACGGCGCCGCGCCGCCGTGCCTCGACGAGCCAGGCCACGTCGCCCAGCGAGCCGTCGGGACCGGGGTCGACGACGTACACCACCGCGACCCGTCCCGCCTCTACGGCGGTCCGGAGGGCCGCCGTGTCCGGGTGGAGCCCGTCGCCGCGGAGCAGCCCCAGGTCGCGCGCGCCGGTGACGTTCGGCGCGTCGACGGCCGGCACGCGGAACTTCGTGTGGGGCGGCTGCGCCTTCTCCTGGACGCGCCAGCTCACGGTCACGAGGTCCGTGTCCCCGAGGGCCTCGGCGAGCCGCGCGAGCACGAACAGCTCTTCGAGGGACGCGTGGGCGGAGACGAGGAACCGGAGGCTCGACGCCCGCGGGCGGGACAGGTGCCGCGCGAGGGCGGTCATGGCCTCCCGCCACGCCACCGGCTCCTGCCCGCCTTCCGCCTTGCGCACGAGCGGCCGCCGCAGCCGGCGGTCGCTCTCGACCCAGCGGTAGTCGAACCGGCCGAGGTCGCACATCCAGTAGCCGTTCACCTCCGGCGCGTACCGTGGCGTGATCCGGACGATGCGGTCGCCCTTCGCCCACTCCGGCTTGCCGCGCAGCCAGACCGCCGTGTGGCAGCCTTTCGCGCACCGGGTGCAGATGGTGTCGACGACGTGCGGGTTGTCCCAGGGACGCGACCGGAAGCGGTAGTCTTTGGTAGTGATCGCACCGACCGGGCAGATATCCATCAGGTTGCCCGACAGCAGCGAGTGGACACCCTGTTCCTGGAACGTGGCGATCTCGCTCCCGTAGCCGCGGTCCACGATGCTGATCTGCGCGTCGCCGTCGATCTCGCGCATGAACCGGACGCACCGCGTGCACAGGATGCAGCGGTTGCGGTTCAGCATGAGGGTCGGCCCGAAGTCGACGTCGGCGCGGACCCCCTCGCCGTCGAAGGTGCGCCGGGGCAAGTCCATCCGACTCCGCGCCGGACCGAACGTGTAGGCGAAATCCTGGAGGGGGCACTCGCCGCCCTTGTCGCACACCGGGCAGTCCAGCGGGTGGTTGATCAGCAGGAACTCGAAGACGCTCGCTCGGGCCTCGACCACGTCAGGTGTGTGCGTGTGCACCACCATGCCATCCGTGCAGACGGTCGAGCAGGCCGTCTGCAACTTGGGCATCTTTTCGACCTTGACCAGGCACACGCGGCACGAACCTTCGATGCTGATGCCCGGGTGGTAGCAGTAGTAGGGGATGGGGATCCCGTGTTCGATGGCCGCCTGCAGCACGGTCGTGCCTTTCTCGACCGTGATCGGCCGTCCGTCGATCGTGAGGGTCACGGTGGCCATGACCCTTGCATCATAGCAGACCGCGGCGGCGATCCTGTGGCGGGCCTTCCGGCGCCCCCGAGACGGCGTGCCTGGCGGCGGGCCGGATTCGGGGGGCCGGCCTGAGCAGGGTGGGCGGCCTCACTCGACGGCGGGCCCGAGAGGCCCGCCCTGCGTACGCCGCGCGGCGGACGGGAGCCGAACGGACCGGCGCGCTCAGCGCACGACCTCGGCGAGGGCCATGCGGTCGTCGTTCACGACGACGTTGACCAGGCGCTCCTCGAGGGGGAGCGTCCGAAGCACCACGCGGTCGGTGAGGGGAATGACCATCGAGCGCTTCGCGCCCGACGCGTACACGAGGGTGACCGTGACAGGCAGGTCGAAGACCTCCGTCCCTTGCTCGAACTGCAGGGCGAGCGTCTGGCCGCCCGCGTCGACTGTGGGCTCGACGCGCCACGTCACGCGCAGGCGCGGCACGCGGGTGCCGAACACCCAGCGGTCGAAAAAGCGGTCGAGGGCCATCCCCGAGGTCTGCTCCATGACGCGGCGGAGGTCGTCGGTCCCCGCCTTGGAGAACTTGAACGTGCGGTAGAAGCGGCGCAATCCCTCGAAGAACGGTTCGTCGCCGATCAACCGCCGCAGCATGTGGAGGACGATCGCGGATTTGTTGTAGACGATCGCGCGGAAAATCCGGCTCTCGCCGTGCACGTGGCCGAGGCGGTAGCCGAGCCAGATGGGTCCCTGGTCGGTGTAGCGCATCGCCCATCGGTGCATCTGCCGCATCAGGCCCGCGACGGCCGCTTCGCCCCCGGTGTGCTCCGCGTACAGGACGGCGAAGTACTGGGCCAGGCCCTCGCTCAGCCACTGCTCGTGGTAGTTCTCCCAGCCGACCGCCTGGCCCCACCACTGGTGGGCGAGTTCGTGGGCCAGGAAGAAGGCCGGGAACGCCTCGAAGCTCACCGGGTCGTTCTCCCACCGGAAGGGACTGGTGGGCAGCGGCTGGTGCACGAGGGCGAAGTACGCCGGGCTGTGGCCGCCGGGTAAGAACGCGTCGGTCAGGACGAGCGCGAACCCCGGGTACGGCACCTCGCCCATGATCGAGGCGTAGAACTTCAGGATGGCCGCGGCGCGGTCGCGCAGCGTGCGGCTGCGGCCGAGCTGGCGCGCGTGCGCGCGGATGGCCAGCGCGATCGCCCCCAACGGTGCGTCGCCCCCCGCGGTCACGCGTCCGGTGGTCTCGTCGACGAGGTCGAGGGGGAGGGTGTCGACGTCGACGAGCCGGCTGATGAGACACGCCAGGTAGCGCACCGGTTCGTTCGCCACGAACACGAAGACGCGGGCCGCACCGGTGCCCGGCGGCCGCGCCGGCTCCACCCAGGGTGAGCCCACGGCCGGGAGGCCCGTCGCCACGCACGCGTACTCCTCGGGAACCGTCACGCGCAGCGTCGCCGTCGCGTAGTCGCCCGACGGGCCGCGGGGATACCAGTGCGATCGGTTGCTGTACAGGTAGTACGGCTCCGGCGGAATCACGGTCTCGAACAGCGGCATCCGCTGTGATTCCTGGCCGCCCTGGTCGGCCGCGACGGCGAGCGCCTCCCGCTCGAGCGGCTGCGGCGGCAGGCGGCCGCCGTAGACGACCGTGACGTCGATTTCGCTGCCGTGCGGCAGCACCCACGGCAGGTTCACGATGAGGTTGTTCTGCCCGACGACGCGCAGGTGCATCAGGCGTCCGAGCTGCGGCGAGGACACCGAGCGCACCGTCAGGTCTTCGTCCAGGCGCAGCGTGAGGGTGGAGATGGCCGGCGCGCGCACCCGCACCCGCAGCGTCGCCCGGCCCTCGATCCACTCGCGGGCCGGGGTGAAGCTCGCGTCCACCTGATAATCGAGGACGTCGAGGTCGGCCAGCGCATCCTCGTTGTAGAAGCGGCCGCGCGCCGCCAGCTTCTCGGCCGAGGCGTACGCCGCGATGTTCCGGCGCGCACCCCGGAGAAACAGCGTGACGTCCTCGGGCTCTCCGGACGATCGGGCGTAGGTCAGGACGCCGAAGCGCCGCGTGTGCACCTCGACCAGGCAGTCGTCGCCCGGGGGCGCGAGGGACCAGGTGTCGGCGCTCAGGTCGCCCAGCTTGAGGGAAAAGCTGTCCCGCACGTGCCGGTCGAACAGCTCCTGGGCGCGGCGCAGCGCTCCCCGGTCCACGGGGCGCTCGGTGAACGCGTCGGCCGTGACCTGCCGCGCGAAGCGCGCCGGGTTGACGCGGAGATACAGGGCGTCGAACGCGGCGACGAGCTGCTCACTGCCGGCGAAGAGCCGCACCTGCGTGCGTTCCGCTTCGTCCGGCGGCGTAAAGCGCATCTGGCCGCGGCCCCGGACCACGAGGGCGGTGATCCCCTGGTCGGTCTCCGCGACGAACGCGTCGCCATGGGGCACCTCCAGGCGCAAGTCGACGGAGGTCACCGTGAGGTTGCGCACGGCGAACTGTTTGGTGGGCGTGAGCGCCAGCCGGTAGAGGTCGCCGAGCACCGACACGCGCTCGGCCCCGACGATGCGCCACGCGCGCGCCGCGGGCGGCTGGCCGGGGAGGGCCCGTGTCAGCCGCACGTCGATCTGCCAGGTGGCGATCCGGCCGGCGCGCCCGCGCTCGACGAGCATCTCGACCCACAGGCTGTACCCTTCGCCGGGCAGCGCCCCGGGGAGGTGGCGCCGGTCCCGCACCTTCACGGTCACGCGCGTGGCCTCAGGGTCGATCAGGTCGCGCAGCAGCGCGTCGGCCTCCCGGGGGTCGCTCACGAGCAACAGCGCTCGCAGCGGGTCGGCGTGCGGGCTCCGGAGCGCGTGCTCCAGCTCGGCGAGGAAGGCCTCGAGCGGGACTTCCGGCTCTTGTACCGCCGGCGACGGGCGGGGCGCGGGCGCCGCGAGGGACGCGGCGAGCGCGGCGGTCAGGAGGAAGTGGGACCGGATCAGGAACATGTCCCCCCGGTGTCCGGGCCAGCCCCCATCGTAGCCCGCGCGGGGGGGGCGGGCAACGACCCACGGGGGTGCGCGGGGGACCGACGAGGCGCGCGCCGGGCCGGGGTCAGATGAGTCCCAGTTGGCGGCCGACTTTGGCGAACGCGTCCAGGGCGTACTGCAGGTCCTCTCGGGTGTGTTCGGCTGTCACGATCGTCCGCACACGCGCCTTCCCGCGGGGGACCGTCGGAAACGCGATGCCCTGGGCGAAGACGCCTTCCTCGAAGAGCCGGTCCGACAGTTCCATGGCCTTCGCGCCGTCCCCGACGATGACGGGGGTGATGGGACTTTCGCTGAGCCCCGTGTCGAACCCCAGGGCTTTCAGCCCGCTCTTGAAGAACCGCGTGTTCTCCCAGAGCCGCTCGATGAGCTCCGGTTCCTCCAGCAGGACGTCGATCGCGGCGAGGCACGCCGCGGCGACGGCCGGCGGGTGGGAGGTCGAGAAGAGGAACGGCCGGGCCCGATGATACAGGAACTCGATGAGGGCCCGGCTGCCGGCGACGTAGCCCCCGAGGGCCCCGATGGCTTTGGAGAGCGTCCCGACCTGGATGTCGACGCGGTTGTGGACGCCGAAGTGGTCGATCGTCCCGCGCCCGTTCCGCCCGAACACCCCGCTGGCATGCGCGTCGTCGACCATCATGATGCAGCCGAACTCCTCGGCGAGGTCGCAGAGCTCGGGCAGCGCGCCCAGGTCGCCGTCCATGCTGAAGACGCCGTCGGTGATGAGCAGCTTGCGCTGGTGGCGCGGCAGCCCTTCGAGGATGCGGCGCGCGGCCGCGACGTCTTTGTGCGGAAAGACCTTGATGGTCGCGCGGCTGAGGCGGCAGCCGTCGATGATACTGGCGTGGTTCAGCTCGTCCGAGATGATGACGTCGTCTTTGCCGAGGATGGCGGCGACCGTGCCGGCGTTGGCCGTGAAGCCGCTCTGGAAGACCACGACCGCCTCGACCTGCTTGAACTCGGCCAGCTTGCGTTCGAGGGCCATGTGGATGGCCATCGTCCCCGCGATGGGGCGCACGGCGCCCGAGCCGACGCCGAACTCGCGGATCGCTTCCAGGGCGCGCTCGCGGAGCTTCGGGTGCGTCGTGAGCCCCAGGTAGTTGTTGGACGAGAGGTTCACGACCGACCGGCCGTCGAACGTGGCGCGGGCGCGTTGTTCGCCCGAGAGCACGCGCAGCGTGCGGTAGAGTTTCTGCGCCTTGAGCGATTCGAGCTCGTCTTGAAGAAAGCTGAGGGGATCAGGACGCATGGCGGCGACTCCGGGACCAGGAGCCGCGGCGCCTCAGGGCCGCGGCAGCTCATAGAGGCGATCGTACTCGAAAGTGCCCAGCAAGCGCGCGCCGTGGGATTCGAGCCAGGCGCCGACCCGGTCGGCCTCGTCGTGGATGAAGGCCTGGGTATGGACGATCGCGTGGGTCGCGCCCGCCCGGCGGAGCGCGGTCCAGGCCGCGTCGGGGTCGGCGAGCAACGCGGGCAGGCGGAGCCGCGCGCTCCGCCCCAGATAGCTCTCGGGAAAGAACCCGCTGACGCCGTTGACGAGCGGCTTCCAGTGCTGCGTCGAGTAAAAGAGGTACCGGAACTCGTAGACCGGGGCGCCGAAGGGAAACTCCACGAGCACCGTGCCGGCCGGAAGGTCGGCCACGCGCCGGTAGACGGGCGGGGCGAGGGCGCCTTGCCGCACGGGTCCCGCCTCGGGTGGGCGCAGCCCCTCTTCGTAGCCCCGTTGGTTGATGGGGATCGGGACGGCGGCGCCCTCGACCAGAACCGCGACGCCCGCCACGAGCGCCGCGACCGTGCCCGCCCGCGCGTGGCGCCGGCGGAGCGCAGCGAGGCCGAGGCCGCTCAACACGGCGAGAAAGAGCGCCACCAGCATGGCGAACCGCGCCGGCACCCGCAGCGTGTCGAGGCCGGGGACGAGCCCCATGAGGAGGGCGTACGGTCCCTCGCCGATGCCGTGGCCGCGGGTGCGGATGCGGGGGCCGAACGAGAGGAAGAGCGCCAGGACGGCCAGCGTCACGAAGATCCCGACGGTCGAGCCAGGCGTACCCCGGATGAAGGCCCGGGCGCGGGGGGAGACGAGCAGCAAGACCATGAGGGCGAGCGCCGCGCCGTCGAGGAGGTTCGAAAGATTCGTGATGCGGACGCGGAGGTCGCCGAGGTAGAAGACCGTGCGTCCGCGAACGAGGATCACGAGGAGCGCCGCGGCACCCGCCACGAGGACGGCGAGGGCGAGGCCGGACAGGACGGGGAGCCAGCGGAGCCAGCGCGGCCGCGGCGGACGCCTGCGCGTCACGGCCACCGCGTGCCGCCAGGTGCCGGGCGCCCAGAGTCCGACGGCCAGCAGCGAGAGCAGCACCGGCGTCGCACCGGGAAACAGGTCCCCCTCCGGCTTGGGAAAGACGCGCGCGATCGCGCCCCACAGCCGGACGGCCTCGTGGGTCGTGAGGTACGAGTACACGTCGGCCGAATAGTAGAGAATTTCCTCCAGCCCGCGCTCCAGGCCCCGGGCGCCCAGCTCGAAGTACGGCGTGACCAGCGCGGCCGAGGCGCCATAGGCCGCGACCAGCGTGGCGCCCACCGCCAGCACCGCCAGCCGGGCGCGAGCGCGGCCCCGGCTCAGGACTTCATACGCCAGATAGACCGCGAGGCACGGAGCGAAGAAGAAGAGGTAGTAGCCGCAGGAGAGATTCTGCGTCCAGAGCGCGAGACCGGCGCCGCTGAGGGCGCGCGGCCGTCCCGTGTCGAAGTAGCGGCGGAAGCCGTAGAGCACGAACGGCATCCACTGCGAGGAGAGGACCTGCAGGTGCGGGAACTGGGAGACCCGGTAGGGCGCGAAGGCGTACAGCAAACCCGCCACGAAGCCCGCGCGGGCGTCGCCCGTCACCTGGCGCACGAGCAGGAACGTACCGAGGCCTGACAGCACGAAGGTGGAGAGGAACAGCAGGTTGTAGCAGAGGATCGGGTTCCCCGTCAGGGCGTAGACCGGCAGGACCTGGATCGCCTGAGGGATGAGGGCCTCGGAGTACGCGAGGGCCAGCGGTTCCGGATGGAAGATGTTCGCGTTCCAAAAGTCGCGGAGCGCGGCGAGGTCTCCGGAGACCGCGCGGCGCAGGTGATCGGCGCCCCACGCGACGATCCACGTGTTGAGCAGCGGATCGCCGAGGTCGCTCGCCAGGTCGCGCCCGAGTCCTCTGGCGAGCGGCCACGTCAGGACGACCGCGAGGGCGGCGTAGGCGAACGCCGCGCGCCAGGCGGCGTTGGCGGAGAGGCGGGCCGCGCCGCGCAGCAGCCGCACCATGACCCGGCCGGCGGGGCGCGCCAGGGGACGGCTCACGCAGAGGCTGCCGGCGGCCTGGCCAGAAACTCGCGGGTGAAGCCGGCGATCTCGTCGTAGATCGCCGCCAGCTCCGCCGGCGGGGCCAGAAACACGACGCGGAAAAACCCACCGTCCGGCGGCAGCCCGAACCCGGATCCGTACACGCACAGCACGCCGGTCGCGCGCAGCAACGCGAGGACGAAGGCTTCGTCCGTGACGCCGGGTGGCAGCGCGACGCGCGGCATCGCGTAGAACGCCGCCGCCGGCGCGACGCACGACACGCCCTCGATCGCGTTCAGCCGCGCGGTCGTCAGGACGGCCCGCTCCCGCAGCGCGGCGCGCAGCCCGACCTGGTGGGAACGATCGCCCGTCAGGGCGGCCACGATCGCGTGCTGCACCGGGCCGTTGCTGCACACGCGGCCGTCGGCCAGCTTCAAGATCGCCGCCAGGACCCCGTCGAGGCGCTCGGACCGCCCGACGGCGAGCCAGCCCGCCCGCCACCCGGGCGCGAGGTAGGCCTTCGACAACGACGAGAACGAGATCACCGGCGCCGCCGGGTCGATCGCCCCGATGGACGGCACCGGTCCGTCGTAGGCCAGGTCGCCGTACACCTCGTCGGCGAGCAGCACCAGGCCGTGACGGTCGGCGAGCTCCACCAGCGCCCGGCGGACCTCGGGCGCGTAAACGGCGCCGGTCGGGTTGTTCGGGTCGATCACGACGATGGCGCGCGTCGCCGGAGTCACGAGGGCGCGGACATGATCGAGGTCGGGCAGCCAGCCCCGGTCCGGGTCGGTGCGATAATAGACCGCGCGCGCCCCGATCTTCGCGCACACCGCCGTGTACAGGGGGTAGGTCGGCACCGGCACGAGGACCTCGTCGCCCGGGTCGGCCAGCGCGCTGAGCGCCATCTCGATGCCTTCGGAGGTGCCAGCCGTGATGATGACGCGGTCGGGGCTCATGGGGACCCCGCGCGCCGTGTAGTCGGCCGCCACGGCCTCCCGCGCCGCCGGAATGCCCGGCGACGGCGCGTACATGTTCTGGCCGGTGCGCATCGCCCGCTCGACGGCGTCGATGAGCGCCGGCGGCGTCTGGAAGCCGAACGCGACAGGGTCGCCGATGTTCAGGTAGCGGACCGGCCGGCCCGCCGCTTCGACCTTGCGCGCCTCGGCCACGATGTTGCGGATGGCGTAGGTGAACCCGCCGACGCGGCGGGCCACCGGAATGGCGGCGGTTGCGGGCGTCGTCATCGCCGCCGATTGTACCAAGGGAGCGGGTCGGCGTGGGCTCCGATCGGGCGGGTGCGGCCGGGGCCGCGGTCCGGGCGGGCACGGTGTAAGGGTTACGCTGCCGGGAACCCGGCGTGGAGGCCGGGAGGTTTCTTTATCGGATTGACACGGAAAGGGTTAGCGACGCCGATGGGCGTGTGGGGCCTGGCAGTTGTCTTGAATGCCGCCTGCACGGTGCGTGGCCGGGGCTCTTGCCTGGGGGCGGTCGGTGCGCTCGCCGTCGCCGGGATGGTGGCGTCGGCGGCCGCGGCCCAGCCGGCGGCCGAGCGTCCCCGCTTCCGTTCGGCGGTCGAGCTCGTCTCGGTGGCCGTCGTGGTGCGCGATCGCGACGGCCGCCCGGTGCGCGGCCTCTCCGCGGACGACTTCGCCGTCCTGGATGGGGGCGTGGAGCGGCGGATCCTGGACTTTTCGGCCGCTTCGTCGGGGCCGGTGACGCTGGCGCTGCTGCTCGACGAGAGTGGCAGTATGGGGATCGGCCGCAGCGCGACGGCAGCCCATGCGGTCGCGGTGCAGGTGGTCCGGGCCCTGGAAGCCGGCCGGACCTACGGCGACGAGGTGGCGGTCTACGGCTTCGATTCCGGGCTGCGCGAGCGCCTGGCGTTCACGAGAGACCTGAGTCGGGCCCACGCCGCGCTCGTGGGGTTGCGGGCGTTCGGGGCGACGTCGATGTACGACGCGATCGCCGACCTGACGCGGCGCCTCGCCCCGCGCACCCGCGCGAATCGGGCGCTCGTCGTCGTGACCGACGGGGTGGACAACCGCAGCCGGCTGCGCGCCGAGGAGGTTTCGGGGCTGGCGAGCGCGATCGATGTGCCGGTCTACGTGGTGGAGGTCGGCGTCGAGCGCCGGGCGGACGCGGTGCGGGCCTCAGGCGGAGCCGCCCGCGACGCGGGAGCCACGCTTGCGGACCTGGCGCGCTGGACGGGCGGCGAGCACCACGTCGCCGGCGCGGAAGGGGTGGAGGCGCGGCGCGTGGCCGAGCGGATCGTCTCGGACGTGCGCGAGCAGTATCTGCTGGCTTTCGAGTCGGCGCCGGCCCCAGGCTGGCGGCCCCTGGAGGTCCGCGCGCGTCGGCGCGGGCTGGTCGTGCGCGCGCGCAGTGCGTACATGGCGGGCGGCGTCGAGCCGGCCGCGCGGGAACAGGGTCGTGACGGCCGGTGGTGAGACCGGCCGAGCAAACCGTCGAAGTCAGGAGGATCATCCCATGAACAGGCTCGTCTTCATCGCTCCCCTCGCGGTCGCCGTGGTCCTGTCGGGCTGCGCGACCAAGAAGTACGTCAACGACAGCGTGGCCCAGGTGAACGACCGGGTCACGTCGCTGTCGAAGGCGCTCGAGGAGACCCAGGAGCGCACCCGCCAGAACGAGGCGCGCATCCAGCAGGTCGACGAGAAGTACGGCAAGCAAGTGGCGGCAGTCGACGAGAAGGCATCGACGGCCGGGAAGACGGCGGCGGCGGCGCAGTCGGCGGCCGAGCGCGCCATCTTGCGCGCGGACGAAGTCGACAAGACCGTCCGCAAGCTGGTTTACGAAGTGACGATCAGCGAGGCCGCGGGCCAGTTCGCGTTCGGGCAGACGGAGCTGTCCGACAGCGCCAAGGCGCAGATCGACCAGTTCGTCGAGCGCCTGAAGGCCGACCCGACCAAGGGGGCTTACCTCGAGATCGAGGGGCACACCGACAACGTGGGCGACAAGGCGGTCAACGAGCGCATCGGGCTGCTCCGCGCCGAGGCGGTCAAGCGCTACCTGCACGAGAAGCACGGCATCGCGCTGAGCAAAATGAGCGTGATCAGCTACGGCGAAGAGAAGCCCGTCGCGCCGAACACGACGCGCGAAGGCCGGGCGCAGAACCGGCGCGTCGTCATCCGCGTGCTGTCCTAGCTCGCTCGGGCGGCGCGCGGCGGCATCGGGCAGGGCGTCCGGTTTCCGGCAGGGGCGGCCCCTCTTCCTCGGTCGCGGGAAGAGGGGCCCGCCGGGCGCCGGGCGGAGACCCGCGGCGCTCGAGTGGAGGGCGGCCGCTGGAGTCGCGCGGGGCTTCGTCCGAAACGTGTCGGGGAGGCGTTCCATGACCCTTCGGTGGTGCCGTGTAGCGTCGGCGCTCGGGGTGCTCGCCGTCGGCGGCGCGGCCATGGCCGGCCCGGCGCGGGCCCAGGAGCCTGGCGTCGGCGTCGGCTTCCGCGTCAGCCTGGTCCGCGGGGATGCGGCGGTGGTGGACATCGCCGACCGCTATTCGGGTGGGTTCCTGCGCGCCCGCCTGTCGCCGCATTCGGGACTCGAGCTCGCCCTCGACTATCGCTCGCAGGTCAACGCGGATCTGACCGAGCGGATCCGGGATTTCCCCATTCAGGCGTCGTGGCTCATCTATCCCATCCGGTCCCCGCTCGGACCGTATGTGCTCGCCGGCGTCGGCTGGTACGCGCAGCGCGTGGAGACGCTGGCCGACGGCGTGGCCGTCGAGAGCCGGACGGTGCGCAAGATGGGGTATCACGCCGGGCTGGGCGGGGAGCTGCGGCTGGGCCGGCGCGTCGGGCTGCACGGCGACTACCGGTATACGTTCATCGGCCTGGGCGGCGGCGCCGAGGGCACCGCACCCGGCGCGGTGCCCATCCCCGGGCTCGCGGGGCTGCAGCAGCGGCTGGGCCTCTCGCACAAAGGGTCGATGTGGACCTGGGGGGCGACGTTTTACTTCTGAGCCCAGCGATCCCGCTTTTTCTCCCTACCTTCCGCGCCGGGTGTCACGCCCGGCCGCCCGCGCTTTCGCTCGAGGGGGCCGGTTCGTTCGCCTGAGCGTGCCCGCGGCGCCGTCGTGCCGGCGGGCGCGGCGGGACGTCGTCCCGGCATAGAATGGGGCTTGCGTATGGCGATCCGCACCGAGCTCTCGTTCCGGTTGCAGAATTCTCCTGGCGCCTTTGCGCGCGTCAGCACGCTGCTCGATCGCGAGCACATCAACATCCTGGCCCTCACGCTGGAGGCCGGCGGTGTGGTGCGGCTCGTCGTCGACAATCCGGTGCACGCGGCCGGCGTCCTCCGCGAGCATCACTATCGGGTGGAAGAACGCGAGGTCCTGTACGTGGCGCTGCCCAACGAGGCGGGCGCGGTCGCGGCGGTCTCGCGGTTGCTGGCGGACGCCGGCGTGAACGTCGAATACGCGTACGGGACGGCGGTGGAAGGGCATCCGCTCGCGGCGGTGGTCGTCGGGGTGGAGGATGCCGAGCGCGCGTCGGCCGCGGCCGGGCTCTGACGGCCCGTGACCGGGCGCGGCGCCGAGCCGGGGGGCCTGGCGCGCG
>CAYZKQ010000008.1:0-39330 GCA_964478975.1 uncultured Vicinamibacterales bacterium | reverse complement strand
TCGGGACGCGCGAGCGTCGCGACGAACGCCTCGAGCCGCTCCTGGATCCGTTCATGGCCGGCGCGTGGGGTCATCAAATGCGGCGGGGTGAGGGCGGAGTTGTACAGACCAGCGACGGCCACGGCGATCGCCGTCTGCCGCGCCTCGGCCAGATTCGCGAGGACGATCACGGTCAGGCGGTCTTGCGGAAAGCGGAGGATCTGCGCCTTGAACCCCTGCCATGAGCCGCCGTGACCGACCATCGGCCGGCCCCTCACGAAATCCACCTCCCACCCCATCCCGTACGGATAGCTCCCGCTCCCCGACAGCCTGACCGGCGTCCACCACGCCCGCCGGCTCGCCTCGCTGAGAAAACCCGTGCCGGCGAGCGCTGCGTCCCAGCGCACGAGATCCAGGACGCTCAGGTACAGCGACCCGTCGGCCGTCCGGTTGAGCGACGGCGACACCCACTCCTGATTCTTCAACTCGCCGTTGACGAGCCGGTACCCGGCGGCGCGGTTCTTCACGATGTCCGCCTCGCTGATGACGCGAGCCGTCGTCATGCCGAGCGGTCCGAACACCCGGGCGGCCAAGAAGTCCCCATAGAACTGCCCTGTGACTTTCTTGACGATGATGCCCAGGAGCACGTAGCCGGTGTTGCTGTAGCTCCAGCGGGTGCCCGGTGGAAAGTCGAGGGGCGGTTTCGCGGCGAGCGCCACGAGCTCCTCGTCCGTGTAGTCCCGGCGCCGGTCGAGGGCTTCGTCCGTGTAGTTGCGGATGCCGGAGGTGTGCGTCAGGAGGTGGCGGATCGTGATGTCCCGCCAGCTCGCCGGCGCCTCCGGGAAGAATGTCGGCAGGCGGTCATCGAGACCCAGCTTGCCCTCCTCGGCGAGCAGGAGCACGGCCGCGGCGGTGAACTGCTTGCCCACGGACCCGGACTGGTAGATGGTCCGCTCGGTGGCTGGCACCTCGAGCTCGACGTTGGCCAGGCCGTAGCCGCGCGCCTTCACGACGCGTCCGTCCTGCACGACCGCGAGCGAGAGTCCGGGGATGCGCTGGCGCGCCATCTCCGTCTCGACGTAGCGGTCGACTGCGTCGGCGTCGGCGACCTGCGGCGCCCCGGTCGCAGCGGGCAGCGCGAACAGGAACGCCGAGGCGAGCCCGAGGCAGATGGCGGCAGGGCGGAAATGCCTCATAATCGCTTCTCCCTGAGGGGGAGATTGTAGCCCGCGGTCACCCCGACGCTCGCTGGGAAGAAAAGAGCCGACCCTCGCGACGAACGTGTGGGGATCGGCCGGATTGTCGAGGGCGGGCGCTCGACCGATATACTGAGCGGTCGGGAGCCGACGGAACACTTTGCCCGGGTCCTGACCACCGAACGCAAGAGATGCCGCGCGGCCGCTCGTACCTCCGCCTCCTGGTTGCCCTCACGGGGCTCGTGCTCCTGGCGGCCGGGGGTGACGGCCTCAGGCAGGCGATCGCGGAGCGGCGCCCGACCGAGTCGTTCCTCACCGACATCGCGTCAAAGCCCGAGGCGATGGTCGCCGCCGCGCTCGTGGCGCTCGGGCTCGCCTGCCTCGTCCTGCTCCCGCTGGTCGGACGGAGCCGCCCGGAACCACTGGAGGGCAACGCCCCTTCGACCGGCCCGGCGCCGATCGGCGCGCCGCGCCGCGCGGTCGAGCTCAGGATCAGCGGCCTGCTGCTGAACCTCCCCCGCGAGGCCGGCGCGGGGCAGATCGAACAGGCGCCGCCGCTCGGCCCGCGCGACCAGGTTGTGAGCGCCCTGGCCGGGGCCCTCCCGGGCATCGCGTTCGACGCCGACGGCCGCGGCGTGTTCACCCGCCCGGGCTACAGCGTGCACGTCGCCTGCGAACCGGGCGACCCGGTGGTGACGGCGGTGATCCGCGCGCAGGGTGACGGAGGCGCCCTGGTGGCCCTCAGACACCTGACCGCCAAGACGGGGTGGCGCCTCTTCCTCCCACGCCGGAACGCGTTCCTCGACGCGGTCCGAGACGACGAGTTGATCGAGAGTGATGCGGGAGCGCAGCCCCGAGGCGCGCCGCCCCCCGCACGGGCGCCTCAGAACCCCGGGGTCAGGCTGAACTGAAACACCCACCCCTTCCGCGGACGCTGGAACGGCTTGGCGATCGCGAGCTGCCCGATCGCGAAGCCGCCGAGGTTCACGCGGAACGCCACGCCGGCGCTCGCGACGCCCCGCCGGTCGCCGCCGAAGAAGGAGGGCTGCTCGCCGGACGACCACGCCACCCCCGCGTCGGTGAAGAACGCCACCTCCACCGGCAGTGGCCCGTACATCCCCTCCCGCAAGCCGAACGGCCGCAGCAGCGGGAACCGAAACTCGATATTGCCCACGAGCAAGCGGCTGCCGACGAGACGATCGAACACGGGGCAGGCGCTCGTGGCGCTCGGAATGCATTCGTCGGCCGTGAACGAATTCAGGTTGTAGCCGCGCACGAGCGTGTCGTAGCCGAGATAGAGCGGCACCAGGCGCTCGTCCTCCGCCCCCGACCCGTAGCGGCCGTAATGCAGCCCGCGGACGGCGATCGTGTAGAGCCGCACGGGCATGAAGTAACGGCGATAGTCGGCGAGCAGGTTCGTAAACTGGATCGTCCCGAAGGTCGGCGACACCTCGAAGCGGGAGCGCTGGCCCGCCAGCGGACTGGTCGGCCCGCCGACCGCCGTGTCGTAGACAAACGCCGCGCTCGGCTGCACGAGGTTCAAGGTCGCGTCGAACGGCACCGACTGAACCTCCGAACCCAGATACGCGCCGGTGCGCGGGTCGTAATAGTCCCGCTGCACCTGCTGGTCGAACGACACGTGCTGGAAGCCGCCCGAGAACTCCACGCGGCTCGCCCGGCTGAAGGGATACGCCACGACGCCGCCGACCTCGCGGTTGATCTGGCGCCACACCACGGTCTGGTCCACGTAGACGAGCTGGTTCCCGACGATGTCGAAGCCGCTCGAGAACTGACCGGTCAGGTAGGGATACTGCTGGACGACCGCGGCCCAGTTCCACCGGTGCGCGAGGTTCTGGTACGCGACGGCGCCGGCCGTGTTCTTCAGGCTGTCGGTGAAGCTCGTCCCGAAGTAGCCGCCCATCTGGACGGCCGTGGCGAGGTTGTGGTTGCCGAGCATGTCGCTCCAGTAAAACGCGAGGCCGCCGCCGAGATACGTGCCGAACGGGTCGACGCCCGCCGTGAGCGTCGGCTGCCCGACGTAATCGAGCCCGAGGCGGGCGCGGTACGGCTCGACCTCGCCGTCCGACGCCGGCAACCCCGTCGCCGCATCCGCAAGCAGCGAGGTGAGCCGCGTGTCCAGGCGCTCGCGCTGCGGGGGCAGCACGGCCGCCGGCGGCGGCGACGGCCACCGGTCCGGCGCCACCACAGCTGCCGCGGCGTCCGGGCCGTCGAGGCGATAGATGGCGTACTTCGTATCCTCGTAGACGCTCAGCGCCATCCGCCCGGTCCCCCGCGCCACCGACAACGCCGGCGCGAGCGCCGTGATGCCCGTAACGCCGCCCGCGAGATTCGTCACCTGGTGCAACCGCCCGCTCGCCAGCTCCACCCGATACACGTTGCTCACGCCGCTCGCGTCCGACACGAAGTAGATCGACGCGCCGTCGGGCGCCCACTGCGGGGCGATGTGCTTGCCGTGCGCGAAGCCCGCCACGCGCTCGACCGGCCCGCCCGACACGTCCGCGATCGCCAGCCGATAAGCTCCCGCCGCCAGGGTGGCGAGGTCCGTCGAGAAGCGGTCCGTGACGAAAGCCAGCCGGCGCCCATCGGGCGACCACGCCGGCTGCAGATCCGTGTAGGGATCGTTCGTCAGATTCCGCAGTTCGCCCCGCTCGAGGTCGTACAGATACAGGTCGTATCGCGCGCCGCGCGAGCCGCTGAACGCGACAGTCCGCCCGTCTGGCGACCAGGCCGGTGTCAGGGCGCCGTCGAGCCCGGGCAGCGCGATCTCCCGCTCGATCGCTCGCCGGTCGACGTCGAAGACGACGAGCGCCGGCCGGCCTTCCCGCACGGCGGCGAACACGATGCGGCGGTTGTCGGGCGCCCACGAGCCGGACGAATCGATGAACTGCAGGCTGCTGAAGTGCGGGTCGAGGGCGGTGGAGACGATCGGGCGTCCCAGCGCGCCCGTCTCGGCGTCGGCGACGAACAGATCCACCGAGAAGAGCCCGCGCGACGAGTACAGCAACAACCGCCGGCCGTCGGGGCTGAGGGCGGGGCCGACGTTGACGTCGCCGCCGAACCCCCTGGTCCCGACGAGCACGCGCCCCACCTCGCCCGCCGGCCGCGCCCCCTCGGGCGGCCGCGCGTAAGCCTCCCGCAGCGCCCCGAGCCACGCCTCCGACAGCTCCTTCGTCTTCAATCCGAGAATCTTCTCGAAGGCGGCGTCGACGCCGTCCTTGCCCGCCGCCGCGACCAGCAGGGGCCCGATCACCCCGTCGCCGAACCGACCGCCCACATACGCCCAGAACGCCTGGCCCCAGCGGTACGGGAAATACCGCGGGTCGTCCAGCTTCTCGATCGCCGGCACCTTGTCGCGCGCGACCGCGTCGCGAAGCCACATCGCCGTGTGGGGGTCGACCGGACCGACCGACAGGTACTCGGCCATCCCCTCGACGAACCACAGCGGGAGGTTGCCCGCCCCGGGCCCTTCACCCGACCCGCGGCGGGTCATGTCGTACTGGAACGCGTGCACGAGCTCGTGGCCGAGCACGTGGTCCGTCTCGGCCAGTGACGCGCCCAGCGGCATGACGATCCGCCGCTTGAAGGCTTCGGTCACCCCGCCCGTCCCCTCGCCGAGCTCCCCTGGAATGACGTTGGTTTGCTCGAAGTCCGCGTGCGAGGCATAGAGCACGAGCGGCTGCCGGCCTTGCAGGTCGTGCTCGAAAACCGCCGCCAGGCGCGCATACCACCGCTCCGCCAGCCGGCCGACCTCGACCGCAGCCTCCTGCTCCTCCGGATAAAAGTAGATGTCGAAATGCGCGGTCTTCAGGACCTGGAACCGGAACGTCTTGTACTGGACTTTGTTCTGCCCGAAGTACTGCGCGGAAACATCCGGGGCGAACGGCCCTCCAGCCGCGAGGACCCCAGTGAGCACGACGGACACGGCGAGCGAAGGCCTTGCGCGCATGGCAAACTTCCCCCTGGGTCAGATCATACGCAACCCCAGCAGAGAGCACGTCGCGTGCCGACGTCTTGCTCGCCAGCCCGCCGGGCCGGTGCCACGAACGCGGGGCGCAAGGCCCCGGCCGCCAGAGGCAGTTAGGCCGGCCGCCCGGCGGGCCGGGCGGGGCGACCCGCCGTCCGCGGCGGGTCGAGGCTCCACCGGAGAGGACACGCCGGGCTGGAGGGATTCCACCTCCGAGGACACCCCTTGCGGAACGCGCTCGTGCAGGGATCGCGGCCACGAGGATCCGGGCGGGCGCCCGACCGCCGGCCGCGATGGCCGGCATCGGGCCCCGCCCCCCGGGCCGCCGAGGTCGAGGTCTTACTGGCTGGTCGTCCGGCTCCGTTCCTTCTTCTGTTTCTCGACCATCGCCGCCACGTCGGCGAGCAGCTTCTTCGCGTCGTACACGATGCCGTCTTTGATCGTGTACTTGATCCCGCCGACCCACTCGGGCTTGCCGGTCTGGTCGTTGAGCCGCAGGGCCCCCGTCCCGTAGAGCACCTTCAGGTTCTCGAGCGGGTTCTGATCGATCACGATCAGGTCGGCGAGCAGCCCCGCGCGAACGACGCCGCGGTCGATGGGCCGACCTGACGCTTCGGCGAGGGTCATGGCGGGGTTGTACGTCGCCGCCTGGATGACCTCGAGGGGGTGGAAGCCCGCCTCCTGGAGCAGCTCCAGCTCGTGGATGTTGCCGAAGCCGTACGTGTTGTAGATGAACGCGGCGTCGGCGCTGGCGGTCACGCGGCCGCCCATCTTCTTGTAATCGTTCAGCAGCCGGAACCACACCTGATAGAAGTTGCGCCACGCGATCTCGTCCCACGTCGTCCAGTAGTACCAGTAGGAGCCATGGTTCCCGCGGTTGGGCGCGTAGAAGTCCATGAGCGAGGGGAGCGAGTAGCGGCTGTGCCAGTCGGCGTTGCGCATGCGCATCAGGTCCCGGCTGGCGGCGTACGCCGTCATGGTGGGGTCGAAGGTGGTCCCCAGCTTGACGTGCTCCTGGAGGTAGGCGTTCCACTCGGGGCTGCCGGGCGGGTGGATCTTGTCCCACAGGCGCGCCACTTGCCCGAAGCGCATCTGCTCGTCGTCATTGATCTGGTTCACGGGCCACGGCTGGACGACGTAGTCCTTGAGGAGCGCTTCGAAGTGGCCGTAGAAGTGCGTGACCGTCTGGAGGCCGAGGCGCGCCGCCTTGAGGGCGTTCATCTGGGCGACGCCGGTCTGCTGGAGGTGCGCGGTGGAGCCCAGGCGGTGTTTGCGGGCCTCGTCCAGCAGCGCGGCCATGATCTCCGGCCGGTGGGCGCCGAGTTTGAGGCCCTCGACGCCGTTGGCGGCGGCCCACCGCACCCACTCGCGCGCGGCCTCTGGCGTGTCGACGGGGCCTTTGTCCCAGCCGGCGCCGGGTCGCTGATAGTTGACGATCCGGGGTGCCACGATCTCGTTGCGGTTGCTGCGCTCGCGCTCGCTGACGGTGAAGGCGTGCTCGGCCAGAGGGACGCCGCGGACGGTCGTGACGCCGTGGGCGAGCCAGAGCTTGTAGGGGTATTCGGCGTCGGGGTTCTTGGGGGCGCCGCCGGCGTGCTCGTGGAGCGAGATGAAGCCCGGGAGCACGTACATGCCCGTGGCGGCGATTTCGAAGTCGGGGTTCTGCGGCGGCCGGTTGGGTCGGAGGGGCAGGCCCGGTGTGCCGGCGCTCCGCACCGACTGGATGCGGTTCTGTTCGATCACGATGTCGACGGGTCCCACCGGCGGGGCGCCGGTGCCGTCGATCAGGATGGCGCCGCGGATGACGAGCGTCTTGAACGGACCGCGCCCTTCGTCCGCACGGCGTGGCGGTGCCGGGCGCAGCGTTTCGCGCTCGGCGGGCTGCGGGGCTCGGGGCGGTGTTTGGGCCGACGGCGGAGCGCTACCCGCCAGCACCAGGGCGGTCACGAGTCCGATGCGGCTGAGGAATCGTCGGATGGTCATGGATCCTCCGTGGCGCCTGTCCTGATCGGTTCGGTCCGTCCCCTGATCACAGGAGAGGGGCGTTCCCAAGTTCCTCCACCCGGAGCCGCAAGATCGTTAGGGAATGCGCCGGAAAGGTGTAGAGGAACGTGTTGTCCTCGAGCCGCAGCGCCGCCCTCCGCGTCACCGGCCGCACGCGGCGGTCGTCGCCGAAGGTGTGCGTCGCCTTGAGGTCGGGGTGATTGAGCTCCCACACGGCCGCCTCCCCCGCCAGCCGGCCCGCCTGGTTCTCGATCCGCGCCAGGATGTCGCGGTCGCGGCTGCGGTTGAGGACGTTGAGGAACAGCTCGCGCGTCGCGCGATTGAACGTGGCCGAGACGTCGAGGTACTGGAGCGGCGGCCGATTGCCGATCGTATAGGTCGGGCCCGACACCCACACGTCGAGCGAGACGTTGCCCCGCTGCTTCCCGTACTCGGCGAACGGAAAGTAGGTCGGCTGCAGAAACAGCCCGTCGCGGTTCGTCATGATCGGCGCGATGACGTTGACGAGCTGCGCGAGATTCGCCATCTTCACGACGTCGGCGTGGCGGAAAAACACGTTGAAAAACATCCCGACGGCCAGCGCGTCCTCGAAGGTGTAGATCTCCTCGAGCCCCTCGCCCACGCCCGCCCGATACCACACGTTCCACTCGTCGTAGGCGATAAAGATCGGCCGCGGGTTCGCCTGCCCCGCCTGCACCTGCCGGATCAAGCCCGCCGTCACGTCGATGTACCGCTCGATCGTCTGCGACCAGACGCCGAGATAGCGCTCGAGGTCGTTCTCGCGGTTGCTGATGTAGGTGTGGATCGCGATGTAGTCGACGGTGTTCCGCAAGGTCTCGAGGACGGTCCGGTTCCACCCGATCCAGTCACCCGCGTAGTAGCTCGACCCGCTCGCCACCAGCTTGAGGTCGCGGTCGACCGCGCGCATCGCCTTCGCCGCCTCGAGGGCGAACCGCGCGTACTCCTCGGCGCGCTTGTGCCCGAGCTGCCAGGGCCCGTCGATCTCGTTGCCGAGCGCCCAGTACCGCACGTTGTACGGCGCGTCCCGGCCGTTCCGCCGCCGCTCGTCGGCCCAGAAGGTGTGGCGCGTCTCGTTCGTGTACTCCACCCAGTGCCGCGCATCGTCGATCGTGCCGAGGCCGAGGTTGAGGCAGATATACGGCTCGGCCCCGATGCGCTCCGCATAGCGCAGGAACTCGTCCGTGCCGAACCGGTTGCTCTCGAGGGCGTTCCAGGCCAGGTCGAGCCGGACCGGCCGCCGATCCTTCGGCCCGATGCCGTCCTTCCAGTTGTAGCCCGACGCGAAGTTCCCGCCGGGCCAGCGGAGGATCGTGACGCCCAGCGCCTTGACCGCGTCCATCACGTCGCGGCGATAGCCGTCGGCGTCGGAGAGGGGGTTGCCCTCGTCGTAGATCCCTCCGTAGATCATCCGGCCGAGGTGCTCGGCGAAGCTCCCGAAGAGGTGCGGGTGCACCTCGCCGATCGTCCGGTCGATGTCCACCTTGACCCGGGCGACGGGCGCCGCGCCGGCCTGGCCGCGCGAATCCCCGCCCGCCGCACCCGCGGCGAGGAGTGCCAGCAGCGCAAACCCGACAATCGGGTTCCGGTTCGCGACCCCGGGTCCGCTCACCGCACCTTCCACTCCTGGATCCCCGCCGACCACTCCGGCTGCATCGTGACCTCGAGGCGCAAGGCATCGGTGGTCACGGGACGAAACGCCACCCGGTTGAAGCGATCCTTCTCGACGCCGTAGGGCCCGAGCGCCTCGACCGGCACCCACGCGCCGCCCTGGCGATACAGGATGCGCCAGGCCCTGGGGACCCGGACCTGACCGCGCCCGGTATCGTCGAACCAGTACACCTCGACTTCGGAGACGGTCGCGGGCTTCGCGAAGACCATCTCCACCCACTCGGTGGTCCCCCGCGTCGGCCACCAGTCGAAATACGCCGTCGGGTCGTCGGACGAGGCCGGCTCCTCGCCGTCGTGGATCGGCCGCGGACTCTTGCGGCCGGAGGTCGTGACGGTCGCGGTCGTGGCGAGCGTCGGGTACGGAACCGGCTTCGCCGCCGCGTCCGTGCGGGCCAGCCAGACGATCATCTCGCCCCGGCCGCGGTTCGCCCAGGTCGCGTACGGGATCGCCACGAACGGCTGCTCGCGCCGGACGATGCCGCCCTTTTCGTCGGAGGCGAGCCCGATCGCCCGCCCCGTGACCACCTGCACGCCGCCGAGCAGGTCGGGCCGGAACTCGGACGCCAGGGGCACCGTGTCGGGGAGCACGATGTTCCGCACGCGCCCGCCGGGGTTGTCGGGCCACTCGGCGGCGTACACGATCGGCCCGCGCTGGAGCGCCACGCGGTCGCGGTCCGCGTCGACCCGCGGGTGCGCCACGACGCGGCGCACCGGCATGGGCAGCTCCAGCGTCACGACGTCGCCGCGCCGCCACGTCCGGCGGAGGACCGCATAGCCCTTATCCAGGGCCAGCTCGACGGGCCGGCCGTTGAGCCGCAGGACGACGCCCTCGGGCCGGCCCGCGCGGTCGCCGGCGTCCAGGAACCGGTAGAGGTCGCTCGGCACGGCCTCGTGGCGCGCCCACCCCGGCACGCGGACCCGCAGGGTGAACGTGCGCGGGGGATCCTGGTCCAGCGTCAGGCGCACGACCCCGTCCCACGGATACCGCGTCGTCTGCCGCACGCGCACGCGGCGGCCGCCGCCAAAGTCGATGTCGGCGCGGCCGGCGGCGAACAGATTCACGTAGAGCGTGTCGCCGCCGTCGGCCTCCGGCGCGCGCCGCACGGCGTAGAGATAGCCGGGGACCGACGCGAGAAAGCGCGTGATGTTGCCGGGGCAGCACGCCACGCCGAACCAGGGCTGGCGGGCGTGCTGGCCGACCGACTCGAGCGGGTTCGGATAGAAGAACGCGCGGCCGTCGAGCGACACCCCGGACAGCAGCCCGTTGTAGAGCGTGCGCTCCATGACGTCGACGTACTTGGCGTCACCGTGCAGCAGGAACAGGCGGAAGTTCCAGTAGTCGTTCCCCACCGCCGCGCACGTCTCGTTGTAGGCGGTCATGTTGGGCAGCTCGTACGGCGCGCCGAAGGCCTCGCCGCGGCCGCTCGCGCCGATGCCGCCGGTGATGTAGAGCTTGGTCCCGACGACGTCTTGCCAGATCGCGTCGACGGCGTTCAGATACGAGCGGTCGCCGGTGAGCGCGGCGACATCCGCCATCCCCGAGTACATGTAAGTCGCCCGCACCGCGTGGCCCACCGCCGCGGTCTGCTCGACGACCGGCAGGTGCGCCTGGTTGTAGGTGAGGCCGCGGGGGTTGGTCTTCTCGCCGGGCCGCGGGCCGCGCTCGTCGAGCAGAAACTTCGCGAGCGCCAAATAGCGGGCGTCACCCGTGACCCGGTAGAGGCGGACGAGCCCCATCTCCGTAATCTGGTGGCCGGGCCAGATCGAGCGCTTGCCGGGGCCGAACGTCTCGACGAGCAGGTTGGCCGCGCGCACGGCGACATCGAGGAGCGTCCGCTTGCCGGTGGCCTGGTAGTGCGCGGCGGCGGCCTCGAACAGGTGCCCGAGGTTGTAGAGCTCGTGGCTGTCGTCGCGCTCGAGCTCCCAGCGAGTCTCCCCCGCCCAGCGGTGCGGGCTCTTGGGATTGATCGTGCGCGCCGTGTAGAGGTAGCCGTCGGGTTCCTGGGCCGCAGCGATCTTGGCGATCAGGCCGTCGACGTAGGCGTCGAGCTGGGGGTCGGGACGGACGCTCAGGGCGTAGGACGCGCCCTCGATGACCTTGTAGACGTCCGTGTCGTCGAAGGGATACCCGGGCGGTTTCGTGTTCTCCAGAGGCTCGCCGCGCAGGGCGCGCGCGGCGCGCTCGAAGTTGTCGACGCGCCCCGACCGCTCGCACTGCTCGAACGCGAAGGGGATCGTGACGCGCCGGTTGGTCTCGATGCGCGGCGCCCAGAACTCGTCGTCCAGATGGACCGCGGTGAAGGGCACCGGTTGGACCGGATAGTCGCGGGCGGGCGCGGCGCCCGTCTGGGCGGCGGGTGAGCGCCACCCGACGGCCGCGGCGCCGAGGGAGCAGCCGAACAGGCTCAGGAGAGCCAGGACCGCCTGTGGGGTCGCGCGTGGAGTCATGGCCACCACCCCGATGGGTTTGCTGGCGCGTTTGGCGTCGGCGTATTATACCGTGAACGTTCACGACGTCCCGGGAGGTGCCCGCCGTGCTGCACCCTGTGGTCTCCCGTCGCGCCGGCCGCGCGGCCCTGGGGCTCGCCGCGGTCGCGCTGCTGGCCCCCGTCCGTCCCTCCGCCCCGCCCCAGGCTCCGCCGCGCTTGCCCCTGACGCCCTCGGTCGCCGACAAGGTGGCCGCCCGCGCCCGGCCGTTCCCCCTCGAGGCCGTGCGCCTGCTCCCCGGCCCGTTCCGCGACGCGATGGAGCGCGACGCGCGCTACCTGCTCGAGCTCGACCCCGACCGCCTGCTCCACAACTTCCGCGTGAACGCGGGCCTGCCCTCCCCGGCCGCCCCCCTCGGCGGGTGGGAAGCGCCCGACGTCGAGCTGCGCGGTCACACCGTGGGGCACTATCTGTCGGCGCTCGCCTTGATGTACGCCGCCACGGGCGACGACCGCTTCAAGGCGCGCGGCGACCACATGGTGGCCGAGCTCGCCAAGGTCCAGGCCGCGCTCCCCTCGCGCGGCTTCCACCCCGGCTATCTCTCGGCCTTTCCCGAGGAGTTCATCGACCGCGTCGAGGCGCGCCAGCGGGTGTGGGCGCCCTATTACACCCTGCACAAGATCATGGCGGGGCTCCTCGACATGTACCAGCATGCGGGCAACCGGCAGGCGCTCGACGTGCTCGTGAAGATGGCCGACTGGGTGAAGTTCCGGATGGACCGGCTGCCCCGCGAGAAGCAGCAGGCCATGCTCATGACCGAGTACGGCGGGATGAACGAGGTGCTCGCGAACCTCTACGCCTTCACCGGGAATCCCGACCACCTGCGCCTCGCCCGGGCCTTCGACCATGACTTTCTGTTCGACCCGCTCGCGCGCGGGGAGGACCCCCTCGACCGCCTCCACGCCAACACCCAGATCCCCAAGATCATCGGGGCCGCGCGCGAGTACGAGCTCACGGGCGACCCGCGCTACCGCGACATCGCCACCTTCTTCTGGCGCCGCGTCGCGCTCTTCCGCTCGTACGCCAACGGCGGCCACAGCGACGGCGAAGCCTTTTTCCCGCCGGAGGAGTTCTCGCGCCACCTGGGCGCCTCGAGCTCGGAGACCTGCAACACCTACAACATGCTCAAGCTCACGCGGCACCTGTTCGCCTGGTCGCCGTCCACCGAGACGATGGACTTCTACGAGCGGGGGTTGTACAACCACATCCTCGCGTCGCAGGACCCCGCGACGGGCATGATGATCTACTACTGCCCGCTCAGGCCCGGCGCGTTCCGCACCTACTCCACCCCCGACGCGTCGTTCTGGTGCTGCGTCGGCACGGGCCTCGAGAACCACGCGAAGTACGGCGACACGATCTACTTCCACGACGACCGGTCCCTCTTCGTCAACCTCTTCATGCCCTCCGAGCTCACCTGGGCGGCCAAGGGCCTGGTCGTCCGCCAGGAGACCCGGTTCCCGGACGAGGACACGACGCGCCTCCACATCACGGCGGCGCGACCGGTCTCGCTCGCCCTGAAGGTCCGGTCGCCGGGGTGGGCCGCACCGGGCATCACCGTGACGGTCAACGGGCGCCCCGCGGGCCCGCCGGCGAGGGCGGGCGAGTACGTGACGATCGAGCGGACGTGGCGCACCGGCGACACCGTCGAGGTCCGGCTGCCCATGAGCCTGCGCACCGAAGCGCTCCCAGACGACCCGAGCTACGTGGCGCTGCTCTACGGACCCATCCTGCTCGCCGGGGACCTCGGCAAGGAGGGCCTGGACGAGACGCGGCGCTACGGCCCGAGCGCGCCGCCGCTCGCGCGCCTGAAGACGCCGGTCATCCCGGCGCTCGTGGTCGAGCGCGACCGGCTGGCCGGGGCCGTCAAGCCGGTCGCCGGCGCACCCCTGACCTTCCGCACCGAGGGCATCGGCCGGCCCCACGACGTGACGCTCGTGCCGTTCTACAAGGCGTACGACGTCCGCTACACCGTCTACTGGAAGCTCTACACGCCGGCCGAGTGGAGCGCGCGCCAGGCCGAGATCGAGGCGGCCGAAGCCCGGCGGCGCGACCTGGCGAGCCGGACGATCGACGCGGTCGACGTCGACAACGCGGAAAGCGAAAAGACCCACAACTTCCACGGCGACGCCACCCGCCAGCCCTTCTTCGAAGGGCGCCGCGGGCGCGACACCACGACCGGCTGGTTCAGCTACGAATTGAAGGTCGTGCCCGACCGGCCGGTCACGCTGGTCTGCACCTACCGCGGGAGCGAAGGGCGGCGGCGCGTCTTCGACATCCTGGTCGACGGCCAGAAGGTCGCGACCGAGACGCTCGCGTACCACCCGACGGAACTGCTCGACGTCGAGTACCCCATCCCGGAAACGCTCACGAAGGGCAAGACGCGCGTCACCGTGCGGTTCCAGCCGCATCCCGACGCCGCCACGGCCGCGGTCTACGAGATCCGCACCGTGGCCGCCGCCGCGAGGATCCCATGACTGTGACGCCGCTGTCGACCTGGGGATTCCTGATGTGCAGCGTGATGCTCGGGTGTGTCCTGGCGTGTTCGTCCCAAACCCCGCCGGCGCCGGCCGGGAGCAAGGCCGCCGTGGAGGAACGACCGGCGGCTCGGGTGACCCGGGCGCCCTTCGGGACGCTGCCCGACGGGACGGCCGTCGACCTGTTCACCCTGACGAACGCGCAGGGCGTCGAGGTGCGCGCCATCACCTACGGCGGCATCATCGTCTCGATCCGCGTGCCCGACCGGGAGGGGCGCCTGGACGACGTCGTGCTGGGGTACGACACGCTCGACGGCTACGTGGCGCGGAACCCGTATTTCGGCTGCATCACGGGCCGGTACGCCAACCGGATCGCGAAGGCCCGGTTCACCCTCGAGGGGCGCACGTATCGGCTCGCGGCGAACGACGGGCCGAACCATCTCCACGGCGGCGTTCGGGGCTTCGACAAGGTCGTGTGGCGGGGCGAACCGCTCCAGGAGGCCGACCGGGTGGGGGTCGTGTTTTCGCGGACGAGCCCCGACGGCGAAGAAGGCTATCCGGGCACCCTCGACGTCCGGGTGACTTACGCCCTCACGGACGCGAACGAGCTGCGCGTGGAGTACGAGGCCACGACCGACAAGCCGACGCCGGTCAACCTCACGCAGCACACCTATTTCAACCTGAAGGGGGAAGGCTCGGGCGACGTGCTCGGCCACGTCCTCGCGATCGACGCGGACCGCTACACGCCCGTGGACGAGACGCTCATCCCGACGGGGGCGCTCGAGCCGGTCGATGGGACCCCGTTCGACTTCCGGACGCCCGCGCCCATCGGCGCGCGTATTGCGGCGGACCACGAACAGATCCGCCGCGGGCGCGGTTACGACCACAACTTCGTGCTCCGCCGCGCCGGCGACGGTCTCGTGCGCGCGGCGCGGGTGGTGGAGCCGACGACGGGGCGGACGCTGGAGGTGTGGACGACGGAGCCGGGGCTGCAGTTCTACTCGGGGAATTTCCTCGACGGCACGATCCGCGGCAAGGGCGGACACGTCTACGGCCACCGCTCGGGCTTCTGCCTCGAGACGCAGCACTTCCCTGATTCGCCCAACCAACCGCAGTTCCCGTCGACGATTCTGCGGCCGGGCGAGCGGTACCACTCGACGACCGTCTTCCGTTTCGGCGTCGAGCGCGGCGAGCGGGAAGCATCGAAGGAGGCGCGGCCGGAATGAGGGGGTTTCTCGCCGCGTGGGTGCTCGTACCGCTGCTGGTCGCGGCGGCGGCGTCCGCGCGCGGGCCGGCGGGCGCGCGCGGGCAGGCGGGCGCCGTTTCCTCCGGCGTGCAGGACTATCCGCTCCAGCCCGTCCCGTTCACGGCGGTCCGGCTGGCGGACGAGTTCTGGCAGCGGCGGCTCGAGACGAACCGCACGGTCACGATCCCGCACATCCTGAAGCAGAACGAGCTGACCGGGCGCGTGGCGAACTTCCTCAAGGCCGCGCGGAAGCTCGAGGGCCCGCACCAGGGCCAGCGCTACAACGACACGGACGTCTACAAGATCATCGAGGCGGCGTCGTACGCGCTGGCCGTCGCGCCCGACCCGGCGCTCGACGCCAAGCTGGACGAGCTCATCGCCATCATCGCCGCGGCGCAGGAGCCCGACGGCTATCTCTACACGCCCCGTACCGTGGACCCGGCGCATCCCGCGCCAGGCGCCGGGCCGGAGCGCTGGTCGTACCTCCACACGAGCCACGAGCTGTACAACGCGGGGCACCTCTACGAAGCGGCGGTGGCGCACTACCAGGCGACGGGCAAGCGGACGCTGCTCGACGTCGCCCTCAAGAACGCGGACCTCGTGTGCCGGGTGTTCGGCCCGAACGCCCAGCGCAACGTGCCCGGCCATCAAGAGATCGAGCTGGCGCTCGTGAAGCTCTTCCGCGTGACGGGCGACCGGAAGTACCTCGAGCAGGCCCGGTTCTTTCTGGAGGAGCGGGGCCGGCCGCACAGCATCCCGCCGGTCCCGTTCGAACCGGGCAGCCGCTTCGCCATTTACAACGACCTGGCCTACCGCCAGGACCACGCCCCCGTGGTGGAGCAGACGCGGGCGGTCGGGCACGCCGTCCGGGCCACCTACATGTACGCCGGCCTGACCGACGTCGCGACGCTGCTGGGCGTCGAGGCGTTCGCCCGCACGGTGGAGGCGCTCTGGCGCGACGTGACGGCCAAGCGGATCTATGTGACGGGCGGCCTGGGGTCGCAGGGGCGCACCGAAGCCTTCGGCGACGATTATGTGCTCCCCAACCGCGCCTACGCCGAAACCTGCGCGTCGATCGGCGGCATGCTGTGGTACCACCGGATGTGGCGGCGCACGGGTGACGGCGCGTACTACGACACCCTGGAGCGGACGCTCTACAACGGCTACCTCTCGGGCGTCTCGCTCGCGGGCGACACGTTCTTCTACCAGAATCCGCTCGTGTCGGACGGCTCCGTCGCCCGGAGTCCGTACTTCGACGTCGCGTGCTGCCCGGCGAACCTCGCGCGCTTGATGGCGCAGCTCCCCGGCCTCGTCTACGCGCAGCGTCCCGCGCCGGACCCCGCCGAGCTCTACGTCAATCTGTTCGTCGGGAGCGAGGCTCGCCTCGAGCTCGGGGGCACGCGCGTCCGCGTGCGCCAGGAAACCCGCTACCCCTGGCAGGGGCGGGTCGTCGTCCGGGTCGACCCGGAGCGCGCCGTGCCGTTCACCCTCGCGCTGCGCGTGCCGGGGTGGGTGCGCGGCGAGGTGATGCCCGGCGGCCTCTACCGGTTCGCGCTGGAGCCGCCCGCCGGCCCCGCCGAGCCGGCCCGGACGCGCGGGACGGCGGGCTCAGGCGCCGAGGGCGGCACGCCCCTCTTGCGGGTGAACGGCCGCCCCGCGCCGTGGCGTCCCGTGCAGGGCTACCTGCGCCTCGCGCGGCGCTGGCAGGCGGGCGACACGGTGGAGCTCGACCTCCCGATGCCCGCCCGGCGCGTGCTCGCCGATGAGCGGGTCGCCGACGCCCGGGGCCGCGCCGCCATTGTGCGCGGCCCGATCGTCTACTGCGTCGAGGCGGTCGACCACGGCGGCCGCGTCAGCCACTTGCGCCTCCCCCTGGACGCGCCGCTCCGCCACGAGTTCCGGCCCGACCTGCTCGGCGGCGTCGAGGTCGTGACGGCCGCGGCCCAGGCGCGCGGCGAGGACGGGCGGACGCACGAGACGCCGCTCGTCGCCGTGCCTTACTTCGCCTGGGCCAACCGCGGCAAGGGCGAGATGGCCGTCTGGATTCCGTACTGAGCCGCGCCCGCGTCCTCGTCGGCCGGCGGCTGCTCGCCCGCGAGCCACTCGGCTTCCCACTCGTCCGCGCGCTCCTCGGACGAGGTCGACAGCGCCACCTCGTTCCAGTTGGGCGGCGTCCGGCCCTGCAAGTGCTGGACGAAGAAATCGAAGCGCTTCCGCTCGCCGTAAGCGCCGCCCGCGCCGTGCCCGGCCCCCGGGATGACCAGCAGGTCGAACGTCTTGTTCGCCTTGATGAGGGCGTTCACCACCTGCAGCGTGGACGAGGGGTCGACGTTGGTGTCGAGTTCGCCGACGACGAGCAGGAGGTGCCCCTGGAGCTTGTGGGCGTTCACGACGTTGGACGAGGCCTCGTATTCGGGTCCGATCGGCCAGCCCATCCACTGCTCGTTCCACCAGATCTTGTCCATCCGGTTGTCGTGACACCCGACGGCCGACACCGCGGCCTTGTAGAACTCGGGGTGGAACAGCAACCCCCCGAGCGCGTTCTGCCCGCCCGCCGACGTGCCGTAGATCCCGACCCGGCTGATGTCGTACCAGGGATACTTCGCGGCCACGGCCTGGTGCCACCGGATGCGGTCCGGGAAGCCGGCGTCACCGAGGTTCTTCCACGCCACATCGTGGAACGCCTTCGACCGGTTCGACGTCCCCATGCCGTCGATCTGCACCACGATGAAGCCCAGCTCGGCCTGGGCCTGCATGGGGTTGTAGGCGCTCCACGACTTCGGGACGAAGGAGCCCTGGGGCCCGGCGTAGATGTTCTCGATGACCGGGTACTTCCTGGTCGGGTCGAACGTCGTCGGCTTGTAGATGACGCCCCAGATCTCCGTCTTCCCGTCGCGGCCGGGCGCGACGAAGACTTCCGGCGGCCGCCAGCCCGCCTTGACGAGCTCGGTCAGGTCGCCTCTGTCCAGCACGGCCACGAGCGACCGGTCGCTCGCCCGCCGGAGCTCCGCGACCGGCGCGAGGTCGACGCGGGAGTACGTGTCGACATAGAACTGCATGTCCTCGGAGAAGGCGACCTGGTGGTTGGCGTCGGCTTCGGTCAGGGCGGTCAGGCCGGAGCCGTCGAAGTTGACGCGGTAGTAGTGCACGAAGTACGGATCCCGCCCTGGATACATGCCGCTCGCGGTGAACCAGATCTGGCGGGCGTCCTCGTCCACCTTGACGACCCCGCGGACGACCCACGGTCCCTTCGTGATCTGGTTCTTCACCGTGCCGGTCGTGCCGTCGTACAGATAGAGGTGGTTCCAGCCGTCGCGCTCCGACATCCAGATGATCTCGCGGCCGTCGGCCACGTCGTAGCGGTACTTCTTCCCGGAATCGGTCTGGCTCCCGGTCGCGGGCCGGTAGCTGAAGAACGTCTTGACCTCTTCGGACACCAGGGCGCGCGCCCGGCCGGTCGCCGCGTCCACCTCGATCACCCGGTAGACCTGGTGGCCGCGCTGGTTGTACTCGAAGGTCAGGGCCCGGCCGTCCTTGCGCCACACGAGCGGCGTGAGGTCGTACGGATTGGGGAACAGGCTGTTGTCCACGACGATCTGCTTCTTCGGATCCAGGTGGAAGACCACCGGTTGCTCCAGGTCGAGCACGTCGCCCGGCTTCGCGTAGAAGCGGGTGAAGTGTTTGGGCTGCACCTGGTCGGCGGGCGAGGACTCGACGTAGTGCACCAGCCGCCGGTAACCGGGCCTGACGCGGTAGGCGGCGAGCTTGGTCGAGTCGGGCGACCACACGATCGACGAGAGCCGGTAGCAATCGCCCTCCGAGCCGTCCGTGCTGAGCACCGTGAAGCTCGTCTCGCCCGCGCGCCGCACCGCCACGTTGTAGTTGTGGATGAACGCCTCCCACTGCTTGTCCGGCGAGGCGGCCGGGCGGTCGTCCGGCGCCGGCGGCGCGCACGCGAACGGCGCGGGCGGGGCGGCGCCCGGGCGTGGGCCGCCCTCGCGGCGGCGACACGTGTAGTCCGCGAGGCTGCACGCCCAGCGCGCGTTCGCCACCGTCACCTCGATCCCCCGCTCGTCGTCGGTGAACGTGAACGTGTTGAACGGCAGCGTCACCGCCGTGTACGACCGGCCGGTCGCCGCCGAGAGGGCCGCAGCCAGCTTCTGGTGGTCGAAGGCCGGGCGCCGGTCGAGCGTGTCGGCGTCCACGAGGACGAACTCGTGGCCGCCCTTGACCGACCGCCGGTACCAGAACCGGTGCGTCTTGCCGACCCAGGTGGCGGGCCCGGGAACGTTCAGGGCCAGGCCTTCGTACTTCGCGCGGAGCCCGGTCGCCCGAGCGTAGTCCGCCACGAGCGTCTGGGCGTCGCTCGGCACCGGTCGCACGAGCGCCGCGAGGACGGGCGAGAGCGCCGCGAGAGCCAAGGTCGAGAATCGTGCGCGCCGCGTCATGGGCATCCTCCGTGTGTCTCGGGTGCGGCGATTCTAGCGCAGAGGCGCGCGCCGTTGCGCCTCCGCCGCGTCGCGGGCCCGCTATCGTGCGGACCCGCACAGAACCGATCACCCGCCTTTCCCCTCCGTCCCGCCTCCCGCCGCCGCGTCAGCCGCGTTAGGATCTGCCCATGTCGCCGACCCTCTCCCGCCGCGAGGTGCTGCGCCGCCTGGGGGCGGCCGGCGCGAGCCTCGGCGTCACGCCGCTCGTGCCGCGTTCCGGCGGCCGCGGTTCCGACCGAGCCCGCGCCTCCAGCCTCGTCGTCGCCGGCCAGCCCGTCGAGGTCGTCGTCTCGCGCGTCTCGGACGTGACGGTGCGCCTGACGATTCAGCCGCCCGGGACCGAGCGGCATCCCGGCCTCGCCGACGGCGCGCTCCTGCGCGACGCCTGGGACCCACCGCTGGTGCGCTACACGGCGCCCGGGTCGTCCGGCGTCCGGGTCGGCGACCTGCTCGTGCGGTTCGCCGCCGAGCCCCTGACGCTCGCCGTCGAGCAGCGCTCGCGCCGGCTCGTGCAGCGACTCCGCGTCGACGGGACCACCGGCGCCGTGTCGTTTCTGCTCGGCGACCGGCCGGTGCTGGGCCTCGGCCAGGGCGGCCCCCAGTTCGACCGCCGCGGGTCGATCGATCGCATGCGCAGCGGCCAGGGCGGCTATCAGTTGCGGACCCACGGCGGGCGGGTGCCGATCCAGTGGCTCGTGGGCACGGAAGGGTGGGGGCTTTATATCCACCACCCTCTGGGGAGCTTCGACCTCACCGGTCCCGAGGGACGCTTCGACCCGCCGCCTGGCGGCGCCCTGCCGCTCGATCTGTTCGTCGTGGGGACGCGCGACCCGGTGGCGATCATGCGGGAGTACGCGCGGATCACGGGCTTCGCCGAGATGCCCCCGCGCTGGGCGCTCGGCTACATGCAGTCGCACCGGACGCTGGCGGGCCCGGACGAGGTGCTGCAGGTGGCGCGCACATTCCGCGAGAAGAAGCTCCCGTGCGACGCGCTCATCTATCTGGGCACGGGCTTTACGCCGTCGGGATGGAACACCTACAACGGCGAGTTCGAGTGGAATCCGAAGACGTTTCCCGACCCGCAACGGATGATCGACGCGCTGCACGCGCTCCACTTCAAGGTGGTCCTGCACATCGTCCTCGAGGGCCGGCGGCTCGTCGGCACCGTGCGGGATCCCTGTACGGCGTCGCCGCTGCCAAGCGGGCGCCTGCCAGACGGCCGCTGGCCGGAGGAGCGCCAAGTGAGTTGCTACTGGCCGGTGCACCGCCGGTTGGCCGACGCGGGGATCGACGGCTGGTGGGTGGACCAGGGTGACGGGCTCGACGCGCCGTCGCGCCTCGCGCGCAACCGGATGTACTTCGAGGGCTCGCAGCAGCTCCGCCCCGACGCGCGCGTCTTCGCGCTGCACCGCAACGGCTATGCGGGCATGCAGCGCTACGCCGCGTTTCTCTGGTCGGGCGACGTCTATTCGACCTGGGAAACGCTCCGCACGCACGTGGCGGTGGCCATCAACACGGGTCTCTCGGGCATCCCCTACTGGGGCACCGATATCGGCGGGTTCGTGCCGACGCGCGAGTACACCGGCGAGCTCCACGTGCGCTGGTTCCAGTTCGGCGCGTTCTGCCCGCTGTTCCGGGCGCACGGCCGGACGTGGCACCTGCGCCTGCCCTGGGGCTGGAACACCGGCGAGCTCGGGCCGGACGAGATCGCCAACTACACCGGCGGCGCGGCCAATCCGGACTCGAGCGAGCTCCGCAACCCCGACGTCGAGCCGATCTGCCGCCGGTATCTCGAGCTCCGCTACCGCCTCCTGCCGTACACCTACACCGTCGTGCGCGAGTGCTGCGACACGGGCCTGCCGATCATGCGCGCGTTGTGGCTGCATTACCCGGACGAGACCGCCGCCATCCGCGGTGACGAATACCTGTGGGGGCGGGACATCCTGGTGGCCCCGGTCGTCGAGCGTGGCGCGACGAGCCGGCGCCTCTATCTCCCGCGGGGAACCTGGTTCGACTTCTGGACCGAGGACGCCACCGCGGGCGGCCGCGAAATCGACCGCCCGGTCGACCTGGCGACGATGCCCCTGTACGTGCGTGCCGGCGCGATCCTGCCCCTGGGGCCGGTGACGCAGTATGTCGACGAACCCGTCGACGCGCCGCTCGCCATCGTCGTGTATCCCGGGGCCGACGGCTTCTTCACTCTGTACGAAGACGATGGCCGGACGTTCGCGTACCGGCGGGGAGCGTGGACGCGCACCGAGCTGCGGTGGCGCGACAAGACGCGGACCCTCTCGCTCCGCCTGGCGCCGGGCTCGCGGCCGCCCGCCCTCGCGCGGCGGCGCCTCGAGGTGCGCGTGGCCGGCGAGCGGCAGACGAAGACGGCGGTGTTTGCGGGGCGGCCGCTGGAGATCCGGCTATGACGTCGCGCGCCGGGCGCTAGGGGGCCCGGGAAGGCACCGGGCCACTCGGGGCGCGCAGCAGGAGACCGGAGCTATGACGCGGTCGAAGTGGTTGGCGGTCTGCGGGGTCGCGCTCGTGGTGTGGTTCGCGGGGCTGGTGACCGCGCGGAGCGCTCCGCCGGCGTACGAGGTTTATGCGGTGCGCTTCGCCCACGTCCCGTATCCGGAGTCGTCGCTGGTCGCAGGCGGCGACCGGGCGACCCTGGTCGACATCGCGTTCACCGTCTGGGTGGCCCGCGGGCCCGATCGCATCGCCCTCATCGACGCCGGCTTCTACCGCGACAAGTTCACCCGTGCCTGGAAGCCGCAGGACTACGTCCGCCCCCCAGAGGCCCTGAAGCTCGCGCTGGGCATCGAACCGGACCAGGTCACCGAGGTGGTCGTGACGCACGTCCACTGGGACCACGTGGACGGTGTGGATCTGTTTCCGCGGGCGCGCGTCTTCATCCAGCGCGAAGAGTACGAGCACTACGTGGGCCCGAACGGGCAGGCGCTCGACCGCGCCATCGACCCGGAGGATGCGCAGATGCTGGCGGGGTTGCACGCGGCCGGGCGCGTGGTACTCGTCGACGGAGACGCGCGCGAGATTCTGCCGGGCATCACGGTGTACACGGGCGGCAAGCACACGTTCGCCTCCCAGTACGCCGGCGTCGAGACCCGCGCGGGCGTCGTGGTCATCGCCTCCGACAACGCGTACCTCTACAAGAACCTCGAAGCGCGCCTCCCGATCGCCCAGACGCTCGACGCCCGGGCGAACGTTTCGGCGCTCGCGCGCATGCTCGCGATCGCTTCGGCGCCGCGGTTTGTCGTCCCCGGGCACGATCCGGCCGTGTTCGAACGCTTCCCGACGCCCAAACGCGGCGTGGCGAAGATCGAGTGAAAGGAGAGGTAAACTAGAGCCGTGGACAACGAAGCCCTCCGGCCGTCCCCAGGAACGCGTCGAGACGCCGCCCAGGCGGCCCTGCTCGCCATTGTGGCGACCCAACCGGACATCGCCGCAGCGTACCTCTTCGGGTCGGTGGCGCGCGGCGACGCCACCGAGCGGAGCGACGTGGACGTCGCGTTGCTCGTCGCCCCTGGGGCCGACCCCGACGCGGTGTGCGGCCAGGTTAGCGACGCCCTGTGCTGCCGCCTGCGGACCGACCGCGCTGACGTCGTCTCGCTGCGAGACGTGCCCGTGCCGGTGCGGTACCGAGTGGTGCGCGACGGCCTCCTGGTCGCGTGCCGCGATCGAGCGCTGCTGGAACGCTTCGTCACGGACACCGTGCTCCAGTATCTGGACTTCAAGCCCCTGCGGGACCGGGCCTTTCAGGTCATGCGGCAGGCGATCCTCCGGAACGGTTGATGGTCGCGGATGTCGAGATCGTCCGGGATCGGGAGGCGCGCATTCGCGCCTATGCTAGCGATCTCAGAGACCTGGCCGCCATTTCCGAGTCCGCGTTTCTCGAGAATCGGGAGCGTCAGTACGCGGTGCTCCATGCCCTCCAATTGGCGATCGAGGCCTCGATCGACATCGCGACGCACATCTGTGCCGCCGACGGTCTCGGCATCCCCACCTCGCACGCCGAAGCGTTCGATCTGCTGCAGCGAGCGGGCCTCGTCGACGCCTCGCTCGTCGAGGACCTCCGCGCTATGGCGCGGCTCCGCAATCGGATCGTGCACCTCTACGGGGACGTCGATCTGCGGCTCATCTATCGTCTTCTGCAGGAACGTCTCGGCGACTTCGACCGGTATCTGGCGGCGGTGGAGCGGTACCTGGGCCGCTGAGCCCGGTCCGCCGGGCCCATCTGCGGTCATGCCGTTCACCCCGGACACCCCGGGAGCCGGAACGCCCCGATGCGCGTCGAGTAGGTCGGCGCGTCCTTCTTGTAATAATCGCCGACATACCAGATGGTGCAGTCATCCGTCGGGTCCACCGCGGTCTGCGTGTAGTCTTCCCACCGCATCGTGGTCGTCTGCGCCGCCTCGCCCTCGACTAGGATCGCCTCCTGCAGCGTGAGCCTCCCCGGCGGATCCCCCGCGAGACGCCCGGCGAACCGCTGGCCCGGAAAGTGCGGCGCGCCGCCGAACGAATACCCGATCCCGATGTTGCCGAACCGGTCGATCGCCGGGCTCGCCATCCAGCGGTAGAACCCGTCGGGCGCGTAGGTGCCCTGCTGCCGCAAGACCACACGCCGATCGCCTTCGACCGCGAATTCGTACCACCGCACGCCGCCGCCCCCGGCTTCCGTGTCGACCGAGTGGACCGCGACGATCGACTCGCGACCATCGACGTTCCGGTACACGACGCGCGCCATGATCTTGTCCCCCTGGGCGTCGAGCCGGCGGCCGGTGCCGGGCTGCGGCACGCAGTGGGTAAGCTGGCCGTTGCACAGATAGTGATACGGTGCGACCGGAATCTTCGTCGGGCCGGTCATCCGCGTCTTCGCCGGCTCGTCCCAGTTCACCCGCACCTGCCACACATAGATCCCGTCGTCATCGAAATCACTCTGCAACTGCGTGCCGCCCGTGGCCATCACGATGGCCGGCGCGCCCGGTGGCGGGAGCGCACGGCCGTCGAGATCCGCGGGGTTTAGAAAGTTGACGCCGTCGACAACGAAACACTGTTCCCGGGCGGGCTGTCCCTCGAGCATCCGCACCCGATCGGCGACGCACAGATGCTTCTCGATGACGTCGTCACCCGTGCTGGTGGCCACGTAATAGCCGTCCGGCCAGACCGCCGGGCGAGGGTAGTCGGGAAACAGCGGGCGCAAGAACTCGTACCGGTAGTACGGCCCCAGCGGATCTGGCGTCGTGCTGACCGCGTAACAGATCGAGTACGGACCCTTTTCCGCAGGTAGCGCGCCGCGCCCGCCGCCCGCCTGCGGCGGCGGAGAACCAGGCTGCGCTTGCCGGCCGGCGCCTGCGCCCGGCTCCGGAGACGGCGGCGCGGGCGGCGGCACGAAGAGCGTCGCTGCCGGTCCCGGCTGGCCCGCCACACCCGGCGGGCTCACATACGGTCCGGCCCCCGGTTTCCAGCCCTCGGGCTGGTCCGGCCGCTCAAGGCTCCGCCGGAAAATGGGCATCACGACGAGCCAGCGGTCCGCGAGCTGGTCGTACCGGACGACCGCGTCGCCGTTGTTGCGCGCCTCGCACGTGCCGCCGAACCCGGCGAAGACCGTGTTGGTCGGCACGGCCCCGTAGATCGCGCGCCCTGTTTCGCCGAACCGCGCGCCCTTCTTCGTGAACACCGCCAGGCGCGAGTTGACGGTCTGGACGATGTGGTCCGGACCCACCGCGAGGCTGTTGTCCGACGGGTTCCGGCCGAGCGACGGCCCGTGCGGGCCCTCGAAGCCGAAGCCGAGGCCGTCGAAGCGCTCCACGATCCGCGCCGGCGGCCGCGGGCCCTGACTCGTCTGCTCGATGGCCGCGCCCGCGGGATTCCGCGGACGAGCCGCGGGCGCCGCGCCGCCGCGCGGCTCCTGCGGCTCGTCCCGCAGTGCCGGCGGCGACAAACCGCAGCGCCGCCCCGAACCACCGCAGTCCGACTCCGGTACGGGCACCTCCGCGCCGTCGGGGCCCACTGTGGCCGCGAGCACGGCCAGCGGCGGCGAGACGTCGTGCCTGACCGCCGCCCGAACCGAGATCTGCCGGAGACGCAAGCGCGGCCCGGCCGGCCCGCCGCCCGCCCACGCCTGCAGGCGGGCCCGCTGCTCCGCCGTGGCATCCGGCCGGACCTCGAGCACCCACGCGCGGGCGGGATCGGCCGGCGCCGCGAAGCGCAACCCGAACCACTCCAGCGCTTCCGAATAATCGAGCTCCTCGGTGGAGGCGACCGCGCGCCGGAACCACTCTCGCAGGTTCACGCCGGCGACCGCTTCGGCGGTCGCCCGGAACTCCTCCGGCGTGAACCCCCGCGGCCCCGCATAGCGCGCATACGCGAGGCGCATCACGTCGTCCAGGCTCCGCCGGCCGCCGGTCGCCCCCCGGATGTGCGCGTCCAGCAAGAACGCGACCACCGGGCCCTTGACGTAGTAGCTGATCGTCTTCTCGCGATCCTGCCCGACACCCGAGATCCCCGTCGTCCACACCTCGAGCGACGACGATTCGAGCGTCTGGACGAGGCGCCCCGGCGAGGTTTGAAGCTGGCGGATGTGATCCGACACCGCCTCGAGGAGCGCCGCCTCGTCTGCGAGCCCCGCCCGCGTGACCAGCAGCTCGGCGATGTAGGTCGTGAAGCCCTCGGCGATCCACAAGCTCGAGGTGCGCGGCGGGCGTTCGTAGTCGAACGGCCCGAGCTCGATGGGGCGCAGCCGCTTGACGTTGAAGGCGTGGACGTACTCGTGGGCGGCGAACCGGAGCCACGCGAGATAGCCGCGGGGTGTCGCGACGCGCTCCGCGTTCGCCGTGAGCAGCGTCGAGTTCAGGTGCTCGAGGCCGCCGCCGCCGGCGCGAAACACGTTGAGAAACACGTAGCGCGGGTACGGCAGCAGCGTCCCCCAGAAGCGCTGGGCCTCGCCCACCAGCCGGCGCAGATCCGCCGCGGCCCGCGCCCCGTCCCACGCCCCGCGCGCCCCGGCGTCCACCAGAAGATGCGGAACGCCGTCGACCTCGAACGGGTGGACCGCCAGATCCCCGGCGACAATGGGCGAATCCACCAGGGTGTCGTAGTCGGACGCGCGGTAGTGCGTCGGCGGTCCGCCGGGCACTGGGTCCAGCGCCGTGACCACCCGCGGCCACGTCGGCGCGAGCTCCAGGCGCACCTCATGGGGGCGCGGACCGCGCTCGGCCAGCGTCACGAAGGTCGCCGGGCCATTGAGCACGGCCAGGTCGGGGTCGACCCAGTTGGTCGTCACCGACCGCCGGTCGCACACCAGCCGGTACGACACGACCACCGCCGGCTGTCCCGCCGTCCGGACGCGCCAGCGGTTCGGCTGCGGCCGTTCGATCTCCAGCGCCACGCCGTCGGGCGTGCGCGCCGCCAGGGCCTCCACCCGGCCCGCGTAGTCCTCCACCCGGTAAAAACCGGGTGACCACACCGGCATCATGAGGTCGACGGGGTCGCGCCCCTCGGTCGGGACGAGCGCCACCACTTCGAGACGATGCGTCTCCGGCGCCGGGGCGCGAAGCGTGTAGACGATCGGCGCGAGCCCCTCGCCCGGCGTGCTCCGCGCCAGGAGCAGCCAGCCGCACAATGAAACGATTCCCAGCCCGCCCAGTCTGCAGCGCCGCACTCTCCGCATGGACCCACAGCTTACCCGAAATGCCTCCTCGTCGCGCCCCGGCCGCCCGGGGAGCCGCTCCCGGAGCCGCACGCGCGAGGCGCGAACAGAAGGGTCGACAGAAGCGACGGAAGAACGAAGACAGGAGCCGAAGAACGCCACGCGACGGGCCCGGAGGAGACCCGGGCCCGTCGCGTTGCGGCGTCCAGGTCAGAACACGAACCGCGCGCCGAGCTGGATGACCCGCGGGTCGCGCCGGAGCCCGGTGACCCGACCGAACAAGGTGCTGTTGGTGGCGCTCACCGGGTTGGCGAGGTGCGGCTTGTTGAAGAGGTTGAACACCTCGACCCGGATCTGCAGCCGCGCGTCCCGCGCCCCGTACCACGGGACCGGCACGTGCTTGAAGAGCGACAGGTCGGTGTTGAAGTAGGCCGGTCCGCGGAAGGCGTTCCGCGGCTGCGTCGCCAGGGTGCCCATCGGCGGCAAGGTGTAATCCGCCGCTGTCAGGACCCCGCTCAGCCACTCGGTCCGCGTCGGGCTGCCCAGGTCCGTCCGGGTCACGTTGACGCGGTCGCCCGTCTGCCCGTCCGCGTTGAAGTCGCACCGCGGATACGCCAGCGTGCACACGATGCTGAACGGGCTGCCGGACTGGTACACCGTGATCGCGTTGAGCTGCCACCCGCCCAGCACGTACTCGAGCGCCCGCACATCGCTCCTGAACGGCACCTCCCAGACCACGTTCATCTTCAGCGAGTGGCGGATGTCGTGGCCGGCCGCGCCCTTCTCGCGCTCGGGCTGCGTCACCTCCTGGGAGCTGCCGCCGTAGTCCTCGGCCTTGCCGAGCGTGTAGGCCACCTGGAACGCGAGGCCCTGCTTGTAGCGGCGGCTCGCCTGCGCCGTCAGGCCGTGATAGCTCGCGTCGATCCGGCTCTCGGTCATGTGGATCGTCCCGAAGCTCGGGTTCAGGCGGTTGAGCACGCCGTCGAACAGGTCGCCCGCGAACCGGTTGTAGTCGTTGCTCGTCGGGCCGTCGCCGCTCAGCAGGTTGCGGCTCGCCGACCCGACGTAGTTGACCTCGACGACGAACTCGCCCGGCAACTGCCGCTGGACGCCGGCGAACCAGTTGTAGACGTGGGGCAGGCGGATCGCCGGGTCGATAACACGCAGGTTGACGCGCGCGCCCTTGATCCCGCCCCGCTCGTCGAGGCCGCGGCCGAGCGCCGGGTTCTCCGGATAGTTCGGCCCCAGCGTGTAGACGATGGGCACCGTCGGGTCGAAGATGTTGGTCGACGCGGCGGCGAACAGCGGTGGGTTCAAGCGCTCGTCGCTGTAGGCCGTGTTGTTGATCCGGTTGTACGACACGCCGGCGCCGGCGCGCACCACCCAGCGCGCGCGCCCGGTCGGATCCCACGCCAGCCCGAGGCGCGGCGCGAGGTTGTTCCAGTCGGTGTCGTAGATCTTGTCCACCGCCGCCATCTTCGCCGCCCGGATCTGCTCCTGCCGGGTCGCGCCCGGGCCGAGCACGATGCCGTTGAACGGCCCCTCCTTCTTGCCGGGATTGCCGAAGTTGTCGTACCGAATCCCCAGGTTGAGCGTCAGGTTCGCCCGCGGCTTCCAGTTGTCCTGGAAGAAGAGGCCCCACTCGTTCGTGATGTACGTGCCCGGCGCCACCGTCGAGCGCCCCGTCGCCGGGTCGACGGCTCGCGTCTCGGAGAACGGCTCGTCGTCGATGAAGTCCAGAATGCTCTGGAAGCCGTAGTTCGGCCGCTCCCAGTGGTGGAGGATGGCGCCGTCACGACCGTGACGGAGCTCGCCGCCGACCCGGAAGCTGTGGGCGCCGCGCGTCATGGTCAGGACGTTCCGGACCTCGAAGTTGTTCTGCGTGAACGTGATGGGATGCCAGAAGTCGACGCCAAACCCGGCGCTCATCCCAGAGATCCCGATGGTCGGCGAGTCGGGCGTGGGGTCGCCGGTTTCCCCGTGCTGGCGCACCCAGCCGACGCTGAGCTCGTTCAGCGTGGTGTTCGAGATAACCCGCGAGTAGTTCGACGCGAGGAGCTGGTTGAGGAACGTGAACGGGTGATTGAACTGCGACCGGAGGTAGACGGCCGGGTTGTTGATCCTGTTGGCGTAATACGACGCCCGCAGCCGGTCGCTCCCGGCGCGCAGGACCTGGTCGACCCGCGTGTTGAACTGGTCGCCCAGGCGCTTGTTCTGGATCGCCCACGAGATCGTCCCCAGGTCCGGAATCCCGTCCGGCACCGTGCTCCAGACGTTCGCCCCCGGGCGCGGGCCGCCGACATCCCGCAAATCCGTCGTCGGGTAGACCGGCGGCGGGTACTTCCGCAGCAGTTGCGCCGCGATCGAGTTGGGACGCGTCGCCGCGACCCAATCGACGAGCTGCTTCGTCTCGACGGTGTACAGCGCGGCCGACCCAGTCGTCTGCCGCACGCCGTCGAACGACACGAAGAAGAACGTCCGCTCGCGGCGGATCGGACCGCCCAGGCTCACGCCGTACTCGTTGCGCTCGAAGTCGGGCTTCGGCCGGTCCTTCGCCTCGAAAATCCCCCGGGCGCGCAGGTTCTCGTTGCGGTGGAACTCGAAGACCGACCCGGCCAGCTCGTTGGTGCCGCCCTTCGTGATGATGCTCACCGCCGCCCCGGCGTTGCGCCCGTACTCGGCCGACGGGTTGTTGGCGATGATCTGGAACTCCTGCACCGCCTCGACGTTGGGCACGACCAGCATGGACCCGCCCCACGGCCCGCCGCTGATCGTCACGCCGTCGACCAGGGCGTTGTTGCCACTTTCGCGCTGGCCGTTGGCGTTGACACCGAGGCCCTGCTCGGTCACGAACAGATCCGCCGTGCTCGGCAGGCCCACCACCCCCGGCTGCAGCGCCGAGAGCGCGAGCGGGTTGCGGCTGACGAGGGGCAGATCCGTGATCTTCTTGAGCTCGACGACCGCCGAGACGTCCGCCTTCTCGGTCTGGATGTCGGGCGCCACCCCCACGACTTCCACCGTCTCGGTCACCGCCCCGGGCTCCAGCGTCGCGTTCAGGCCGACCACCGCCCCCACCGAGAGCACCACGTCGCTGCGCACGACTTTCCGAAACCCTTGCAGCTCCAACGTCACTTCGTAGCGCCCGGGGTCGAGGCTCAGCATCCGGTAGACCCCGCGCTCGTTGGTCACCGTCGTCCGGACGACGCCGGTGGCGAGGTTCGTGACCGTGACCGTGACGCCCGGGAGGACGCCGCCGGTCTGGTCCGTCACGACCCCCTGGAGGGCCGCCAGTTGCTGCTGCGCGGGGGCCGGCGACGCCCCCACCCACAGCCCGAGCAGGATCGCGGCGAAGCCGCCGGCGACCGGCGCGCCGCCGCGAAGCCGAACGAGGCGAGCGGCTCTGAACATAAGCGCCTCCTGCAGGACGGCGCACGCGACGGGCCGGGGCGCTCGGCGGCCGCGAACGCCTGCCCTGGTCCAGCGTCCCGGGGCCCTCGCACCCCGCCCAGCGTACGCGCGAAAAACCCGGAAAAACCTGCACCGTGAACGTTCACGGTAGGAAGACGATACGCCCGGCGGACGCCCCCTGTCAACCCAGCGCCCACCCGGCCCCGGCACGCGCCGAGCGCGCGGGTCGCCCCGACACCTCACCCCGAGACCCAGAACAGGAACGGCAGGGGAGACGCGGGCGGACCGCCGCCCGCTCAGGGCTCGATCCGCTCGAGATCCACCTTCAGCCGCTCGAGGAACAGATCGAGGTTGCTCCGCATCACGACGTGCGGGACCACCTTGATCCGCGGCGGCGGGCAGGTCTTGTCGACGAGGAACTGGTAAAGCGCCTGGAGCGCCAGACGCCCCTGGCTGAGCGGCCGCTGGTAGACCGTCGCCGCCACCTTCCCGGTCCGAATCCACGGCACCAGCTCGGGGAACAGATCGGTCGTGACGATGACGAGATCTCGAAATCGGTCGAGCCGCTCCACGGCGCGGAGCACCGGCAGCGAGTTCACCGTGCTGACGTAGAGCCCCTTCAACTCCGGGTGCGCCCGCAGCAGCGCCAGCGCCTGCCGATACCCCTGCTGCACATCGTCGTGCGCTTCCACCACGGCCGCGAGCTCCAGCGGGCGCTCCCCGACCCGCAGGTTCGCCTCGAACCCCCGCAGCTTCTCGGCGTGATCCTGCGTCCCCAGCCAGCCCGTGATGAACGCGACGGCACCCCCCTCGGCCACGAACCCCGAGAGCAGCTCCCCCGCCATGGCCCCCACCGTGAACGGGTCGGCCGACACCGAGGTCAGGCGCTGGGTGCCGGGCGCGTCGGTCACGACGCAGACGATCGGGATGTTCTTCTGCGCGGCCTTGCGGATCCACGGGCGCAGCTTCACCGGGTCCCCGGGCGCGATGATGAGGCCGTCGGTGCCGTCCTCCAGCGCCTCCCGGAAGAGCCGGACGTCCCCTTCCCCGAGGCGCGGATAGCTCCGGAACTGGACGTGCAGGGCCGGCTCGAACAGCTTGGCTGCCTCGCGGATCCCCTCGCGCAGCGAGTCCCAAAAGAGCGCCAGCTCCCGCGGCAGGTGGACGGAGATGCGCAGCGGCTTCCGCGACTTGAGCTGCCGCGCCGCCAGGTTCGGCCGGTACCCCAGCGACTCGGCCATGCTGAGCACCCGGGCCTTCGTCAGCGGGCTGATGCCCGGCTTCGCATGGAGCGCCCGGTCCACCGTGCCGATCGACACCCCGAGGGCCCGCGCGATGTCCTTGATCCCGACAGGGCGCGGCGGCGTCGGCCTCGGCCGGTCGGTTTCTTTTTCCTTTTTCTTCTCTGTCATAGCGCCGGCTGGCGCCCCGGCCCGGCGGTGGCGCCGGTTCACACCATCCAGGCCCGCATTCGTATGCTAGCGCAACCACCCCCGGCGAGCGCGGCCGCCGGCTCCCCGCCCGGAGCCCGCGCCGGCGTCGGCGGGCGGCCCGAGCAGGCCCTCCCCCTTTCCGCGGAACGCGCTCGCGCGGAAACGTTCACGCCAACCCGACAGTTGGGGTAAGATGCCGCCTCGCGGGTGGAGGGCCGCGCCGCGCGGGGCGGGCGCGGTCCGTGTCATGGTCGTGACGGAGCCTGAGCATGTCTGATTCCCCACCTCGTGCCACCCTGGCGCTCATCGTCGGCAACCGCGGCTTCTTTCCGGACCACCTCGCGAAGAGCGGGCGGGAGGAGATGGTCGCGGTGCTGGAGCAGGCCGGCGTCCGGGTCGTCGCGCCCGGGCCCGAGCTGACCAAGCACGGCGCCGTGGAGACCTACGACGAAGCGCGGCGCACGGCGGAGCTCTTCAAGGCCCACCGCGACGCGATCGACGGCGTCATCGTGACGCTGCCGAACTTCGGTGACGAGCGCGCGGTCGCCGACACGCTCCGCCTCTCCGGGCTGGACGTGCCGGTGCTCGTCCAGGCGACGCCGGACGAGGGCGGGCGGCTCTCGATCCGGGACCGGCGCGACAGCTTCTGCGGGAAGATGTCGGTCTGCAACAACCTGGCGCAGTACGGCATCCGCTATTCCCTCACCACGCGCCACACCGAGGCGCCGGCGTCGGACCTCTTCCGGCGCGACCTCGAGTGGTTTCTCGGCGTCTGCGCCGTCGTGCGCGGGCTGCGGCGGCTCCGCGTGGGCGCCATCGGGGCCCGTCCGGCGGCCTTCAACACCGTCCGCTACAGCGAGAAGCTGCTCGAAGCGGCCGGCATCTCGGTCGAGCCGGTCGACCTCTCGGAGATCCTCGGCCGCGCCGAGCGGCTCGGAGACGACGACCCGGCGGTGGCGGCGAAGCTCGCCGCGATCCGCGCCTACGCCCCCGTGGGGGAGACGCCGCCGGCCGCCCTGCTCAAGCAGGCGAAGCTCGGGGTCGCGATCGACCGGTGGCGGCAGGAGGTGCACGTCGACATCACGGCGGTGCAGTGCTGGACGGCGCTCGAGACTTACTTCGGGGTCGTGCCCTGCACCCTCATGAGCATGATGAGCCAGGAACTGGCGTCGAGCGCCTGCGAGGTGGACATCTGCGGCGCCGTCGCGATGCACGCGCTGCGCCTCGCCTCGGGTACGCCGTCGGCGCTGCTCGACTGGAACAACAACTACGGCGACGACCCCGACAAGGCCGTCTGCTTCCACTGCAGCAACCTCCCGACGCACTTCTTCGCGGACGTCCGGATGGACTACCAGGCGATCATCGCGGGCGCGGTGGGCCGGGAGAACACCTTCGGCACGCTGGTGGGGCGCGTCAGGCCGGGGCCCCTGACGTTTCTGCGCCTCTCGACCGACGACCGCGCCGGGCGCCTCGCCGGCTATGTCGGCGAGGGCGAGTTCACCGACGACCCGCTCGACACCTTCGGCGGCGCCGGCGTCGTGCGCATCCCGCGCCTCCAGGCGCTGCTCCGCTTCATCTGCGAGCGCGGCTTCGAGCACCACGTCGCGGCCAACCTCTCGTCGGTCGCCGCGGCCGTGCACGAGGCCGCGACGAAGTATCTCGGCTGGGACGTCTACTGGCACCGCGCGGACGCCGCGGCGTAGGCGGGGAGGCGGGCAGCCATGGCGATCGTGGCGGGCGTGGACTTCGGGACCCTCAGCGTGCGCGTGTCGATCGTCGACCACGAGCGCGGGCGCCTGGGCACCGGGGTGGCGGAGTATCCGCTCCAGCGCCGCAAGCAGGATCCGGATTTCGCCACCCAGCGCCACGCGGATCACCTCCGCGCCCTCGCCGACGCCATGCGCCAGGCGATCGCCGCCGCGGGCGTCGACGGCCGGGCCGTCGCCGCCCTGGCCGTCGACACGACCGGCTCGTCGGTCGTGCCGGTGGGCGACGGCCTCGAGCCCCTCGACGACTACTACCTCTGGTGCGACCACCGCGCCTGGCGCGAGGCGGCCGAGATCACGGCCAGGGCCCGCGAGGTCGGCCTCGCCGCCCTCGACTGGTCGGGCGGCGTCTACTCGTCCGAGTGGGGCTTCGCCAAACTGCTGCACTGGTTGCGCCACAACCCGGACAAGCGCTCGCGGTTCGTGACCGCGCTGGAACACTGCGACATGATCGTCGCCACGCTCTGCGGGATCGCGGACCTCGACGCGCTGCCCCGCAGCGTGTGCGCGATGGGCCACAAGTGGCTGTGGAACGCGCGGCTCGGCGGCTTGCCGCCCGAGTCGTTTCTCGTCGCGGTCGACCCGCTCCTCGCGGGTGTGCGCGACCGGCTACGCGGCCGCTACCTCACGTCCGACCACCTCGCCGGCCGCCTCGCGCCCGAGTGGGCCGCGCGCCTGGGCCTCGCGCCGGGCATCCCGATCCCGGTCGGCGCCTTCGACGCCCACTGGGACGCGATCGGCGCCGGCATCCGGCTGGGCGACGTCGTCAACGTCGTGGGCACCTCGACGTGCATCATGGCGATCAGCGAGCACGAAACGCTGGTACCGGGCGTCTGCGGCGTCGTGCCCGGCTCCATCCACCCGCGCTACACCGGCATCGAGGCGGGCCTGTCGGCGACAGGCGACATTTTCGACGCGATCGCGCGGCGCGCCGGCACGACCGTGGCCGCGCTCTCCGAGCGCCTCGGGGGCTACCGCGCGGGCGAGACCGGCCTGCTCCGCCTCACCTGGGACAACGGCGACCGGACCGTGCTGGTCAACCCCGAGCTGGGCGGCGTGACGCTCGGCTGGAACCTCACCCACACGCCGGAGGACGAGCTGTTCGCCGCTATCGAGGGGACGGCCCTCCACACCCGGGTCATCTTCGAGCGCATGGAGACCCACGGCGTCCCGATCCGGCGGGTCATCAACGCCGGCGGCATCCCGCGGAAGAACCCGGTGCTCAACCGCGTCTACGCGAACGCGCTCGGCAAGCCCATCCTCGTGCCCGATGCCGAGACGACGAGCCTCGGCTCGGCGATCTTCGCGTTCCTCGCCGCGGGGACGTTCCCCACGATCGAGGCGGCGCAGGCGGCGCTCTGTTCCCGCTACACGACCGTGGAGCCCGACCCGCGAAGCGCGCAGGTGTACGACGAGCTGTATCCGCTCTTCAGGGACCTGTACTTCGCGCTGGGCCGCCGGGACGCCGCGCCGGCCGCCGTCGGACACGTCCTCCCGGCGCTCCGCGCGATCGCGGCGCGCGCGCGAGGCGCCGCATGACGCTCGACGCCCTGCGCGCGGAGGTCTACGAGGCCAACCTGGCCCTCGTCCGCCACGGCCTCGTGATCGAGGCGTTCGGCAACGCCAGCGGCATCGACCGCGCGCGCGGGCTGGTGGTCATCAAGCCGAGCGGCGTCGACTACGCGGCGCTCACCCCGGCGCAGCTCGTCGTGACCGACCTCGAGGGCCGCGTCGTCGAGGGCGACCTCCGCCCCTCGTCCGACCTGCCGACGCACCTGGTGCTCTACCGGGCGTTCCCCGCCGCCGGCGGCGTCGCCCACACGCACTCGCGCTTCGCCACGGCGTGGGCCCAGGCCGGGCGCGAGATCCCGTGCTTCGGGACGACGCACGCCGACTATTTTCCGGGGCCCATCCCGATCACGCGGCGGCTGCGGCGCGAGGAGATCGCGACCGACTACGAGCGGCACACCGGCGAGGTCATCGTGCAGCGGTTCGCGCGCCTGGACCCGGCCGCCGTGACGGCGGTCCTCGTGCACGGCCACGGGCCGTTCGTGTGGGGGCCGAGCGCGCGGGAGGCGGCCCGCACCGCCGTCGTGGTCGAAGAGCTCGCGCGGCTGGCCTACTACACCGTCACGATCGACCCGGAGGCCGCGCCCATCGGCGCGGCCCTGCGCGACAAGCACTACCGGCGGAAACACGGGCCCGCCGCGTACTACGGCCAGCGCCGACCGTGAATCCCGAGCGCTGGCGCGACGCCCCGCGCCCCCGCGGGCGCGGGCGATCAGGCTGAGGAGGGCGGCCGCACCATGGCCACTGTCGACTGGCTGATCATTCTCGCCTACTTCGCCGCGATCGGCGGCCTGACCGCGTGGGTCGTGACCAAAGCACGCGACACCGCCGACGACTATTTCCTCGCCAGCCGCAACCTCGGCTGGTTCATCGTCGGGGCGTCCATCTTCGCCTCGAACATCGGTTCCGAGCACCTCGTCGGCCTGGCCGGCTCCGGCGCCACGAGCGGCGTCGCCATGGCGCACTACGAGCTGCACGCCTGGTGCCTCCTGGTGCTGGCCTGGGTGTTCGTCCCCTTCTACACCCGCGCCAGGGTCTACACGATGCCCGAGTTCCTCGAGCGGCGGTTTTCCCCCGCGGCTCGCTGGGTCCTCTCGGTGATCTCGCTCGTCGCCTACGTCCTCACCAAGATCGCCGTGGGCATCTTCGCCGGCGGGGTCGTGTTCGCGACCCTGCTGCCCGAAGCGCAGGTCCAGTTCGCCGGGACGACGTTCAACAGCTTCTGGGTGGGGTCGGCCGCCGTCGTGGCGCTGACCGGTCTCTACACGGTCCTGGGCGGCATGCGCGCCGTCGCCTACACCGAGGCCCTCCAGACCCTCGTCCTCGTCGGGGGCTCGGTGCTCCTGACCCTCGCGGGCCTAGTGAAGCTCGGCGGGTGGGGCGAGCTGCGCGCCGCCCTCGACCCCGACCTGTTCGACCTCTGGAAGCCCCTCGTGCCGCCCGGCATGGAAGGCACGTGGGCCCCGGTCAAGGACGCCGGGCGCATCGCCTGGTACTTCAACGGCAACTATCCGTGGCTCGGCATGCTCATCTGCGCGCCGGTCATCGGGCTGTGGTACTGGTGCACCGACCAGTACATCGTCCAGCGCGCCCTCGGGGCTCCTGACGAGCGCCAGGCGCGGCGCGGGAGCATCTTCGCCGCCTTCCTCAAGCTCCTGCCGGTCTTCATCTTCATCGTCCCGGGCATGATCGCCGTGGCGCTCGCCAAGACCGGCCGCGTGCCCGGCCTCGCCCCGCTCCTCGACGGCAACGGCGGGGTGGTGCCGGAGGTGGCGCAGGCGGCCTTTCCCCTCATGGTCCAGCACGTGCTGCCCGCGGGGGCACGCGGCTTGGTCGTCGCCGGCCTGCTGGCAGCGCTCATGAGCTCGCTGGCCGGCACGTTCAACGCGTGCTCGACGCTGTTCACGATGGACCTCTACCAGAAGTTCCGGCCCCGCGCGACCCAGCACCAGCTCGTCTGGGTGGGCCGCGTGGCGACCACCACGATGGTCCTGATCGGCCTGCTGTGGATCCCGGTCATCCAGGGCGCCAAGGGGCTCTACGACTACCTGCAGGGCGTGCAGGGCTACCTGGCGCCGCCGATCTTCACGGTGTTCTTCCTCGGCGTCTTCATCAAGCGCGTCAACGCCGCGGGCGCCCTCGCGGCGCTCGTGGTGGGGTTCCTCCTCGGCGCGTTCCGCCTGGCCGTCGACACCCCGGTCGCCCTCCGGCTGGCGGGCTTCGAGCACGGCTACCCGCCCGGATCCTTCTTGTGGATCGTGAACAACATCTATTTCCAGTACTACAGCGCGCTCGTCTTCGTCGTGTCGATCCTCGTCTTGCTCGGCGTCAGTTACCTGACCGCGCCGCCCGCCGACGAGCGCCTGACGGGATTGACCTACGCGACCGTGACCGAGGATCAGCGCCGCCGGACGCGCGCGAGCTGGGGCCGCGCCGACGTCACCGCCTCGGCCGTCGTCCTGCTGGTCATCGCGTGGGCGTACTGGTACTTCAACGGGTGACCACGATGTCCGCCTTCGTCGACCCGACGATGTCGAGCAGCTCCTGCTGTCCCTTCGCGGGGACTCGATGTTTCGCGAGCACCTCCTTGAAAATGGCCACCATGCGGGTCCACTCCCGCTCGGTGATGTTCTCGGCCGCCGCCCGGTCGCCGATCAGGTACACCGCCAGCCGGTAAAGGTCCCCGAGAAACGGCAGCGTCGCGTCCACAAACCGCTGGCGCTCGTCTGCACCACCGGACACCGAGATCCCCCGGACCGCGCCCATCGGCTCGTCTGGCTCGATGCCCATATGACGCAGCGAGCACCTCGAATATTCCCGTGGGGTACGATCAGTCCCATGATCGGGGCGGTGCTCTGGGACCTGGACGGCACCCTCGTGGACTCGGGCGAGCTCCACTGGCGCGCCTGGCGGGAGGCCCTCGCGGCCGAGGGCCTGGCGGTCACCTACGACCAGTTCCTGCGCTCGTTCGGGCAGCGGAACGACCTGATTCTGCGCGGCTGGTTCGGCGACGCCCTCGACGAGGCCCGCATCCGCCGCGTCGGCGACGCGAAGGAAGCGCGGTTCCGGGACCTGGTCGCGCGCGAGGGTGTCCGCCCGCTGCCCGGCGCGGCCGCCTGGGTCGAGCGCCTCGCCCGTGCCGGGTGGCGGCAGGCCATCGCCTCCTCGGCGCCGCGTGCCAACGTCGAGGCGATCCGGCGCGCACTCGCTTTCGGCGACCGCTTCGCGGCGAGCGTCGCCGCCGAGGATGTGACCGCCGGCAAGCCCGACCCGCAGGTGTTCCTCCTCGCCGCCGCGCGCCTCGGGGTGGACCCGCCCCGGTGCCTCGTCGTCGAGGACGCCCCCGCCGGCATCGAGGCGGCGCGCCGGGCGGGGATGGCCTCGATCGGCCTGGGCCCGGCGGGCGCCGCGGCCGCCGACCTCGGCGTCGGAGCCCTTACGGACCTGGCGCCCGACGCCTTCGAGCGGCTCCTCGACCGCCATGCGGCCGCACGCGTGGCGGGCTAGGTCCACGAGAATCCGCTTCCGGTCGGGCGTCGGGCTCGAGGCCCGCGCACCCGCCCGGTGGACGTTCCCGCGCGGCGCCCGGTCAGTCGCTCGCGGCGTCGCGAAAATACGTCTGGTAGAGCTCGTCGAGCCGCCGCAGGCGCTCGCTCGCGCGGCCGAACGTCAGGTCCGGCCGGTCGAACGCCAGACCCGGCCGGAACGCGCCCGCCAGCTCGCCGGCTTTCGCCAGCCGATTCCAGTTGGCCACCGTCGCGAGCACGAGCGTGGCGTTGGGATAGCCGGGCGGCTCGGCGCCTTCGCGCGCCAGCGCGTCGGAGAGCTCCACAATCAGGCCGTCCGTGATGGCGATGAATTCCTCGAGCGGCACGCGCCCGGCGAGCTGGCGCTCGTAGGCCTGGCGGGCGGCGCGGTAGGCCGGGTCGTCCGCGACGTCGGGG
>CAYZKQ010000007.1:0-42209 GCA_964478975.1 uncultured Vicinamibacterales bacterium | reverse complement strand
GGCTGCCGCCGGCGCTGTACCGCTTGCTCCTCGTCCTCCTGCTGTTTACCCTCGGCAACTCCACCGACGCCTTCCTGCTGCTCCGCCTGGGGGAGGCCGGCGTGCCGGTCGCCGCCGTGCCGCTGCTATGGGCCGGGCTCCACGTCGTGAAAGCGGTCGGCTCGTTCGCCGGCGGAACCCTGTCGGATCGGGTGGGGCGTCGCGGCCTGATCGCGGCCGGGTGGCTCTGGTACGCGTTCGTCTATGCGTGCTTCGCGCTCACCGATCGCCCTTCGGCGCTCGTCACGCTCTTTCTCCTCTATGGGGCGTACTACGGGCTCTCCGAGAGCCCCGAGAAGGCGCTCGTCGCGGACCTGGCGCCGGCCGAGGTCCGCGGGACCGCCTTCGGCTTCTACCACGCGGCGCTCGGCGTAGGCGGCCTGCTGGCCAGCGTCGCGTTCGGCGCGGTCTGGTCGCTCCTCGGCGCGCGGGCGGCGTTCTTGATGGGCGCGACCCTCGCGCTCGCGGCGTCCGCCCTGCTGGCGCTCGTCGTGCCAGGGTCCCGGAGGGCGCGCCCGGAGCGGTATACTGGGAGTTCCCGATGAAGCGCATTCTGGTCACCAACGACGATGGGGTCCGCTCGGATGGCCTCGTGGCGCTCGCCGACGCCCTCCGGCGCCTCGGCGAGGTCACGGTCGTGGCGCCGCTCGTCGAAACGAGCGCCATCGGCCACGCCCTGACACTGCGCCGGCCCCTCCGGCTCGAGCGGATCGACGCGCGCGTGTTCGCCGTCGACGGGACGCCTACCGACTGTGTCAACATCGGGGTGATCACGGTGCTCAAGGGGTTGCCGGACCTGGTCGTGTCGGGCATCAACAAGGGCTGGAACCTCGGCGACGACGTGACTTACTCCGGGACCGTCGCCGGGGCCATGGAAGGCGCCTTGCTCGGGACCCCGGCGATCGCAGTCTCGCTCGAGCGGACCGACGGGACGTTCGACTTCGGCCCCGCCGCCGACGCCGCGGCGCGCCTGGCGGAGGCCGTGCTGCGGCGGGGGCTCCCGCCGCGCACGTTCCTCAACGTCAACGTGCCGCGAGGCCAGCCGCGGGGGTTTCGGGTCACGACCCAGGGCAAGCGGAACCACGTGACGTCGGTCGCTGAGAAGATCGACCCCCGGGGGCAGCCGTATTACTGGATCGAGGAAGGTCGGGACCACTGGGAGCCCCACGAGTTGTCCGATTACCACGCCGTGCGCGCCGGGTTCATTTCGGTCACGCCACTGCACCCCGACCTCACGAATTACGCGGCGCTCGACCTTGTCGAGGACCTCTCGCTCGGGGCGAAAGCCGCCGTGGAGTAGAATAGGGTTCGTCGGTCGGGGCGTGGCTCAGCCTGGTAGAGCACTCGGTTCGGGACCGAGGGGTCGGAGGTTCAAATCCTCTCGCCCCGACCATCGGGTCGTGTCCGGTCGACATTCCTGTCGCGTATTTCATCGGCGCGCGCTTCTTCGAGTCCCGGAGCGAGCGGGCCGGCTGCCCGCCGGGGCCTCCGGGGCGGGCGCGCGCCCCGTCCACCGCGAGGGAGGAACGTCATGAAACGATTCCGGGGTTTTCTTGTCGTCTTCGTCGTCGTCGCGCTCGTGTGGGCGGCCGGGCGCCAGGTGCACCTGGCGGCCCAGGCGGGCAGCAGCGAGCGCGCCAACGTGGTGGTCGACCCGCGCCTCTTCGAGGGCCTGACGTACCGCTCGCTGGAGTTCAGCCGCGGCGGCCGCGCGACCGCCGTGGCGGGGGTACCCGATGACCCGATGACGTACTACTTCGGGTCGACCGGTGGGGGGGTGTGGAAATCCACCGACGCGGGGCTGACCTGGCGGAATGTGTCCGACGGGTTCTTCGAGGCGGGTTCGATCGGGGCCATCGCGGTCGCCGATTCGGACCCGAACGTCGTGTACGTCGGGACTGGGTCGGCGTGTCCTCGGGGCAACGTCTCCGCTGGGGTGGGGATGTATAAGTCGACCGACGCCGGCAAGACGTGGACGCACATCGGGCTCCGCGAAGCCGGGCAGATCGGACGCATCCGGGTCCACCCGAAAAACGCCGACCTCGTGTACGTCGCCGTGCTGGGCAACATCTTCGGGCCGAGTGCGACGCGCGGCGTGTACCGGTCGAAAGACGGCGGGGCAAACTGGGAGCGGGTGCTCTACGTCGACGACCGGACCGGGGCCGTGGACCTGGCCATGGACGTGACGAACCCGCGCATCCTGTACGCCGCGCTTTGGACCGTGGAGCGCAAGCCCTGGACCATCGACAGCGGCAGCCTGGTCGGCGGCCTCTTCAAGTCGACCGACGGCGGCGACACGTGGAAGAAGCTCGGCGGCGGGCTGCCGTCGGGGGTCCTCGTCGGCAAGATCGGCGTGACGGTGTCGCCGGCGAATCCGAACCGCGTGTGGGCCCTGGTCGAGGCGGCGGAGGACCGCGGCGGCGTGTATCGCTCCGACGATGGGGGCGAGACCTGGCAGCGGGTCAACAGCCAGCGCATGCTGCTGCAGCGCGCGTGGTACTACACGCACATCTACGCGGACCCGCAGGACCCGGATACCGTGTACGCCCTCAACACGGGCTTCTACAAGTCGGTCGACGGCGGCCGCACCTTCCAGAGTTACCCGACGCCGCACGGGGACAACCACGATCTGTGGATCAACCCGCGCAACCCGAAGATCATGATCAACTCGAACGACGGCGGGGCGAACGTGTCGTTGACGGGCGGCACATCGTGGACTGACCAGATGAATCAGCCGACCGCCGAGTTCTATCGGGTGACCGTCGACACGCGCTTCCCGTACCGCGTCTACGGCGCGCAGCAGGACAACAGCACGGCGTCGGTCCCGAGCTGGGGCGCCGGGGGGCTGGGCCGGGGGGCGGCCGACTTCTACGCGGTGGGCGGCGGGGAGAGCGGCCACATCGCCGTCGACCCGCGCAATCCGAACATCGTCTACGCCGGCAGCTACGGTGGGGTCATCACCCGCGCGGACATCGGGCTGGGCCTCATCGAGAGCATCCGGCCGTATCCGGATTTGCAGACCGGACAGCGCGCGATGGACATGAAGTACCGCTTCCAGTGGAACGCGCCGATCCGCCTGTCCCCTCACAACCCGGACGTGGTGTACTTCACGTCGCAGTACGTGCACCGCTCCAGGGATCAGGGACGCACGTGGGAGATCATCAGCCCAGACCTGACCACCAACGACAAGAGCAAGCAGGAGTACTCCGGCGGCAAGGGGATCACGCGGGACAACACGGGGGTGGAAGTCTTCTGCACGATCTTCGCCTTCGAGGAGTCGCCCAAGGTGCCGGGCCTGCTCTGGGCGGGCAGTGACGACGGGCTCGTCCACGTGTCCCGCGACAACGGCAAGACCTGGACCAACATCACCCCGGCGGACATGCCCAAGGGGGCGACCGTCAACATGATCGACCTGTCGCCCCACGAGCCGGGCCGCGCGCACATCGCCGTGCACAGGTACCGCGAGAACGACTTCGCCCCGTACATCTTCCAGACCAACGATTACGGCAAGACCTGGAAGCGGCTCACGACGGGCGCCAACGGGATCCCCGCCGGGCACTTCGTGCGGGTCGTCCGCGAAGACCCCGTGCGCCGCGGGTTGCTGTACGCAGGCACGGAATACGGCATGTACATCTCGTTCGACGACGGGGCGCACTGGCAGAAGTTTCAGTTGAACCTCCCGGTGACCCCGATCACCGACCTGCTCGTCTACCGCGGCAACCTCGTGGTCGCGACGCAAGGCCGGGCGTTCTGGTCTCTCGACGATCTCACCGTCGTCGAGCAGGTCAAGGCGGGCATGGAAAAGGGCAACGTGCTGTTCAAGCCCGGGGACGCCTACCGCTCGGGCCTCGGCCCGGCCGCCATCTACTACTACCTGGCTGAGGCGCCGAAAGCGCCGGTGCGCATCGAGATTCTCGACGCGAAGGGTGCTGTGGTGGCGAGCTTCACCGGGCGGCCGGGCGAGGAACCACCGGCGGCGGCGCCCGGGCGCGGCCGGGGCGCTGGGGCCGAGGCGCGGGTCTCCGCGAAAGCGGGGCTCAACCGCTTCGCGTGGGCGATGCGGTACGACCGCCTGTTCGACATTCCGTCCGGCGCCGTGCTGTGGGCCGCCGGAGGCGACGCCGGCCCGAAAGTCGTGCCCGGGACCTATCAGGTCCGGGTGTCGACCGGAAACTGGACCGCCACGCAGTCGTTCGAGGTGAAACCCGACCCGCGGGTCGATACCCCGGCGGCGGACTACGAGGCCCAGCTCAAGCTGGCGCGCGAGGTGGGCGGCCAGATCAAGGAGCTCTACACCGCCCTCGCCAGACTCCGCGAGGTCAAGCAGCAAGCGACCCAGCTCGGCGAGCGCGTGCAGCGCGCCGGCAAGGGAGGCGACGTGGCGGGGGCGGCGCGCACGCTCAACGAGCGGTTGACGGCGGTCGAGCGGGAGCTGACGCAGATCCAGGGCGAGGGCGGCCAGGACGCGCTCAATTATCCGGGCCGGCTCGACAACCAGTACCTCGTGCTCTACAACGCGATCACGAGCTCCGACCGCGGACCGACGCCGCAGATGTTCCAGCGGTTCGAGGATCTCAAGCCCGAACTCGCGAAGCTGTTGGGGCAGCTCAAGCAGATTTTCGACGCGGATCTGGCGAAGTTCAACGAGCTCGTCCGCAGCAAGGCGCTGCCACCGGTGATCGTGGGTTCGTAGGGGCGGCCGACCGGCGTCGCGCGGGCGGGTGCCCCTGCGGGGGTCACACGCCCGCGCGAACGGCCCCGGCCTCGGGACCCTCGCGCAGCACGCGGTGCGCCCGTTCGACGGCCGGCCCGGTGCCCACGAGATAGACGATGTCCCCGGCGCGGAGCACTTCTGCCGCGTCGGGGCTGGCCAGATAGGTCTCGCCTCGACCGAGCGCCACGATCGACGCGCCGGTCAGGGTCCGCAGGGCGGTGTCGGCGATCGTCCGGTCGACCGCCCAGTCCCCCGGCCCGACCTCGTGCGCGCTCACCTCAGCCTGCCGGAGCACCTCGGGCAGCACCAGCGCCCGGTCGCCGGCGCCCCGCAAGGGGCGGACGATGGCTTCGTGCCGCAGCGTTTCGAGAATGGCGTCCACCCGGTTCGAGGGCAGGCCCAGCCGCACTAGTAACTGCGCGAGCGCCTCCAGAGACGTTTCGATTTCCTCGACGACCACGACCGTGGCGCCGAGGGTGAGCATGCGGTCCGCTTCTGCCCGGTACCGCGTGCGCACGACGATCGGGACGCGCGGCGCCAGGTGGCGGGCCGCGGCGATCGCCCGCCGCGTCGCCTCGGGGTCGCTGAGCACCATCACGACCGCGCGCGCGCTGGCCACCCCGGCGGCGGCCAGCACGTGGGGATGCGTGGCGTCCCCGTAGACGATCGGTTCCCCGCGACTCCGCTCGCGCTGAACGGTGGCGCCATTGAGCTCGACGACGAGATACGGCACGCTCGCGACCCGCAACGCCGCCGCGATCAGGCGCCCCCCGAGGCCGAAGCCCAGGACCAGCACGTGCTGCCGGGGGGCGGGCTGGCGCTCCCGGTCGCGCCGCGCCGCGCTGGCGCTCAGGAGGCGGCCGAGTTCCGGGGCCGCCCCGATCAAGCCCGGTCCCGCCACCATCGTCACGACGCTGGCCAGCAAGAGGAGCTGCCAACCCGCGGGGGAGAGCAGCCCGGCGTCCAGCCCGGCGCGTCCCACGATGAAGGAAAACTCGCCGACGGGGGCGAGCACGACCGCGGCCGAGACCGCCACGCGCGGCGGCGTCCCGACCGCGACGAACGCCAGCGAGGCGAGGAGCGCTTTGCCCACGAGGATGAGGGCCGCCAGCCCGAGCACGAGCGGAAACCGGCTGGCCAGTTCCGCGGCGCTGACCAGCATGCCCAGGGAGACGAAAAACAGGCTGCTCAAGATGTCGCGCACGGGACGGATCTCGGCTTGGGCCTGGTGGCTGAATTCGCTCTCGGCGAGCACGAGGCCGCCGAGGAACGCGCCCAGCGAGGTACTGAGCCCCACCGCGGCGCACAACCACGCGGTGCCCGCGCTGGCGACCACGAGCGCCAGCGGAAACGCTTCGCGGCGCCCGGTCCGGATCACGAGGCGCAGCAACCGCGGGAGAGCGATCCGGCCGAGCACCGCGACCATCACGATCGCCCCCAGGGCCCGCGCCACCAGGCCCGGCGTCTCCACCGCTGCCGCGCGGCCCGCGAGAACCGGCAGGAGCATCAGGAAGACGACGAACGCCAGGTCCTGGAAGAGCGAGACCGCCACGGCCAGCCGTCCGTGCGGCGCGTCGAGCTCGTCGCGGTCGGCCAGCCCGCGCAGCACCAGCGCGGTGCTCGTCATGGCCACGAACACGCCGATGAACACGCCGAAGGCCACCGAGCCGCGGCCCGTCGCCACGAGAACAACCACCGCGGCCGTCGTGAACGCCATCTGGAGGACCCCCCCGACCAGCAGGCGCCGCCACATCTGCCGCAGCTCGCCCCGTGAGAAGTCCAGGCCCACCGTGAACAGCAGCAGGTCCACGCCGATGCGCGCGAGAGCGTCGACGCTTGCCTCGTCGCGGACCAGTCCCAAGCCCGACGGCCCGGCGAGCACGCCGGCCAGGATCAGGGCCACGATGGAGGGCAGCCGCACCGCGGCGAGCACCAGGACCGCCGCCAGCGCCACGATATACGTGACGACGAGCTCGGAGCCCAGGGGCGTCATGGTGCGGCTATCATAGATCCGTCGCGCGGAGGACCGACTCGATGCGCATCGCGCTCGTCCAGCAGCACGCCGGGCCCGACAAGCAGAAAAACCTCGCGCGGGGACTCGCCGCCTTCGACGCCGCTGCCGACGCCGGGGCCCACCTGGTGTGCTATGCCGAGCTCGCCTTCGAGCCCTTCTACCCGCAGCGACCGGCGTCCGGCGATCCCACCGCCCTCGCCGAGCCGATCCCCGGGCCCATCACCGAAGCGTTCCAGGCGCGCGCCCGTGCGCGCGGGGTCGTGGTGGTCCTCAACCTGTACGAGCGCGACGGGAACGCCACGTACGACACCTCGCCGGTCATCGACGCGGACGGCCGGCTCCTCGGCCGGACCCGGATGGTGCACATCACCGACTACCCGTGCTTCCACGAGCAGGGCTACTACCGGCCCGGCGACATGGGCGCGCCCGTCTACACGACGCGCGCCGGACGCCTCGGCGTCGCCATCTGTTACGACCGCCATTACCCGGAGTACATGCGCGCCCTGGCGTTGGGCGGTGCCGAGCTGGTCGTCGTGCCACAGGCGGGCGCGGTCGACGAATGGCCGGAGGGCCTCTTCGAAGCGGAAATGCGTGTGGCCGCGTTCCAGAACGGGTACTACGTCGCCCTGTGCAACCGCGTCGGGCGCGAACCCTGCCTGACGTTCGCCGGCGAGTCTTTTGTGTGCGCGCCCGACGGCCGCGTCGTGAGCCGCGCTCCACGCGGCGAGGACGCCATCCTCTACGCTGACCTGGACCTCGCGTCGGTCGGCGCGTCCCACGCGCGCCGCCTCTTCTTGCAGCACCGCCGGCCGGAGCTGTACGCGGCGTGGCTCGCGCGCGGCGTGAACGAGCCGGGTGCGTCGAGGGAGAGCACGCCGCTTCCAGGAGAGCTGACAGGGGCGGGCAGTAGGCAGCCGGGAGGGAAGGCGCCGACGGTGGCCCGGAGGTGACCATCGGAGGGCGTCCCACCGACTGCCTACTGTCCGCCCCTGCCCGCGAAGCGCTGCGAGCGGCCCTGCCGGCGACCCGGGTCAGCGGTCAGGCACGACAGGATCCGACGCGGACGGGCAGAAGTACTCGCGCCGACATCGCGGACAAACAAGGTGGGCCAGCCACCGGCCGAAGCGCCGGTGCCACTCGACGCAAGCCAACACCTCACCGCAGTGCGGACACATCGCCGGTGCAGACCCGCCGCCCCCTGCCGGCTGACGACGTGCCTGGTTCCGCTGTGTCACGACGGTGCACGAGCGCTAGCAACCCGCGTGCCTGCACATCGCGCCCGCTGGACACGGCACACGCGCCTCGCGAAGCGGTGTCGCCTGGCCTCCGCGAGCGACCGACCCTTTTCGGCGGCCAATGCGTTGGCCGACCGGCTCGGAACTTGGCCGGTCGGTATAATCAGCAGGACGTGGTCGCTCGACAGTTCCTGATCGCCGGGCGCGTCCAGGGCGTAGGGTTTCGATTTTTCGCCGAGAGGGTCGCCGCCCGCGAAGGGGTCAGGGGCTACGTCCGCAATCTTCCCGACGGCCGAGTGGAAGCGTACGTCGAGGGCGAGCCCGAAGCCGTAGAGCGCTTCGAGCGCGCGATCCGGCAGGGCCCGCCCGGAGCGCGGGTGGACCAGGTCGACGTCGTGGCCATGACGCCTTCGGGCCAGTATTTGGGGTTCTCGATTCGGTTCTAAACCCCGCACCGGGCCGAGTCTCGGCGGGGGATGGGGGCGTTACGCCCACAGGGAGCGCGCGCCGTGTATGAACAGTTGAAGGCCAAGATTCGCCACGTGCCCGATTTTCCGAAGCCCGGCATCCTCTTCTACGACATCACGACGCTGCTCCAGGACCCCGAGGGATTCCGTCTCGCGGTCGACGCGCTGGTGCACCCGTTCCTCCAGCGGCCGGTCGACCTGGTCGTCGCGATCGAAAGCCGCGGGTTCATCCTGGGCGCCGCGGTCGCGGACCGCCTGCGCGCGGGGTTCGCGCCGATCCGCAAGTCCGGCAAGCTCCCCGCCCGGACGGTGCGGGCCAGTTACAGCCTCGAATACGGCACCGACAGTCTCGAGATCCACGCCGACGCGGTCAAGCCGGACCAGCGGGTGCTCATCGTGGACGATGTCCTCGCGACGGGAGGGACGGCGCGGGCGGCGGCGGATCTGGTCAAGCAGCTCGGCGGGCGTGTCGAGGCGGTGGCGTTCCTCATCGAGCTCGCCGGGCTCAATGGCCGGGCCAAGCTGCAGGGTGAACAGGTCTACGCGGTGTTGACGTATTGACCGCGCGGGACCAGACGGTCGCGTGCGCCGGCGGGATGTTCACGCCGGTCGGAATCGGTTCTCCGGCGTGATGACGAAGCTCTCGGAGAGCAGCGAGCGCCGCAAGGCTGCGGACTGCAGCGCCACCAGGACCTGGATGTCCTCGGAACCCGGCGCTGCCCACCTCGCCGTGACCTTCACGCGATAGGTCTTGCCGTCGCGACCGGTCGTGGTACGGGTCAGGGGCGACGCGATGACTTCGCGCCACAGGCTGTACGGGAGCTCGCGGAGCCGCTCGAGCTCGTCCAGGAGCACCTCGCGGCGGACCTGAACCTCCCAGACGAACGGCGCTCGGGCCATCGGTAGCGGGCGCCCCCGGCGCGGGGACGGTGTCCGGCCTCCTCATGGGCGACTATACGAGGGGAGGCGCCGTGGGTCAACCGGTTGGACTAGAATGAGATGTTTTCGGGTGGAGCGCCCGTAGCTCAGGCGGATAGAGCACCGCCCTCCTAAGGCGGGGGCCACTGGTTCGAGTCCAGTCGGGCGCACCAGCACGAGCCAGACACCATGAAGCGCTCCGAACGTCATCGTCTCAAGGAAAACCCCGTCGCCAGGTTCGTCGCCGACGCCCGGGCGGTCCTGGCAGACTACGGGCGGTCGCTGGTGATCGCCGCGCTCGTCGTCGTGGGGGCGGCCGGCGCCGCGGGCGGCTACTGGGCCTGGCGGACCCATCGCGAGGCCCAGGCCGACGCGTTGCTCGTCGCCGCCCACACCCTCGCCGAAGCACCGGTGATTCCCGGCGCGTCGGCGCCCGCGGAACCCCCGCCGCAGGGCCCGACGTACCCGTCGGAGAAGGCGCGCCTCGAAGCCGCGCTCCCGGCTTATTTCCGCGTCGTGGAGCGGTACCCGGGCACCCGCGCGGCGACCGCGGCTCTGTATCACGCGGCGGGTGCGCTGGCGGCGCTGGGGCGGCTGGACGAGGCGGCGGCGCGGTATCAGGAAGTCCTCAAGCGGGATCCGAAGGGCGTGTACGGACAGGTGGCCGAACTCGGGCTGGCCGATGTGCACCTCGCCGCCGGGCGGGTCGATCAGGCGATCGCCATTTACCGCCGCCTCGCGACCGGCGAGACCGCGCTGCCCGTCGACGGCATCCTGATCCAACTCGCGCGGGCCTATCGCAAGGCCGGCCAGACGGCCGAAGCGACGCGGACCTACACGCGCCTCCTCGAGGAGTTCCCGCAATCCATGTACGCGGGAGAGGCGCGAGAGGCCCTCGAGACGTTGCGGACTTCCTAGCGCGACTCAGGGCGCCGACGGCATCCGGGTGCCGGACGGACCGGACGGGCCGTGGGGGAGGAACGCCCCGGCGAAGGCGACGGTCGCGGTCGTGCCTGTCGCTTCGACGCGCGCGTCGGCCCCCGCAGGCACGAACAGCGTATCCCCGGTGCCGAGTGTCGCCGTCTCGGGCCCGACGGTGACTTGCAAGACCCCGCTGAGGACCACATGAAGGACGTCGTAGTCCACCGCCGGCAGCACGCAGGAAGTGCCGGGGGCGAAGCGACGCTCCGTGACCCACAAGCCCTGAGCCTCCAGGCGCTCCCGGAGGCGGGCGGCCGTGAGGACGCCGTCGCGGACGGCATCCCAACGCTGCACGCGCAACATGTCCGGCGCCCCCACGAACCCGTCCGCCGCGATCCGGTCAGGCCGAGCGGACGAACCGGCCGGCGGTGACGCCGGACGGCTCGTCAGGACACGGCAGGCGCATGGCCGTGGATTCCGGCTCGACGAGCAGGCGCAGGGCGTAGCTGCCCGGGAGGCCCGTCGCCTCGCTGGTCGGGCCGATGCGATAGACAGCCGAGAGCACCGCCGGCCGGCGCAGCGGTTCCGGAAGCGCCGGCGTGCTCTCGCGGGCGGCTCGGTCGATCTGCACATAGACGAGCCGATAGAGGGGAATCGAGCTGCCCTCGAGACAATCGACGGCGATCCCCAGGTCGCTCACGTCACGGGTCACGACGCGCGCCAGCCGGGTCGCGCCCCGCGCGTCTTTCCACACGAGCTGCCCGGGGACGCGAAGGGGCCGCCGCTCGCGAAGGCGCCGCTCCCGGCGCTGGGGAGTACCCTGGATAAGACGCAATCCGTGATGATCCATATCGTGATGACCTCCCGTGCCGCCACCCGGGTAGAATCAAGGGCTGGGCCAGGAACTCAAGTGGCAGTCTGCTGACAGGATGTCGTGTAACTGGTTGAAATAACGTTAGTTACACTGGACAGCCGATCCGCAGCCCGGGCGGGTGTGTATACAGACTAATCTCAGGCGCCAGATTGGTGCATAGCTACTAGTCACCAGGCCGAGCCGTCGGCGCTGGCACCGCCCTCTCAACGGACCCGGACTCCGAGCCGCCGCATTTTCAGGTACAGGCCGCGGCGGGTCAGGCCCAGGGTGCGGGCGGCTCGGGAAATGTTGCCGCCCGTGCGTTCCAGTGTCGCCTCGATCAGTTCGCGCTCCAGCCTGTCGACGGCGCCCGCCAGCGTGAGGCCGCGCATCAGGGCGGGGGGCGTGGCGGGATCGAGCAGCCGGCCGACGAGCTGCGGCGAGAGATGCTCGGGTTCGATCGACCCGCCCGGGGGGGCCAGGGCCACCGCGCGCTGGATTTCGTTGCGCAACTGCCGCACGTTGCCGGGCCACGCATACGCGTCGAACAGCTCCAGGGTGGCGGGGCTCAAGCTGAGTCCTGGCTTCGCCAGCCGGTCGCAGGCCTCGCGCAAGAAGTAGGACGCCAGGTGGGGGATTTCCTCGCGGCGCTCGCGCAGCGGGGGCACGTGGATGTGGATGACGCTCAACCGATAGAACAGGTCTTCGCGAAACCGGCCCTCGGCGACGCGCTGCTCGAGGTCGGCGTTGGTGGCGGCGATGACCCGGACGTCGACGCGGATGGGGCGCGTCTCGCCCACAGGCAGGATTTCCCCCTGCTCGAGAAACCGCAGCAATTTCGGCTGGATGTCGAGGGGGAGGTCGGCGATCTCGTCGAGGAAGATCGTGCCGCCGGCGGCCGACCGGAGCACGCCCGGCTGGTCCGAGACAGCCCCGGTGAAACTGCCGCGGCGGTGGCCGAACAGTTGACTGTCGGCGAGTTCGCGGGTGGCGCTGGTGCAGTTGTACGGAAGGAAGACCGCGTCGCGGCGGAGCGATCCGCTATGGATGGCGCGCGCCACCAGGTCCTTCCCGGTCCCGCTCTCGCCGGTGATGAGCACAGTCAGGTCGTTGGTTTGCAAGCGCCGAATCTGCTCGGCCACGCGCAGCATCGCCGGGCTGGCGCAGATGAAGCCGGGAAACAGGGGTTCGAGCGTCCGCTCCTCGCTCGAGACGACGGGCACCGCGCCGCGGTCGCGCACCTGGCACAGCTCGAACCCCTGCCGGGCGATCGCGGCCAACATGTGAAACCGCTGGACCGCCAGAGAGCTGAACGGGCGCGTCGACACCGCCCCCAGATAGCGCGGGCCGTCCTGGTCGCTGCCCAGGGGGTCGACCAGCAAGGTCGCGGGGCGGGGCTCCACGCCGCGGATGGCGGCGGCGCTGACGGCGCGGGCCGTCTGGCGGTCGCATCCGGTGAACGCGACGAGCCGCAGTTCGCCGGCGGGCGTCGCGACAAACAAAACGGCCGCCTCGGCGTCGCACGCCTCCTGCACGACCTGGACGGCCTCGCGGGCCAGCAGCTCGGGCAGCGCCGCAGCGTCCACCAGGCGGCGCACGATAGCACCTTCCCCATCGGGCTGGACACCCACATACTCGCCGGTGCCGGCCACCGGCACCTGCGCCGCGGTCGCACGGGCGGCCGCCAGGTCCGGCGCCGCCCCGAGCGCCTCGAAAATCGCGGTGGCTTCCTGCAAGTAGCGGAGCGCCTTCGAGCGCGCCCCCGCCGAGGCCGCCAGTTCCCCGAGGGCGAGGTAACTGAGCCCGGCCTGGTAGCGCTCGCCGAGGAGCTCGAAGACGTTGACGCTCTGCCCGAGGTCGTGGTACGCGTCGCTGGTCCGCCCCAAGCGCGCGTGGGCGCGCCCGCGCAGCCGCAGGAGCTCGCCCCAGGTGCCCGGCAGCTCGCGGGGCCGGAGCCGCCCGGTCATGCCGTTCAGGCGCGCGGCGGCCTCCGCGAGGCGGTCGGCCGCCAGCAGCGCCTCGGCCGCGATCAGCTCGGCCTGCAAGGCGTACGGCGCCGGCGCGGCCGGCGAGCGTGCGACCTCGTCGGCCAAAGCGGCGGCGCGGTCGAGGTCGCCCCGCCGCAGCGCCAGGCGCGCCTCCAGGACCCGCACGGACCACTCGTACCACCGGCTCGCCTGGAGCCCGTACTCGCCATAGGCCTCGCTCGCCTTGGCCAGGCACGCCTCGGCCGCGTCGTAGGCGCCGCGGATCAGGTGGATCTGAGCCAGCGTATCGAACACCGCCCCGGTCGTTTCCCGCCGGAACGATTCGGGACTGGCGATCTCGAGGGCCCGCGTCAGGACCTCTTCGGCGCGCCGGAGGTTGCCGACCCGCACGCAGATCTGCCCGAGCGACGCGAGAGCGACCGCCCGCCCGTGCGGCGAGCCGGCCTGCTCCTGCAACGCGACGCTGCGCTCGGCCAGCGCGAGCGCCTGCTCGTGGCGGTGCTGCATCATGGCCACGTTGGCCTGATTACCGCACACCGTCGCGAGGACATCGTCGGCGCCCGCGAGCCCCGCGAGGCGCTCGGCCTGGCGCAGCGCGCTCAGCGCTTCTTCGAGCCGCCCCTCCTGCGCGAGGGCGACCCCCGACAACGAGTGCACCAGCGCGAGGGCGCGCTGGTCCCCCGCCGCGTGCAGCGCCGAGGCCGCGCGCGCCAGGTGCTCCCGAACGGTCGCGGTGTCGCCGACCTGCCGGTAACACCGCGCGAGTTCGTAGTGCGCCAGCCCGATGGCGAGCGAGTCACGGGCCTGCTCGGCATCCTTCAGGGCGCGTCCGACCACCGCCACCGCGCGCGACGGATCGCCCCGCGCGAGGGCGATGACCCCATGCAGCCGCCACACCTGCGCGCGGAGAGCCGGGTCGACCCGGTCCGACGCCCCTTCAGGCGCCCGGCCCAACAGCCGGGCCGCCTGCCCCACGTCGTCCTGTAACAGGTACGCTTCCGCGAGGGCCAGCCGGAGGCGCCATTCCTCGCCGGGCGAGACCGGGCGCTGCCGCAGCGCCCGCGTCAACAACGCCACTGCCTGGCCGCTCTGGCCGCGCTGGAGCGCCGCGCGCGCCTGCGCGAGGAGCGACCCTGACGCCTCGTCCGTCACGGCGCAAGTATACCCCGTATACAACCCTCCCGGACGATGGTGTGCAACTGTGTGAAGGGCTGCCGGCTAGCGCGATCCGGACGGACCCTGGAAATGGGCGAGGTACGCGAGCAGTTTGTATACAAGCCGGGCCGCGAGCAGGGTCGGGGCCGCCAGCCCGGGGATCGGACAGAACTCCACCAGGTCGCACCCCACGACCCGGCGGCGCGCGAAGGTCGCGCGGAGCAGAGCGAGCAGTTCGTGCCAACTGAGGCCGCCAGGTTCGGGGGTCCCGACGGCCGGCATGGTCGCGGGGTCGAGCCCGTCGAAGTCGACCGTGATGTAGACCGGGTCACCGAGGGTCTCCACGACACGGTCGATCCACGCCGGCTCGCGCCGCATCGAAACGTCGTAGAAGACCGTCGTCGGCAGGTGGGGGAGATCGCGGGCCTCCTCGGCCGAGAGGCTGCGGATGGCGACCTGGGTCGCGCGGGCGTGCTCCAGGGTGCGTCGCATCGCGCACGCGTGGCTGTACGGGCTGCCGAGGTAGGTCGAGCGCAGGTCGGCATGCGCGTCGATCTGCAACACGGAGACCCCGCGGTGGACGGCGGCGACCGCGGCGACCACCGCCGGCGTGAGGCTGTGCTCGCCGCCGAGGACCACGAGGAACTTGTCCTGCTCCACGATGAGGCGGGCGACCCGGGTGATCTCGGCCAGCGCATCTTCGATCGTGCCGAAGGGGAGTTCCATTTCCGGCAGCGTCGCGACGCCCAGCGACCCGACGTCGACCCCCAGCTCTTCGTCCCACAGCTCGGTTTGGCTCGACGCGACGAGGATCTCGCGGGGGCCGTAGCGCGTCCCCGGTACGAAGGAGGTCGTGCGTTCGAGGGGCACGGGCAGGAGGACGACGCGGGCCCGGTCGAAGGGCGCCGCGGGCAGGCCCGCGAAGTTCTCCGGGTGCGTGGCGGCGTAGCGGAACGGGAGGCTCATGTGGCCGCTCGATACGACCGCTCGGGCAAGCGCTCGCCGTTCATCACGAGCGTCCGGCCGCTCGCGTCGAAGACCGGCGCCCGCCGCGCGCGCACCAGGTCGGCCGCGCTGGTGGCCAGCGCGGCGGCCAGCCACGGCAGGGCGATGGTGGCGTCGGCGTAGACCGTCACCCGCGCGGCGTCGGTCGCGACCTTGCCCCAGCTCTGGGCCTCTTCGAGGGTGGACCCGGAGGCCCCGCCGAAGTGCGGCGCGTCGGTCACGATCTGCAGGGCGTAGCGGTGGCCGCCGACGCGCGCGTCGTAGTACTCGGCCTGCACGCTCGCCTGATTGATGAAGTTCTTCGGCGTCCCACCGCCGATCACCACGCTCGCCGTCCGGGGACGCGCGAGCACGATGTTGGCTGACTCGATGATGTCGCCGATGACGTCGACATACCCCGCGGTGGCGTCCTGGTGCCGCGCCTGTGACAGCCCCATCCCGATCGACGAGTCGGCGATGGCCGGGCAGAAGATGGGCACGTTGGCCCGGTAGGCCGCCGTCAGGATCCCCTCGCCCCGGGTGGTGTCCCAGAGGCGCGCCCCGAGCCGGTAGAGCAGCTCGCGGGACGTATAGGGGCGCCGCTCTAGCGAGAGGGCGAACTCGGCGATCCACTCGTCGTTCTCGACGAACTCCGTCTCGTCCGCGTAGGTGTCGTAGACGCGGTCGATCCGGAGCCGCTGGAGTTCGGCGTCGTCGGCGCGCGGCGACCCGAGGAAGTGATGGCGCCCGCGCGTCTCGTGGAGGTCGTGGTAGAGATTCGCGCCGGTCGACACGACGCAGTCGACGAAGCGGTGGGTGATGAGGTAGGCGACGATGCTCCGCAGGCCCGCGGCGCTCAAGGCGCCCGCCAGGCCGAGGAAGATCGTGACGTCGTCGCGGAGCATCCGCTCCCAGAGACGGCGTGCGGCGGCGAGGTTCCGGCCCTGAAAGGAGATGCGTTCCATCCGCGCGAGCAGGGCGTCGGCCGTCAGGCCGGCCTCGACCGTCACCGGCGTCACCGGCGTGTGCAGGTAGTCCGCCTTCTTCGCCATGGCCCGGTCATTCTACCAGAGGCGCGCGGACCGCCCGGCGCCGCGCCGGCGGAAGATCCGCGGCGGCGGACGCGCGCTGGGGCGCGGGCCGCGGCCGGCGGCGGCGTTACTCCCGAGCTTCGCGCACGAGCGCGGCGAGCAGCGTCAAGGCATCGAGCGGGGTGAGGCGGTCGATGTCGATCTCGCGCAGGCGCCGCACGATCGGGGACGCGGCCGGGTCACCTTCGAACAGCCCCGGCTGGCAGCCCGCCGGGCGGGTCCGGTCGCTGAACGACGGCCGCCCGCCGCGGGACAGCTCGTCGCGCTCGAGGGCCTCGAGGATCGCGCGGGCCCGGGCCACCACCGCGGGCGGGAGCCCGGCGAGGCGCGCCACCTGAATGCCGTAACTGCGATCCGATCGACCGGGCACGACCTTGCGCAAGAACACGATCTGGTCCTGCCACTCGCGGACGACGACGTGCAGGTTCGTCACGCCCGGTACGGCGTCGGCGAGGTCCGTCAGCTCGTGGTAGTGGGTGGCGAAGAGCGTCTTGGGGCGCGCCCGCGGATTGGTCGCGAGGTATTCGGCGACCGCCCAGGCGAGGCTGAGGCCGTCGAAGGTGGCCGTCCCGCGACCGACCTCGTCGAGAATCACCAAGCTCTTCGACGTCGCGTGGTGGAGGATGTTGGCCGTTTCCTGCATCTCCACCATGAAGGTCGATCGGCCGCGCGCGAGGTCGTCCGACGCGCCCACGCGGGCGAAAATGCGGTCGACGATGGGGAGTTTGGCCGTCCGCGCCGGCACGAAGGAGCCGGCCTGCGCCAGGACCGCCAGCAGCGCGGTCTGCCGCAAATAGGTGGACTTGCCGCCCATGTTGGGGCCCGTCACGATCACGAGCCGCCGGTCGGTGCCGTCGAGGTGGACGTCGTTGGGGACGAACGGCTCCGACGTGCAGCGCTCGACGACCGGATGGCGGACCTCGGTGGCCACGAGCTCGTCGCCCGCGTGCACGACGGGCTTGGTGTAGTCGTACAGGGCCGCGGTCTCGGCGAGCGCCGCCAGTACGTCCAGGGTCGCCACCGCGCGGGCGACGTCGCGGATGCGCGGCGCGTCGGCGGCCACCTGGGACCGCAAGCGCTCGAAGAGCTCGACCTCGCGCTCGACGAGCCGCTCGTCGGCCCCCAGCACCTGGGCCTCGTAGGCTTTCAGCGCCGGCGTCACGAACCGTTCGCCGCCCGCCACGGTCTGCTTGCGCTGGTAGTCCGAGGGCACGGCCCCGAGGTTGGCCTTCGACACCTCGATGTAGTAGCCGAAGACGCGGTTGTAGCGCACCTTGAGCGAGGCGATGCCCGTGCGTCGGCGCTCGTCCGCCTCGAGCGCGGCGATCGCCGCCTTCCCGCTGCGGCTGACGCGCCGCAGCTCGTCGAGCTCCGCGTCGACGCCGTCACGAATCACGCCGCCGTCGCGGGCCACGCCCGGCGGGTCGTCAACCAGCGTCGCTTCGATCGCGTCGCGCACGTCGGCCAGCTCGTCCAGCTCCGCCGCGAGGCTGCAAACCAGCGGGGCGCGCAGTTCCGCGGTGATCGCCCGCAGTCGGGGGATGACCGCGATCGACCGCCGCAGCGCCACCAGATCCCGCGGACCCGCGACGCCCAGTACCACGCGGCCGACCAGGCGCTCGAGGTCCTGCACGCCCTTGAGTGCGTCGCGGAGCTTCGCTCGCGCGGTGGCGTGGAACCCGAAGTCCTCGACCGCGTCGAGGCGGTCCTGAATTCGCTCGATCGACCGCAGCGGGGCGAGCAGCCACGCCCGCAGCAGCCGCCCGCCCATGGGCGTGACCGTCCGGTCGACCACGTCCAGCAACGACCCGGCCCGCCCGCCGCCCGCGCCCTCGACCACCTCGAGGTGCCGGAGGGTCGCCGGGTCCAACACGAGCGTGTCGCCGCTCGTCCGGACCTGCAGGGCGCGCACGTGCGTGAGGTCGGCCTTCTGCGTGTCGCGCAGATACCGCACCAGGGCCCCGGCCGCCCGCACGGCCGCCACCCGGCCTTCCAGGCTGAAGCCGTCGAGACTGGGCGTGCCGAGGTGGTCGAGCAGGGTGCGGCGCGCCGCCTCGTACTCGAAGTGCCACGCCTCGACCCGCGTCACCGGCGGCAGCGGCCGGTCCGAGAGCCCGAAGGCGGCCGGGTCGAAGCCCTCCGGCGCCAGGATCTCCCGGGGGCGCAGCACCTCGACCTCGTCGGCCAGCGCGCGCGCCCCCGCCGCGCCGTCGAACTCGGCCACCGAGAATTCCCCCGTCGAGACGTCGACCAGGGCCACGCCGAAGGCCGGACGCGGCGCCCGGCTGTCGGGCGGCGCCACGCCCAGCAAGTACACCGGCTCGCGCGCGTCCACATATCCCGCGTCAGTAAGGGTCCCCGGCGAGACCACGCGCACCACCTCGCGCCGGACGACGCCCTTCGCCTTCCGCGGGTCTTCCACCTGCTCGCAAATGGCCACGCGGAAGCCCTTGGCCACGAGCCGGGCGAGATAGGTCTCCGCGGCGTGGTAGGGGACGCCGCACATCGGAATCGAGACGCCGTCGGCGTCCTTGGTCCGGGACGTGAGCGTGAGGTCGAGGGCGCGCGCGGCCACCAGGGCGTCCTCGTAGAACATCTCATAGAAATCGCCCATGCGGAACCAGACGATCGCATCGCGGTACTGCCGCTTGGCCTCGAGGTACTGGCGCATGGCCGGCGTGGCGAGCGCCGACGGACGAGCAGGACCTTGCGGGGTGACGCTCACGGTCACGGGGCGAACGCTTTCGAGTATAGCATTGAGCAGCTTGACCTTCTGTTCGTCGGCAAGCATCCTGTCGGCATGATCGTCTTGGCGCTCGACGCGACCGGCCGCCCGCCGAGCGCGGCCGTGCTCGTCGACGGGCAAGTCCGGGCCGTCCAGGTCGCCGAGGGCGGGCAGCCCCCGAGCGCCCGATTGCCGGGCGACCTGGCCGAAGTGCTCGCGCGAGCGGGCCTGCGCGTGCGCGACGTCGAGGTCTTCGGTGTCGCCGTCGGCCCGGGTTCGTTCACGGGGATGCGAGTCGGGATCGCCACCGTGCAGGGACTGGCTCTGGTGCACCGGCGGCCGGTCGTCCCCGTCTCGACGTTCGACGCGTGGGCGTTTCTGGCCCAGGTGCCGGCGCCGGCAGCGACGGCGGTCTGGATCGACGCGCAGCGCGGCGAGGTGTACGGCGCGCTGTACGGCCCTGGGGCGTACGCCGGGCCGGATGCGCCCGCCGAGGCGGCGCCCGTCGCAGCGCCGATCGTGGGCCGCCCGCGCGCCGTCTTGACCGCCTGGGGCGCCGAGCTCGCCCAGTGGGACGGGCCCGTCGTGTTCGTCGGCGACGGAGCGGCGCGGTATCATGACGACATCGCCGCCGTGCTCGGGGCGCGGGCCCGCGTGCACGTTCCCCAGGGGGTGACGGCCGCCGCCGTCGGGGCGATCGCGACGCGCCGCGCCCGGCGCGGGCAGACGGTCACGCCGCACGCGATCGTGCCGGTCTACGTGCGCCGCCCCGACGCCGAGCTGGCTCGCGAGCGCCGGGCGGCGCCGGCGCCCGAGGCAGGCCTCGGGGACTGAGCGGCGCGGGGCCCGGGGACCGATCCCGATGGTGCGGATCGAGCCGATGGATCCTGTGGCCGACCTCGACGCAGTCGCGGCGATCGAGGCGGCCTCGTTCACCAACCCGTGGAGCCGGGACATGCTCGCCTCGGAGCTGGCGCACTCCGAGCTCGTCCGCGTCTGGGTCGTGCGCACGGAGGACGCCCCGGTCGTCGCCTTCTGTGCGGCCTGGCTCGTCGTCGACGAGCTGCACATCCATACGCTCGCCGTCCATCCGCGGTGGAGGCGCCGGGGCTACGCGCGGGCGCTGCTCGCGCACGTGCTCGCCGAGGCCGCGCGCGCCGGCGTGCGCCGGGCCACTCTGGAGGTGCGGGAGTCGAACGTGCCCGCGCGCCGGCTCTACGAAGCGGCGGGGTTCGTCGTGAAAGCCCGCCGCCCGGGCTACTACGACCGGCCGGTGGAAGACGCGCTCATCCTGTGGCGGGAGATCGGGAGCGCGCCCCGTTACCCTTGAAGGCGTGCGCGGCCGTGTGGTAGGGTGCGCAAGGGTACAGGGGTCGACGGACCGGCGTCCGGTCCGGCGTCATCGAGCCCATCCACGGGCCCTCGGCCAAGGAGGCGCGTCATGCCGCTCGGCGCAGATGAGCTCAGGTGTCGATTGTTGGAGAGCGACGAGGAATTCCGCCAGCTCGCCGCGCAACATCACGACCTGGATCAGCGACTCCTGACGCTTGCCCGCAAGGGCTATCTGACGGCCTCGGAGCAGGTCGAGGAGATGACGCTCAAGAAACGGAAACTGCAGCTCAAGGACCGCATGGAGGCGATCCTGCGGCGGCACCGCCAGGAGCCGGGCGCGGGGGCCGCGCCGGAAGCCCCCAGGTCGGCGCCGGGGCACTGACACCCGGTCGCGCGGGTGCGTTCGGCTGATGGGGATCGACCGCGCGGGGCTCCCGTGGGTGGGCGCAGCCGCAGCGGGCGCAAGCGTGTGCGTCGCCGCGCAGTGGTGGGGGTGGGCGGCGGTGTTCGGCGGGCTGGCCGCGGGCTTCGCGTTTTTCTTCCGCGACCCGGCGCGGCGCGTGCCGGCTGCGCCGGGGGTGGTCGTGGCGCCCGCCGACGGGCGCGTCTTGATCGCCGGTCCGAGCCAGGACCCGGCGGGCCCGCCCGGGACGTGGCACCAGGTGAGCATCTTCCTTTCGCCGCTCGACGTCCACGTCAACCGCGTGCCCCTCGGCGGCCGGGTCGTGCGCATCGAGCGCCGGCGCGGCGGGTTCGCGCCGGCGTATCGCCGCGAGGCGTCGTCGAACGCGCAGACGGAGATCTGGCTCGATTGCGAGGGCACCACGGTCGTGGTGCGCCAGATCGTCGGTATCCTGGCACGCCGTCTGGTGTGCCGGCTCCGGGAGGGGCAGGTAGTGGCGACAGGTGAGCGCCTGGGTCTGATGAAGTTCGGTTCCCGAATGGACGTGTTTCTGCCGACGACCGCCGCGCTCTGCGTGCGCCCGGGGCAGCGGGTGCGCGCCGGAGAGACGGTCGTGGCGGTCTTGCCCGTGCGAGGCGCGTGTGCGGCCTGAGCGAGACGGACGCGGCCGCCGGTCCCGGCGTTTTCGCCGGGGCATCTATCTCCTGCCGAGCATGTTCACCGTCGCGAACCTGTTCTGCGGCTACGCGTGCGTCATGTACGCGATGCGCGGCGACTTCCAGACGGCCGCCCCGTTCGTCGGGTTCGCGATCGTGCTGGACATGCTCGACGGCCGCATCGCGCGCCTCACGGGGACGACGAGCGCGTTCGGGCTCGAGTTCGACTCGCTGGCCGACGTGGTCTCGTTCGGGCTGGCCCCGGCCGCGTTGACCTTCGCGTGGGGGCTGTTCCAGCTCGGTCGCCTCGGGTGGCTCGCGGGCTTCGTTTTCGTGACGGCCGCGGCGCTGCGGCTGGCGCGCTTCAACCTCCAGGCCGGCGGCCTCGGGGACAAGCGGTACTTCGTCGGACTGCCCAGCCCGGCGGCGGCCGGCATTCCGGCTGCCACCGTCTACGCGTGGCCGTACCCGCTGGCCGACTACCGGCACGCCCTGCTCGCCCTGGGCGTCATGCTGGTCCCCGCGCTCCTCATGGTGAGCACGATCCGCTTCCGCAGTTTCAAGACGATCGACCTCGGCTGGCGCCGGTCCTACGCGCCGCTGTTCGCGGTCGCCGTCGGGCTGGCGCTCATCGCCACCGAGCCGCGCGTGACCCTGCTCGTTCTCGCCTACGGCTACCTGCTGTCCGGCTTCGTGGAACTGGCGATCCTGCGCCTGCGCCGGCGGGACGCGCCGCCCGAGGCCGCCCCGGAGCCCGAACACACCCCCAGCTTCTGAGGCCGCGCCTCACGCATCGGCGGCGGCGCCCGGCAGCCAGAGTGTCACGGTGGTGCCCCGCCCGGGTGCGCTCTCGATCGCGATCGTCCCTCCGTGGCTCTCGACGTTGCGCTTCGCGATCGGGAGCCCGAGCCCGGTCCCGGACGTCTTGGTCGAGAAGTACGGCTCGAAGGCCCGCGCCAGAGCGTCCGCGTCCATCCCGACGCCCGTGTCCGTCACGGTGATCCGGACACCGCCGGCGTCGGGCGCCGCGCTGACCCGCAAGACCCCGCGGCCCGGCATCGCGTGGAGCGCGTTTTCCACGACGTTCACGAGCGCTCGGGCGAGGAGGGTCCGGTCGACGCGCAGGATCGGGAGATCGGGCGCCAGGGCCACCTCGACGGCGATCCGGTCGGCCAGGCCGGTCCGGTAGGGCTGGAGGACGTCCTCGACGATCTCGGCCACCTGGACGGGCGCCGGGCGGGGCGCGGGTGGCGAGGCGAACGCGGAGAATTCCGAGGCGATCTGGCGGAGCAAGGCGACCTGGCGGAGGATGGTCTCGATGCAACTGTCGAACACCGGCGCCAGCGGGGCGCCCCGGTCGGCGTGGATCCGCCGCAGGTGCTCCGCCGACAACTGGATGGGCGTCAGGGGGTTCTTGATTTCGTGCGCCACTTGACGCGCCATCTCCGCCCAGGCTTCCAGGCGGTGCGTCCGCTCGAGCTGGGCGGCCTGCGCCTTGAGCTCGCCGGCCATCGCGTTGAAGGCGTCGACCAGCCGCTGGAGCTCGTCGGTGGACCGGACCAGGATGCGCGCATCGAAGTCGCCCCGGGCGATGCGCCGGGTGGCGCGCGTTAGCCGCCGGACCGGGTCGGCGATGCGCTCGGCCATCCAGAGCCCGATCGCGGCCCCGAGCAGGATGAAGAGGAGGGCGGCGAGGTGAATCGCGCGGTTGAGCTCGTCGATTTCCTTCTCGATCTCGCGCTGCCGGAGCGCGAAGGGGACAGCCAGGATCGCGGGCCGTCCCCCGGCGCCGACCGGCGCCGCCGCCATGAGGTAGCGCACCCCGCCGAGGCGGTCTTCACCGACGTAGCTCGGCAGCCGGTCGAGTTGGATCGTCCGGTAGATCTCGGCGGGCGTGCGCTGCGGCAGCAACCCCGACGCGAACAGATCGCGCTCGCTGGTGGCCACCACGCGCGCCCCCTCGAAGATGTGCACGTCCTGGTCGATGAGCTGACTGATGAGCACCATCACGTCGTCGCTCGGCGGCACCGGGGGGCCGCCCCCGCGCTGGAGGGCCGAGAATTCCTCGATGACCCGCCGGGCGACGGCCGCGGCCCGGACCGCTTCGCCCTCGGCGTCGGCCCGGAGCTTGGCGGCGAAGTACTCCCGCACGACGAACGCCAGCGTGACGACGGGCACCGCCGAGGCGAGGACGAACGCCAGAAACAGCTTCCGGTAAAAACTCGCCCGGATCTCCCGCAGCCACTGCGCCCCGCTCCGCACGCGGTCGCGGGCCACCCGCCAGAAGACGGCGCCCCCGAGCAGCAGCCCGACATACGCGAGACCGGCGAGCGTCACGAGGCCGGCCAGCCGCTCGAGATGGTCGAGAACCGTGAGGGCCGGGTAGCCGATCGCGTAAATCCCGTACTGGTCGTTCGAGAAATGCACGTGGTAGAGCACGCCGCCCTTGCGAAGGTCGGTCCAGAACGGGCGGCGCGAGGCGTCATAGAGCCGACCGAACAGCGTTTCGTCGATCGGCCAGGCTCCGGCTCCGGACGCGTAAAGCGGCAGCAAGCCCCACCCGTAGACGACCACCTCGACGTCGGCGCCGCGGGTCGCTTCGTGGGCGCCCACCGGCGCGGAGCGCAGAACCTGCTGGTACGGCCCCTGCGCGGTCAAGAACGGTAGCGTGCGGTAATCGAGCATCACGTGCACGACGATCGAGCCCGACGACCGGCCCTGGCTGTCGCACACGCGCCGGTCCGCGTGCAGCACGCGGCGCTCTTCCGACCCGAAGGGTACCGTCTCCCCGAAAATCTCCCAGCTACACGCCTGGGCTTCGTAGTGCTGCGCCAGCGCGGTGTACTCGGGCAGGTTCAGGGCGAACCGGCTCACGAGACGGCCGTCCGCCCCGTACAACTCGACCGCCGACGTGAGGCGCGCCTCGGCCAGCGCCGTCTGACTCCAGAGGCGAAAGGCCGGTTCGGTCGGCGGGGGACCCGCCCCGACGGGGCTTCCGAGCAGGCCGGCCAGTCCCGCGACGCCGTCGATCTGGCGCAGACTTTCCTGCAGGCGGCGCTGGAGCGTCTCCGGATGCGCGGCGGCCTGCGCGGCGAACTCGCGGTCGATCAGGCGCCGCGTCGCGGCGTCCGTGTGGTGAAACACGGCCGGGTAGAACACGGCCGCCGGAAGGAACACCGGGACGAAGAGCGCCAGCAACCGCGTCGCCTGGGTCGCGTGCCGGTACCACGCGAGGGCTGGCCGCGCCCCGAGCGCCGCCCCGACGGCGGTCCCGATCCCCAGGGCGAGGGCGACGTCCGAGATGTCCTGCCCCGCGCGACAGCCGACCGCGGCGACGGCGGCGCAGGCGAGCCACACCAGACCGAGACGCAGGCGGCCCCGCCGCGACGGCGCCTGGAATGCCGCCGCCGCAATCAGGGTCAGCGTCGCGGCCCACAGGGCGGCCACCTGCGTAAAAACCAGCCCGCCGATCAACGCGAGGCGGGGGGCTTCCCACGGGTGGAGGCTGACGCGCAAGGTGTCGAGACGCGTCGCCTCGATGATCCGCCGCAACAGCTCCTGCTCGCTCGCGAGCGCGACCGCGGCCACACCAGCCGCCGCGATTTGCACGATCCACCGCCCCCAGAACCGTGAGGGCCACCGCCGGCCCCGCAGCGCGACACGAAGCCGCCCGACGGCCGGGGCCAGCAGCGCCAACGCGCCCACGAGCGCCAGGCTCGTGAACAGCAAGTCCCACGGTGATCGCCCCAGCAATCCCGGCAGCCGAGGACGGAGCGGCCCCGAACCGAAAAGGGCCGTCGTCGTCCAGGCGGGTGGCGTTGAGACGTAGACCAGCAAGCGCGCCGCCCAGACGAGGCCGACCGCGAAAGCGGTCCACCCGAGGTAGAGCCCGGCGCGCCGCAGGCGGGCGCGGCGGTCGAGCACGGGCCCCACCAGGAGCAGTCCCGTGAGCGCCACGACGACCCCGACGGCGCCCGCCACGGCACGCCGCCACGCGCGGCGGACTGCGCTCATGCGCCCGGGCGGCAGCACGACGGTCACGAGGGAGGCGTCGCCGCTCGGGCGGAGTGCGACGTCGACCAGGGACGTGCGGAAGGGAAAGGCGTCACCCGTCAGCGGGCCCAGGCCCGTCGCCGGCGACAGGGTCCCTTCCACCGCGACCCAGCCGGTCCGCCGAGGGGGAGAGGCGGGGCCCCAGGCGCCGGACGCCGCGAGCGGACGCACGAGCACGAGGCGGAGGCCGAGCGGCGCGGGCACGACGAACACCGCTTCGGTCCCGCTGAGGTGCTCGAGCGGGATTTCGGACGGCCGGCCGCCCCAGGCCAGGGGTACTCCTGACGGACCGTAGACCGTCGCCGACCACTCGACCGTCGTGTGCCGCGCCAGGACATCGTCCAGGCTGGCGAAGACCTCCCGCAGGCGTCCGCCGTCGGCCTCCGGGGCCGCCGGATCCGCGACCCGCGCCACAAGGGCGTCGGCGATCGCGCGGGCCTCGGCTTGCACCTGCTCGACGCGCGCTCGGACCTCGCGCGTGACGCGCGCGACCGCCTCGGTCTCGGTGCGCCCGAGGCGGACGCCTTCGAACGCCCAGCCGAGCGCGCCGACGAGCGCCGCCAGGACGGTTCCGGCGGCCAGCAGGCGCAGGGCGCGGTCCCGTTCCGGCACGTGGACTCCTCCTGCCGCGCAGCATAGCGGGCGCCCGCATCCGGCACAAGCGGTGCCTGCCACGGTATACTGGCCGGCGCTAGCGACCCGATGACTGCGGCAGCCCGGGCATGGTCGACGTCGGCAGGTTACGTGCGGATCTCAAACGCGGCGCGCTGGTCACGGCGGCCAACTGGCCGCTAGTTCTCATCCAGTTCGCGGCGGACACGACGTTCAAGATCGTGCTGGTCGTGCCGGTGCTGGGCGGCGCCTTGCTCGTCGGCGTCGCGGCCGGGGGCGACGCGAGTGAGTTGCTCGCCAGCGACCTCCGCCACCTCGCCGGCGCGACCTTCGACGCGCTCGCCGTCGTCCCTGGCGCCCTCGCGGCGTTCGGCCTCGCGGTCGGGCTCGTGCTGGTAGGCGGGGCCGTTTTGATGTTCGTGGTCAAGGGCGGAACCCTCGCGGTGCTGGTCCGGGCCGTGCGGGAGGCCGGGCCCATCGAACGCCCGCCCCTGCGCGTGGCCGCCCTCAAGGTGGCGCAGCGCTTCACCATCGACAGTTACCTGGACGGCTGCGCTCACTTCGCCCGGCGGTTTGTCGCGCTGGGGCTGAGCCTGCTGGTGGTGTACGTCGCCTCCGGCGCCCTGTATCTAGCGATCGTCGTGTCCGCCTACCGGGCGGCGGCCGGGAGGATCCTCTGGTTCGGCTGGACCCTCTTCGCGGCGATCGTGACGATCGCGCTCCTCGTGTGGCTCACGGCCGTCAACCTCGGATACGTGCTCACGCAGATGATCATCGCTGCCGACGATGCGGGGCCCAGCGCGTCGATGCGGCGCGCGGGTCGATTCGTCCGCGCCCGGTTCGTCGAGCTCGTGTCGATTTTCGGGGTGGTCTTCGTCCTGGTCGTGGTGGCCACCGTGGCTTCGATCCTCGCCGCGATGGGGTTGGGCCTAATCGGCTTCGTGCCGGTGGTGGGATGGCTGGTGGTGCCCCTGCAGATCGCCGCCTGGATTTTGCGCGGCATCCTCTTTCAGTATCTCGGGCTCACAGCGGTCGGCGCCTATCTGGTGGAATACGCGGCGTACCGGGAGGCGGAGGGGCGGGAGGCCGCGTGAGCGACTCGACGTCCAGGACGCGACCTGGGAGCGTCTCGAGTGGGCCGAGCACCGGGTCGGCTGCCGGGGCCACCGCCGAAAGCTGCACGGCGCCGCCGGCGTCGACCGTGATAGCGAAGAAGCCGCCGCCGTCGGGTCCGGCCTCCAGGCGGGACAGCGGCGCGACCAGGGAACCAGGCAGGTTGAGTCCAGCGACTGGCCGGCCCGTCTGACTCGCATAGAACAGCACCACGGCCCGGCGCACCGGCGCGACCACCAGACCCGCGACGGCCTGCGGGCCGCCGAGGTGGCGGCTTTCGAGCAATTGCGACCAGCGCAAGGACCCCGACCCGCGGTCCAAGGCGCGCAGGAGGTTGTCCAAGGAGACGAGGTAGATGTCCCGGGCGTCCACGGCCGGCGGGGCCACGATATCGGCCGAGGTCCGCCAGCGCCAGAGAACGCGGCCGTCCGCGCGCGCGAGGCAGTAGAGAAAGTTATCGGTCGCTCCGACGAGCACCCGGTCGGTGGTGGCGGTGATCCCGTCCGGGCGCCCCCCGAGCATTCGGGTCCAGCGCGGTTCGCCCGAGGCGAGCCGCACGGCGGCGACGCGCGCGTCCGCGAGGGGCACGAACAGATCGGGGCCGGCGATCGTGGCTCGCCCGGCGGGTGCCGCGCCGAGCGGGCGGCGCCAGACCTCTGCGCCGTCCTGGGCTCGCACCGCGAGGAGGTCACCGGCGGCGGTTCCGTACACCACCCAGCCGTCGCCCACGGCGGGATCGCTCACCCCGACTTCTTCCGTCCGGCGCCACAACGTGGTGCCGTCGCTCGCGCGCAGCGCGACGAGGCCGCGGGCGGTAGCGACGATCACGGTCGGCCCGTCGACGAGCGGCGCGCCGGTCGCCTCGATCGCCGCGCTCCAGAGGCCAGTGCCGTCGGCGCGCGCGAGCGCGGTGACCTCGCCGTCGGCGAGGGTCAAGAACACGCGGTCGGCGTCCACGGCGGGGGCGCCGACGGGCTCGGCCGGCAGCGCGACGGTCCATGCGACGCGGAGGGGGAGGATCCGGACGCCCGGGGAGTGGCCGGGGCCAGCGCGGAGGGTGGACCGGGAGCTTGCCTGCCACGCAGGGCCCGGCCACGCGAGCAGGAGCACGAGGGTGGACAAGAGACAGGGGTGTGCGATTCGAAGGCCACAAGATGTCGGGTCCGGCGGGCGGGGCACGCGTTTATAATAGCGGCATCGGCCGGTCGTCCTCCCGCTTGTGTCTCCGTGGGCGACTGTGTCTCAGCGGTTCCGGCGGTCCGGCGAGAGGAACGGCACCCCCGTGTCCCATCAGACGATTTTGGTCCTCGATTTCGGTTCTCAGTACACGCAGCTCATCGCGCGCCGGTTGCGGGAACTCTCGGTCTTCGCCGAGATCGTGCCGTATCAGACGCCGGCCTCCGAGATCCGGGCGCGCCGCCCCGTGGGGGTGATTCTATCCGGCGGTCCGCGCAGTGTGGGGGAGCCGGGCGCGCCGCGGTGCGAGGACGAGGTGTTTCGGCTCGGGGTGCCGGTGCTGGGCATCTGTTACGGGATGCAGGTCATGACCGACGCCCTGGGCGGCCGGGTGGTGCCCGCTCCGCACCGCGAGTACGGCCACGCCACGGTCCACCGCGAGCGGCCGAGCGGGCTGCTCGATTCGCTGCCGCGGGACTTGCGGGTGTGGGCGAGCCACGGGGACGTGGTCGCGGCGGCGCCGCCGGGCTTCGAGGTCGTGGCGACCAGTGCGAACGCCCCGGTGGCGGCGATGGAAGACCCCGGGCGCCGGCTGTACGGGCTGCTCTTTCATCCCGAGGTCGCCCACACCGAGCATGGGCTGGAGATGCTGCGCCGGTTCGCCTACGACCTGTGCGGGTGCACGGGCGACTGGACGGTCGCGTCGTTTGTCGACGAGACCGTCGCGGCGATTCGCGAGCAGGTGGGTGGGGGGCGCGTGTTGTGTGCGCTGAGCGGGGGGGTCGATTCGACCGTGGCCGCGACCCTGGTCCACCGCGCGGTGGGCGATCGGCTCGTCTGTGTGTTCGTCGACAACGGGTTGCTCCGGGCGCAGGAAGCGGCGCAGGTCCGCCAGCGGTTCGTCGAGCGGCTGCACTTGCCGGTGGTGTCCGTGGACGCGTCGGCCCTGTTTCTGGAGCGGCTCCGCGGGGTCACGGATCCCGAGCAGAAGCGGAAGATCATCGGGGCGACCTTCATCGACGTGTTCGAGGCGCGGGCGGTTGAGCTCGGGCCGTTCGAGTTTCTCGCGCAAGGGACGCTGTACCCCGACGTGATCGAGAGTGTCTCGGTGGTCGGGCCGGCGGCCGCGATCAAGAGCCACCACAACGTCGGCGGGCTGCCGTCGCGCATGCGGTTTCGGCTGGTCGAGCCGCTGCGCCGGCTCTTCAAGGACGAGGTCCGGGCGGTGGGGCTGGCGCTCGGGCTAGACGAGGAATTCGTCTGGCGGCAGCCGTTTCCCGGCCCCGGGCTGGCGGTGCGGATTGTGGGCGAGGTGACGCCGGAGCGGCTGGCGATCCTGCGGCAGGCGGACGCGATCGTGGTGGAGGAGGTCAAGCGGCACGGATGGTACCGCCGCGTGTGGCAGTCGTTCGCGGTGCTCCTGCCGGTGCAGAGCGTGGGGGTGATGGGGGACGCCCGGACCTACGAGGCCACCGTCGCGGTGCGGGCGGTAGAGAGCCGGGACGGCATGACGGCGGACTGGGCGCGCCTGCCGCACGAGCTGCTGGCGGCGATCGCCTCGCGCATCGTGAACGAGGTCCGCGGCGTCAACCGCGTCGTCTACGACATCAGTTCGAAGCCGCCGGCGACGATCGAGTGGGAGTGAGGAGGCGGGACGGGGACGCATGGCGGAGTTCGTCCACCTGCACGTGCACACGGAGTACTCGCTGCTCGACGGCGCGTGCCGGATCGAGGAGCTGCTGGACCGCGCCGCGGGGCTCGGGATGCCGGCGATCGCGGTGACCGAGCACGGCAATCTGTTCTCGGCGATCCAGTTCTACGACCAGGCCAAGAAGCGGGGCATCCGGCCGATTCTCGGGTGCGAGGTCTACGTCGCGCCCGGCAGCCGGTTCGAGCGGAGCGGGGCGCCGGGCGAAACCAACCACCACCTGGTGCTGCTGGCGGAGACCAACGAGGGGTTCCACAACCTGATCAAGCTCGTCTCGGCAGGCTACACCGAGGGGTTCTACTATCGGCCGCGGATCGATCGCGACCTGCTGGCGCGACACGCGCGGGGGCTTATCGGCCTCAGCAGTTGCCTGAAAGGGGAGGTCGCGACCGCGTTGCGCGCGGGCCAGGTCGAGCGGGCGGCGGCCGCGGCGGCCACCTACCGCGACATCCTGGGTCGCGAGCAGTTCTTCCTGGAGCTGCAGTACCAGGGGCTCGAGGACCAGCGGGTCGTCAACGAAGGGCTGGTGCCCCTGGCGCGGGACCTCGGCCTGCCCCTCGTGTGCACGAACGACGTGCACTATCTCACCCGCGAAGACCAGCACCCCCACGACGTGTTGTTGTGCATCGGGACCGGCAAGAGCGTGCACGATACCGACCGGCTCCGCTATCAGGGCGACCAGTTCTACCTGAAATCCGCGGAGGAGATGGCGGCGGTCTTCGGCGAGCTTCCGGAGGCGCTCCGCAATACGGTCCGGATCGCCGAGCGGTGCCTGGTCGACCTCGATCGGGTGGAGAACCACCTCCCGAACTTCGAGGTGCCGCCGCCCTATACGCTCGACGAGTACTTCGAGCACCAGGTGCGGCAGGGATTCGCCGCGCGCCTGCCGCGCCTGCAGGCGCTCGCCGCGCAGGGCCGGTTGCGGCACCCGATCGAGGAGTACGAGCGGCGCCTGGCGTACGAGATCGAGATGATCACGCGCATGCAGTACGCCGGCTACTTCTTGATCGTCTGGGATTTCATCCGCTACGCGCGCGAGCAGGGGATTCCCGTGGGCCCGGGCCGAGGCTCGGCAGCGGGCAGCCTGGTGGCGTACTGTCTCCGCATCACCGACGTCGACCCGTTGCAGTTCGGCCTGATCTTCGAGCGCTTTCTGAATCCGGAACGCGTCACGCTGCCGGACATCGACATCGATTTTTGCGAGCGCCGCCGGGGCGAGGTGATCGAGTACGTGACGCGGCGCTACGGCCGCGAGAACGTGGCGCAGATCATCACCTTCGGGACCATGAAGGCCCGCGCCGTGGTGCGCGACGTCGCACGCGTCCTGGACATCCCGTACGCCGAGGCGGATCGCGTGGCCAAGCTGATTCCGCCGGCGCTCGACATGACCCTCGACCGGGCGATCGCGGAGAGCCCCGCCCTGCGCGAGCTCGCGCAGAAAGACGAGCGCATCCAGAACCTCCTCGCCGTGGCCAAGCGCCTCGAGGGCATGACGCGCCACGCGTCGGTCCACGCGGCGGGCGTCGTGATCACCCCCAGGCCGCTCACCGAGTTCGTCCCGCTCTACAAGAGCCAGCGGGACGAGGTCACCACCCAGTGGGCGATGAAGGAAATCGAGCGCATGGGGCTGCTGAAGATGGATTTCCTCGGGCTCAGCACCCTGACGCTCCTCCACGACGCCGTGGCCATGATCGAGGCCACCACCGGCCAGCGGATCGACCTCGACAACCTGCCCCTCGACGACCCGCGCACCTACCAGTTGTTCGCCGAGGGCCAGACACTGGGGATCTTCCAGTTCGAGAGCTCGGGCATGCGGGAGACGTTGCGCAAGGCCCGCCCGCAGTGCTTGGAGGATCTGATCGCGCTCAACGCGCTCTACCGCCCCGGGCCGCTGCGCGGCGGCGTCGTCGACGACTTCATCGCGCGCCGCCACGGCCGGGTCGAAGTCAAATACGAGCTGCCCCAGCTCGAGCCGATTCTGGCCGACACCTACGGCGTCATCGCCTACCAGGAACAGGTCATGCGCCTGGCCTCGGACCTGGCCGGCTTCACGATGGGCGAGGCCGACCTGCTGCGCAAGGCCATGGGCAAGAAGGACCCCGCCGTCATGCAAGCGCAGCGCCAGCGCTTCATCGACGGGTGCGTCGCGCGGGGCATCAGTGCGCGCAAGGCCGCGAAGATCTTCGACCTCATGGAATATTTCGCCGGCTACGGGTTCAACAAGTCCCACGCCACGACCTACGCCCTGCTGGCGTATCAGACGGCCTACCTCAAGGCGAACTACCCGTGGCACTTCATGGCGGCCCTGCTCACCATCGAGTCGCAGAACACGGACAAGCTGGCCCTTTACCTCGCCGAGTGCCGCGACCTCGGGATCCCGATCCTGCCGCCCGACGTCAACGAGAGCGAGCTCGGGTTCACCGTCACGCCGGCCGGCGTCCGCTTCGGGCTGGCGGCGGTCAAGAACGTGGGGACCGCCGCCATCGAGTCGATCCTGGCGGCGCGCCGGGCGCTGGGCCGCCTCGACTCGCTTCTGGCGCTGTGCGAGCACGTGGACCTGCGCGTGGTCAACAAGCGCGTGCTCGAGAGCCTCGTGAAGGCCGGCGCGTTCGACTCCCTGACGCCCGGCCCGCCGGCGCCGGGCGGGACCGCCGCGTGGCGCCCGCGCCTGCTCGCGGCCATCGACCGGGCGATCGAGCACGGCGCCCGCCGCCAGCGCGACCGCGACAAGGGGCAGTCCGAGCTGTTCGGCGAGGCCGACGCGAAGGGGGACCTGTCGGCGGCGCTGCCGCCCCACCCGCCGTGGACCGAAGTCCAGCAGCTCGCCTTCGAAAAAGAAGCCCTCGGCCTGTACCTGAGCGGCCACCCCATCGACCGCCACGCGGACGCCCTCCGCGCGTTCGGCGCGCGGCGGATCGCCGACTGCGCGGCGTCGGAGCCGGACCTCTGGCTCGGCGGCATCGTGAGCAGCGTCCGACATTTGAAGACGAAGAAGGGCGACCGCATGGCCGCGTTCGTCCTCGACGACGCGACGGGCACGGTCGAGGTAGTGGCGTTCCCGGACGTGTTCGCTCGCACGCGCCACCTGCTCGAGGGCGAGGCGCTCGTGGTCGTGCGGGGCAAGCTCGAGAAGGATGACGAATCCGCGCGGGTGATCGCCAGCGAGATCCACCCGATCGGCGTCCTCCGGGAGCGCCTGACGCGCGAGGTCGCCGTCCAGCTCAGCGTGCCGCCCCACGACCGGGCGACCTTCGAGGCGCTCGCCGAGGTCTTCGAGCGGCACCCGGGCGACCGCCGCGTGGCGCTCGAGGTCGAACTGCGCGACGCGCCGCGCCCCCTGCGGGTGCGCGCCGACCTGGTGCTGCGCGTGCGGCCCTCCGAACGCCTGGTCGCCGACGTCGAGCACATTTGCGGGGCCGGTGCGGTCGTGCTCCGGTGAGGCTTGTCGATGCCCGTGGAAACCCTCGAGTTCGAAGAGCCGATCGCGGTGCTCCTGAAGGAAATCGAGGCGCTGAGCCTCATGCCGCCCACGGCCGAGCGCGCGGCCGAGATCGCCGCCTTGCGCCGCCGGGTCGAGTCGATCCGCGCCGAGCTCTACCGCAACCTGACTCCCTGGCAGCGGGTGCAGGTCGCCCGGCACCCCAGCCGGCCGAACACGCTCGACTACGTCGAGCGCCTCTTCACCGAGTTCACCGAGCTGCACGGCGACCGCCGGTTCGCCGACGACCACGCCATCGTGGCCGGCTTCGCCCGCTACCACGGCGAGGCGGTGGCGGTCGTGGGCCACCAGAAAGGGCGCGACACGAAGCAGAAGATCTTCCGCAACTTCGGCTACGCGCGCCCCGAGGGCTACCGCAAGGCCCTGCGCGTCATGAAGCTCGCCGAAAAGTTCTCGCGGCCCGTCATCGTCTTCGTGGACACGCCAGCCGCCTATCCGGGCATCGAGTCGGAGGAGCGCGGCGTCGCCGAGGCCATCGCCTACAATCTCCGCGAGATGGCGATGCTGGAAGTCCCGGTCGTCGTGGTCGTCTCCGGCGAAGGCGGCAGCGGCGGAGCCCTGGGGATCGCGGTGGGCGACCGCATCCTCATGCAGGAGTACGCCATCTACAGCGTCATCCCGCCGGAAGGGTGCGCCGCCATTCTGTGGCGCGACGCCGGCCGCAAGGTCGAAGCGGCCAACGCCCTCAAGCTGACCGCCCCCGACCTCCTGGCGATGCACATTGTCGACGAGATCGTGCCCGAGCCCGTCGGCGGGGCCCACGCCGACCCGGATGAAGCCGCGCGGCGCCTCGACGGCCCCCTCGCGCGCGCGCTGGACGAGGTAGGGCGCTGGCCCGTCGAGGTGCGGCTGGCGCGCCGCTACGAGAAGTTCCGGCAGATGGGCCGGCTGGGCGTCGACTTCGTCGACCAGGCGGCCGGCCAGGAAGGAGGCGGCTGAGGTGCCGCCTCGACCCATCCGCTGGGAGCACGCCGCGTGCGACGAGGGCCAGGTCGCTCGGCTCGCGGCCGCGCTGGGCGTCGCTCCCGTCGTCGCGCGGGTCCTCTGCCTGCGCGGGCTCGCCGACCCGGAGGAGGCGGACCGGTTCCTCCGGCCCAGCCTCGACCACCTGCACGACCCGTTCGCCCTCGCCGACATGCCGAGGGCCGTCGACCGGCTGCTGGAGGCCGTGGCGCGGAAAGAGCGGGTCGTCATCCACGGGGATTACGACGTCGACGGCGTGACGTCGACCGTCATCCTGCGGCGCGCCCTCGAGCTGCTCGGCGCCGAGGTCGATCACTTCGTGCCGGACCGCGTCCGCGACGGCTACGGCCTGCAGCCGGCGACCGTCGAGCGGCTCCACGCCGCCGGGGCCCGCGTCATCGTGTCGGTCGACTGCGGCATCCGCGGGCACGCGGCCGCCGCGCGCGCCCGGGCCCTCGGGGTCGACCTCATCGTCACGGACCACCACGAGCCGGAAGGCGCGCTGCCCCCGGCGCTGGCCGTCGTGAACCCGAAGCGGCCCGACTGCCGCTATCCCGACAAGGCGCTCGCCGGCGTCGGGGTGGCGTTCAAGCTGGTTCAAGCGCTTTGCCAGCGAACGGGCCGCGAGCGGTGGGTGCCGGGCTTCGTCAAGATCGCCGCGATCGGCACGCTGGCCGACGTCGTGCCCCTCCTCGGGGAAAACCGGGTGATCGCGAAACTCGGCCTCGACGGCTTGACGAGCGGGCCGAACAGCCTCGGCGTGCGCACCCTGCTCGATGCCTCGGGCCTCGCGGGCAAGCGCCTCGACAGCTACCACGTGGGTTTCATCCTGGCGCCGCGCGTCAACGCCGCCGGCCGCATGGCGTCGGCCGACATCGCCCTCCGGCTGCTGCTCGCCACGGACGAGCGCTGGGCCGAGGAGGCCAAAGGGCTGGCGGACCAGCTCAACGCCGAGAACGCGCGGCGCCAGCAGGAGGAAGCGGCGATCCTGGCGGCGGCCAGGCGCCTGGTGGAGGCCGACCCGACGCTCGGGGCCCACAATGCGCTGGTGGTCGCCGGCGACGGGTGGCACCGCGGCGTGATCGGCCTCGTGGCCGCGAAGCTGGCCGAGGCGTACTACAAGCCCGCGATCGTCGTGGCGCTCGACGGCGACCTCGCCCACGGGTCGTGCCGGAGCATTCCGGGCGTCGACATCCTGGCCGCCCTCGAGACGTGCAGCGACCTGTTGCTTCGCTTCGGGGGACATCGCCAGGCGGCCGGGTTCACCATGGAGGCGGCGCGCGTGCCGGAGCTGCGGGCGCGGCTGGCCGAGTACGCAGACCGCGTGATCGAGCCGGCGCAGCTCATTCCCACCCTCCGGATCGACGGGGAGCTCCCGCTGCGCGCCATCACGGCCGACGTGGTGACCGGGCTGGCGGCCCTCGAGCCCTTCGGCCTGGGCAATCCGCGACCCGTGTTCCGCGCCTCGCCGGTGGAGCTGGTCGACGGGCCCCGGACACTCAAAGACCGACACCTGGCCATGACGGTCCGACAGCAGGGTCGCCTGTTCCGCGCCGTGGCATGGCGGGCGCGCGATCGGGCGGACTTCCTCGCGGACCACCGCCACGCCCTCGACCTCGCGTTTTCCCTCGACCAGCACGCCTACCAGGGCGAGACCTTCGTGCAACTGACCGTGGCGGACGTCAGGGCGGCCGCCGACGGGCGGTAGCCCGCGAGGCCATGCCGAGGCCGTGCGATAATCCACGGAGACACGCGTCGTGTGGTCGGGCGCCGGCTTCACGGCGCTTGTCGGTCCGCCATGCGGTGGCAGCGCCGCGCCCGACTCGTGCTCGCGGTTTTCCTCGCGGGCCTGGTGTCCCTCCTGTACCTGGCGACGCGCCCGCGCGCGGTCCGGGAGGCGCCGTCCTCGCCGCCCCGGTCGGACCCCGAGGCCCTGACGGAGACGGCACCGGGTACGATCACGCTCGAGTCCGGGGACACGATCGCCTTCGAACGGCTCCTGACCTACCCCGAGGGTCGATCGGTCGCGCGGGGCGTGACCGTGACGGTGCGCGAGGGCGACGGGCGGACGATCGTGATCCGCGGGCGCGAAGCGTGGCAGCAGGCGCCATCGACGAGCCGCATCGGCCGGCTCACGGTTCAGGGGGACGTGGTGGCGCGTACGAGTGACGGACTGGAAGTTCGCACCGATCGGGCGCACTACGACGACGCGACCGGCATCCTGGACGCACCCGGGACGATCGCGTTCGAACAGCAGCGGATCCGCGGGTCGGGCGCCGAGGCGCGTTACGATCGCCGGCTCGACCACTTCACGATCAGCCGCGATGCGCGCGTTAGGATCGCGCGTGACGGGCAGGATGGCCTCGATGCGGCCAGCAGCCGGGCGACCTTCGCCCGCGCCGAGCACACGATCCGAGCTGAAGGGGGAGTCCAGGTCGTCGACGCGGGCCGGACGATGACGGCGGCGACCGCCGTCTTCCGCGTGAGCCCGGACGACAGCCGGCTCGTCGGGGTCTGGCTCGACGGCGACGCCCGGGTGCGTCCCGCCACGGACAGCGAAACGGCCCAGAGCGGGCTCGTGGAAATGGCCGCCGATCAGATCGACCTGCAGTACGCCGACGATGGGCGGACCCTGCGCCAGGCGCGACTCGCCGAGCGGGCGCGTCTCGCCTTCGCCGGGGCGGGCGGGGAGGCCGGCCGGCGCGTCGAGGCTGCGACGATCGAGCTGGTGCTCGCTCCAGACGGTGTCTCGGTCGCGCGTGTGAGCGCGAGCGGCCGGGTGCGCCTCGAGGTTCCCGCCACGGGGGCGCAGCGGGCGCAGGTGATTCGCGCCGCCGCGCTCGAGGGTCGGGGTGAGGAAGGGCGCGGGCTGCGCGCCGCGACCCTGACGGGCGGCGTGCAGTTCGAAGAGCCCGCGGTGGCTCGATCGGCGGCGCGCGCGGCCCGGGCGGATCGGCTGCAGCTCTCGTGGGATCCGTCGGGGGAGACGCTCGCCGCCGCGCAATTCGAGCGTGAGGTCCGGTTCGCCGCCGGGAACTGGCACGCGCAGGCCGCCGCCGCGCGCTACGACCCGGCCGGAGGACGCATCACCTTGACGGCGCCGCCGGGCGGCGCGCGGCCCCGCGTCGCCGGCAACAGGCTCACGGTCGACGCCGACCGCATCGAGCTGGCGCTGGACGCCGAGCAGGTGCGGGCCGACGGTGGCGTGCGGAGTGTGATCGCGGCGCGCGGGGCCGGAAGCGCTTCGGGGGCGGCCGAGGCCGCGCGCCTGCCCGCGCTGCTCGACCAGACCCAGCCCGTGTACCTCTCGGCCGGCTGGCTCGCGTACGACGGCGCGCAGGGGTCGGCGACGTACGGCGGCGGCGCGCGATTGTGGCAGGGCGCGCACGTCGTGCGCGGCGACCAGGTCGTTCTCGACGAGCGGCGCGGCGGCCTGGTCGTCTCGGGCGGCGCCGCCGTCGAGCTCCGCCTGGACGCCCCCCCGGGGCAGGGGACCCGGTCGGCTCGGTCGCTTTCCGGCACAGCCGAGCGCATCGAGTACGACGACGAGACGCGGACGCTGCGGTATCGCGGCACGGCGCACGTCGACGGTCCGGCCGGTGAGTTGCGCGCCGAACAGGTAGACCTGATCCTGACGGCGGACGCGCGGGACCTCGCGCGGCTCGAAGCGAGCGGGAGCGTCGAGGTGGTGCTGAGCCGCACGCACACGGCCAGCGGCGGCCGGCTGACCTGGGAGACGCCGACCGAGCGCTACCGGATCGAGGGTCGACCGGCGCGCCTCCGCGAGGAGAAGCCGGGCGCGTGCCGGGAAACGACCGGCGCCGTTTTGACTTTCAGCAGATCGGCTGATACGATCGCGGTCGACGGGACTGAGGCGAATCGGAGTCGGACCCGGCCGGTGGCCTGCGCGGAGCGACGTCCGTAATGGCTACGCTCCGGACGCACGAGCTGACCAAGTCGTACGGCGGGCGCGTTGTCGTGCGGAGGGTCACCCTGGAGGTGGCCTCCGGCGAGGTGGTCGGCCTGCTGGGACCGAACGGGGCCGGCAAGACGACGACCTTCTACATGGTCGTCGGGCTCACGGCCCCGGACGCGGGGCGTGTCACGATCGACGACGACGATGTGACGCACGACCCCATGTATGTGCGGGCCCGTAAGGGCATCGCGTATCTCCCGCAAGAACCCTCGATCTTCCGCGGCCTCACGGTCGAGCAGAACATCCTGGCGATTCTCGAAACGGTCGACGGCGACGGGACGTCGCGGCGGGCGCGGCTGCGGCAGTTGCTGGCGGAGTTGAATCTGACCCCGCTGGCCAAGGCGCGCGCCTACACTCTCTCCGGCGGGGAGCGCCGGCGCGTCGAGATCACGCGCGCGCTCGTGATCGCGCCGCGGTTCATGCTGCTCGACGAACCCTTCGCCGGGATCGACCCGATCGCGGTCACCGACATCCAGAAGATCATCTTTCACTTGAAGCAACGCGGGATCGGTGTGCTCGTGACGGACCACAACGTCCGGGAGACGCTGCGCATCACGGACCGCGCCTACATCATCCACGACGGGGCGGTGTTTCGGAGCGGCACACCGGCCGAGCTCGCCGCCGACGAAGACGTCAAGCGGATTTACCTCGGTGCCGATTTCCGGTTGGATTAAGATGGAATAGCGACGGGGTGTTCGTCCGCGAGAGCCATGGCGATTCAGCAGAAGCTGCACACGAAGCTGGTCCAGAAGCTGATTCTGACGCCCTCGCTCCAGCAGGCGATCAAGCTCCTGCCGATGTCCACGATCGAGCTGGCGGACCTGCTCAACCAGGAGATGGTGGAAAACCCGCTGCTCGAAGAGGTCCCGACCGAGGAGCTCCAGCCCGGCGACGCGGCGCCGGCGGGCGAGGCCGAGAAAGACGAGGCCGAGCCGGCGGCCCCGGGCGACGCATGGGACGACGCCGACTACGAGTACTTCTTCGGCGACTATCTGGACGACGGCTACCGGCCGCGGACGCCGCAAGAGATTCGCGAGCTGCCGCCGCTCGAGAACACGCTGGCCACGACCAGTTCGCTCGCCGACCACCTCGAGTGGCAGCTCTCGCTCCAGGTCGACGACGAGACGCTGCGCGAGATCGGGCGCGCGATCATCGGCAACCTCGACGACGATGGCTACCTGGTGGCGTCGGTCGAGGAAATCGCCGCCATGGGCGGCTGGCGCCCCGCGGACGTCGAGCGGGCGCTGGCGCTCGTGCAGGAGTTCGACCCGATCGGCGTTGCCGCCCGCGACCTCAAGGAGTGCCTCCTGCTGCAGATCCGCCACCTGGGACTCGCCGGGACGGCGACCGAGAAGATCGTCAGCGAACACCTGCGGCTCTTGCAGAACCATCAGGTGCCGGAGCTCGCCCGCCGGCTCGGCTTGACGGTCGACGAGATCAAGGCCCACATCGAGATCATCCGCCGCCTCGACCCGAAGCCGGGCAGCCGCTACAACCCGTCCCAGTCGCAGTACGTGATCCCGGACGTGTACGTCGTGAAGGTCGAAGACGGCTACGAGGTGTTCCTGAACGAGGAAGGGTTGCCGCAGCTCCGGATCAGCCCGGTCTACCGGCGGCTGCTCGAGCGGGGAGGGGAGGAGAACCCGGAGACGCGGGCCTACGTGAGGGACAAGTTCCGGTCGGCGCTGTGGCTCATCAAGTCGGTCGACCAGCGGCAGAAGACCATCTACAAGGTCGCCCGGAGCATCGTCAACTTCCAGCGCGATTTCCTCGACCACGGCCTTGAACACCTGCGGCCGCTGGTGCTGCGCGACGTGGCGAACGATATCGGGATGCACGAGTCGACGGTCAGCCGCGTCGTGAACAACAAGTACATGCACACCCCGCAGGGCGTCTACGAGATGAAGTTCTTCTTCCACAGCGGCATCAGCAGCGCCTACGGCGAGAGCGTCTCGTCGGTGACCATCAAGCAGCGGATCCGCAAGATCATCGAGAACGAAGACCCGCGCAAGCCGCTCAGCGACTCGAAGATCGTGAGCATCTTGCAGAAGGAGGGCTTGATGCTGGCGCGGCGGACGATCGCCAAGTACCGCGAGGAACTCAAGATCCCCACGTCGAGCCAGCGCAAGCTCTTATACTGAAGGCGCCATGGACACGTTCGTGACCGGACGCAACGTCGAGATCACGCCAGGGTTGCGCGACCTCATCGCGCGCCAGTTGGGCAAGCTGACGCGGGTGCTCAACGACAGCGCCGTGTCCGCCCAGGTCATCCTGCGCCGGGAGCGGCACCGCCACCTGGCCGAGGTCACAATCCACGCCCGCGGCGAGCACGTCCTGCACGGGATGGGGGCCGGGTCCGCCTGGCCGACGTCGGTCCGATCCGCCCTCCAGAAAGTCGAGAAACAAGCCGAGCGGCTCAAGACGAAATGGCAGGAACGCAAGCGCCGGCCCGCCCGCACGGGTAGGCCGCGGCGGGCGGCGGGTGCGGCGGCGGCGCCCGCCGAAGCCGTCGTCCGGACGCCGAGCGCCGCGGTGAAGCCCATGACCGTCGAGGACGCGGTGGTCAGTCTCCGGGAGCGCGGCGATCAGGTGCTCGTCTTCCGCAACGCCGCCACCGACGCCCTGAACATCCTCTACCGGCGCCAGGACGGCCGCCTCGGATTGATCGAGCCCGAGGGCTAGCCGGGCCCGCCTCGCCCATGACCCAGACCCCGGCCGGCGTGAGCGTGCGGACGATCGTCCGCGATGGCAGCGTCGCGCCCGACCTCGCGCTCGACCTCGTGGCGGGCGCCGAGGGGCTGGACCGCCTGATCACGCTGCCGTACAGCCAGAAGACGGGTCTCGCGCTCGCCGGCTACGACCGCTACCTGAAACCGGGCCGCGTGCTCGTTTTCGGCGCGAGCGAGGTGCGCTTCCTCCAAGAGCTCGACCCGCCTGCGCGCCGGACCACGGCAGAGCGGCTGTTCGCGCACGACTTCCCCTGTCTGCTCGTGACGAACGACCTGACGCTCCCGCCGGAGGTCACCGGTGCGGCGGACCGCGCGGGCCTGCCCGTGCTGCGCACGCGGCTGCCGACGCCGCTGGCGATCGCCCGGCTGACCGCGCGCCTCGAATTCCACCTGGCCCCGCGCACCATCGTGCACGGGGTGCTGCTCGACATCCTCGGCCTCGGGGTGCTGGTCGTGGGGGAGAGCGGCATCGGGAAAAGCGAGTCCGCGCTCGAGCTGGTGGCGCGGGGGCACCGCCTCGTCGCGGACGATACGGTCGAGGCGTACCGGCGCACCGAGGGGGTGATCATCGGGACCTGCCCGGCCCTCACCCGCCACCACGTGGAGCTGCGAGGTCTCGGTGTGGTGAACGTCCGCGACCTCTTCGGCGTCGCCGCGACCCGGACCTCCAAGCGCATCGAGCTAGTCGTGCACCTCGAGCGCTGGGAACAGGGACAGGACTACGACCGGCTGGGTCTCGACGAAGAGTTCCACGAGATCCTCGGCGTCCCGATCCCCCGGGTGCGCATGCCGGTGGCGCCGGGGCGCAACGTGGCCATGCTCGTCGAGGTGGCGGCGCGGAACCGGTTGCTGCAGGCGCGGGGACGCCATACGGCGCGCGCGCTG